>DATFQI010000370.1:0-3829 GCA_035264365.1 Solirubrobacteraceae bacterium
TCGGGGATCGGGGTGGCCGGATTCGAACCGGCGAACCTCTGCGTCCCAAACGCAGCGCTCTAACCAGGCTGAGCTACACCCCGTCCGCGGGAATCATGGCAGGCGCCGAACGAGCGTCCAGGCAGGCGCGGATCGCGCGCGAATTCGAGCCCGCTCGCCGATGGACGAGCAGATGTCCGTCATCGAAGCCCCGCGCCTGCTGCTCGCGTTCGCGCTCGCCGCGTGCCTGGTCGTCGTGCTCCCGGGCGCCACAGCCGACGCGGCCAAGCGCAAGCGCGGCGGCGCATGCGCGAACGTGGACACGCTGCCCGGGCCGGGCAACCTGGGCGAGATCCGCGCCGCCGTTCTGTGCCTGAACAACCGCGAGCGCGCCGCCCACGGCCTCCCGCCGCTGCGCGAGAACCCCAAGCTCCGGCGCGCGGCGCAGGGCCACTCCGACGACATGGTCGCGAGCGGCTTCTTCGCCCACGAGTCGCTGTCCGGCGCCGACATGGCGGACCGCATCCTGCGCACCGGCTACGCCCGCAACCAGAGCTGGTCGCTGGGCGAGAACATCGCCTGGGGCACCTACAACCTGGGCACCGCCGCGGAGATCCAGCGCGCCTGGATGGAATCGCCCGGCCACAGGGCGAACATCCTGCGGCGCCAGTTCCGCGAGATCGGAATCGGCGTCGCCGTCGGCGCGCCGGTCGGCTCGGGCGGCCTGGAAGGCGCCACGTACACGGCGGACTTCGGGGTTCGCCGGTAGACAAAGCTCCCTCGGGACGGGCTGGGAGGCAGGTCGGCTCGCGGCGGCGGCGGAGGCTCTAGCATCCGCCGCCGCCGTGGCCGCCATCACGCCCCTCCACGCGCTCCATTACGACCTGTCCCGCACCGGCGGGCTCGGCCCCGTGGCCGCCCCGCCCTACGACGTGATCGACGCCGAGCAGCGCGCCGTGCTGCTGGCGCGCTCGCCCTACAACGCCGTGGCGATCGACCTCCCGGCCGGCCCCGACCCCTACGCGCGGGCCGCCGAAACGCTGGGCGCGTGGCTCCGGGAGGGCGTGGTCGTCGGCGACGCGGAGCCGGCGCTGTGGGCGCTCGAGCAGGACTACAGCGGGCCCGACGGGCGGCGCCGCACGCGCCACGGCGTGTTCGCGCGGGTGCGCGTCGAGGAGTACGGCGCCGGCCGGATCCGCCCGCACGAGCGCACGCATCCGGGCCCCAAGGAGGACCGGCTGCGGCTGACGCGCGCGACGCGCGTCAACCTCTCCGCCATCTTCTCGCTCTACGACGCCGACGCCTGGTCGCCGCTGGCGCCGCACCTCGACGGCCCGCCGTTCGGCGAGCTCACCGACGACGACGGCACCGCGCACCGGCTCTGGCGCGTCGGCGACGGTGCGGCGATCGCCGCAGCGCAGCAGGCGCTCGCTCCCAGCGAGCTGCTGATCGCCGACGGGCACCACCGCTACGAGACCGCGCGCGTCTACGCCGACGAGGTCGGCGGCGACGGCGGGCACCGCCACGTGCTGATGTGCCTCGTCTCGCTGCGCGACGCCGGCCTCACGATCTTCCCCACCCACCGCCTGCTCAGCGGGCTCGACGACGAGCGGCGCGCAGCCCTGCGAGACGCGATCCGGCACGACTGGGAGGTCGAGGAGGTGAGCGCCGACGAGCTCGAGCCCGCTCCCGACGGCCGCGTGCGGATCGGCTACCTCGACGCGCACCACGGCCGCCCGCTGCGGCTCACGCTCAAGGACCCCGCGATCGCGGATGCGGCGCTGCCGGGCAAGCCGCCCGCCTACCGCCGGCTCGACACGGCCGTCACCGAGGCGCTGCTGCTCAAGCGCGCGCTCGGGATGAGTGAGGACGACATTTCGCACCTGCGCGGGCTCCACTACGCCCGCTCGACGGAGGAGGCGCGCGAGCGCGTGAGCACGGGCGACGTCCAGGCCGGCCTCTTCATGGGCGCGGCGCCGGTGGAGCTGGTGCGCGAGGTCGCCGCCGCCGGCGAGGTGATGCCGCCGAAGTCGACCTACTTCTATCCGAAGGTCCCCACCGGACTGCTGTTCAACCCGCTGACCTAGAGCGGACGCGGGTTTCCGCTAGGGGTACGCAACGCGCGCAACGGCGGCGGATGGCCGATGTTCAGACCGTCCGGGAAGCCATCTTCGTCGGGCGCCAATCCGCGTTCGCCGAGTACCCGTTCGACGGCATCCGCGTGCAGGTACGGGGCGATAAGAACTCCGTTATCGGACGCGACCAACACGACCTCGGAGAAGAACTCCTTCATCACGGCGTTGAGGCGTTTCATGTCCGTGGCGCTGTTTACGCGGCCGGATAGCTCCCGCCGGAGCCCGTTGAAGAAGTCGAGCAACGGGTCGATGTTGTCGGCGTTGTCGTCGGCGACCGACGAGAGCGCATCGGTGGCGGCACGTAGTCGGGTTGTCCCGACTTCCGCAGTTGATGGGCACGTAGATCGGCCGTAATCCCGCATGGCTGCTGGGGTTCGGGGACTTTGTGCAGCTTGTGCGTGTGTGCCCACGTCGTGTGGGGCGGCTGGGCGGGCTCAGGCGGGCTGTAGCGCGGTGATCCGCGGCGGGGGCTGGATGCCGGTTGCCGCGAGGAACTCGCGTTGGGTTTCGGTGAGCTCGGTGGTCTGCGCGATCGTGCCGGTAGGGCCGGTGAGGGTGACGAGGTGCAGGCGGCCGAGTTCGAGCGCGATGCGCCGCCAGGTCTGGTTGGTCTGGCGTTCGGCGACGCGAATGAGCAGCAGCGCCAGCCAGGAGAGCAGGACGTGCGCGCGGATGCGGTGCTCGAGGCGGTGAAAGACGGGCCGCAGCTCGATCGTGGTCTTCAGATCGCGGAAGCCGCGTTCGGCTTCGAGCAGGTTCTTGTAGCCGAGCGCGACGTCCTCGGCGGAGAGGTCGGGGTCTGAGGTGGAGAGCAGGAACTTGCCGTCCAGCCGCTGTTCGGCGTTGATCTTGGATCGGTCGATGAGCAGCCGTCCGGTCTTGGTCTGGCGCAGGTAGCGCCCGAGCGCGGGGTGGTCGCGAAGCGCGCACTCGGCTTTCGTGTGCGCCTCGCTGGCGTGCTTGGTCTTGGCCTTGGCGCGCTGAGCGTTGATGCGGTCCAGTTCGGCTTCGAGCCGGCGGATGGTCTCGTCGCGCTGGGTGCGTTCGCGCTCAGCCTCGGCGGGGTTGTGGCAGATGATGAAGCGCGTGGCCGCGTCGCCCTCACCGACGCGGACCTCCTTGACGCGCAGGTTGTCGCGGACGGTCTGGTAGCGGCCTTGGCGCGCCAACGCGGCTGCGGCGTCTGGGCTGCCGTCGCGCATCCGCTCGCCGGCGATCCAGTGCCCGCCCGCGCGCGTGAGGTAGCGCAGGTTCTCATCGGAGGAGAAGCCGCGGTCGACGACCGTAACGACCCGGCCGAGGCGCCAGCCCCTGAGGTCGTCCTTGACCTCGCGGATCACCGACATGTCGTTGGTGTTGCCGGGCCAGCACCACACGCGCACAGGGATCCCTTCGCGCGTGACGGCGAGGCCGATCACGATCTGCGGCAGGTCGGGGCGGTGGTCTTTGCTATGCCCGAAGACGCGGAACGCGCCCTCGCCGGCCTCGGGCTCGTCGCGCTCGAAATAGGTGCTCGTGGTGTCGAAGAACAGCAGGTCGACCTCGAGGTTGAGCAGATCGGCGCAGGCGAAGAACACCGCCTCCTGGACCTTGGCCTGGGCGTCGGCCTCGACGAGCAGGTCCATCGCGCGATAGGCCTGGTCCTCGTCCATGCCGGCGAGGCCGGGTATGTGAACGTCGCAAGACGCCCACTCGGCGGCGGCGAGCTTCGAGCA
>DATFQI010000371.1:0-10215 GCA_035264365.1 Solirubrobacteraceae bacterium
CGGCACCTCGGTGCCCGACATCGCCGCCATCCGCTCGAGCTGGCGCACGTTGGTGATCGGCATCACGCCGGGCACGACGGGCGTGTCGACCCCGACGGCGTCCACGAACGCCGCGTAGTCCGACGCCCGGTGCAGGAACTGGGTGAGGCCGAAGTCCGCGGACCGCAGCTTGGCCGCGTGCCACGCGAGGTCCTGCGCCCGCGACGGCGCGGCCGGATGGCCCTCCGGGTGCACGGCCACGCCGACCGACGGGAAGCCGACCGAGCGGGCCAGCTCCACGAGCTCGATCGCGTAGCGCAGGTCGCCCTCGGGGAGCTCCTCGGTCGCGGACAGCGGCGGGTCGCCGTGCAGCGCCAGCAGGTCGCGCACGCCCGCCTCCAGATACCGCTCGAGCAGCGAGACGAGCTCGGCCCGCCCGTGCGCCGCGCAGGTCAGGTGCGCGAGCGGCAGCAGCTCGCTGCCCGCCAGCCGCGCCACGAGCTCGTGCGTGCGCTCGCGAGTGGAGCCGCCGGCGCCGTAGGTGATCGCCACGAACGCCGGCCGCAGGGCCGACAACGCATCGAGCGCCTCCTCCAGCGCCGCGGCGGACGCCTCGGAGCGCGGCGGCCACAGCTCGAACGAGACGAAGCCGCCCCGCCCGATCCGCTCCGCGACCGTCATGGCCCTAGGCGCGCGCGGGCTCGCGCGTGCCCGGCTCGGCCGGCTCGTCGTCGCCGATCTCGCCGAAGCGCGAGGGGTCGCGCGGGGAGCCCTTGATGATGTCGTCGGGCGTGCCGTCCTCGAGCAGGCGCCCGTTGCGCATGCCGAAGTAGGTCGCCTGCGGATGATGGGCGATGATCGCCAGCGTCGACTGCTCGGGCTCGACGGCGTAGCCGCCCGACAGCTGCAGACCGATCCGCTCGGTCGCCTCCAGCAGGCGGTAGACCTTCTCGTGCTCGGACTGCTCCGGCACGGCCGGGTAGCCCCACGAGTAGCGGCGGCCCTGCGTCTCGGGGATGCCGAGGTCCTGGCGCACGCGCCAGTGCAGCCACTCCGCCAGGCCCTCGGCCGTCTGCACGCCGAGGCCGTGGGTGAACAGCTGCTCGGCGAACTCGCCGTCGGCCTCCAGCTTGGCCATCAGCTCCGTGACCTCGTCGCCGGCCGTGACGGCCTGCAGCGCGACCACGTCGAGCTCGCCGGAGTCCTTCGGGCGGTAGAAGTCGGCCAGCGAGAGGCGGTCGCCCTTGGGCTGGCGGGGGCAGTAGAGCCGCTCCAGCTCGGTCTCCCGGTCCTCGGGGTCCAGGACGACGATCTCGTTGCCCTCGGAGTAGCAGGGGAAGTAGCCCAGCAGCGCGCGCGGGTGCAGGTAGTCGGCCTCCGCCCACATGCGCTCCAGGCGCGGGCGGAAGTCCTCCTCGAGCAGCTTCTTCCAGGCGTCGCCCTTCACGCCGCGCCCGCCCCAGTGGAGCTTGAACAGCACGTGCGTGTCCAGGTGCGAGTAGAGCTCGTCGACGTCGACCTCGATCTCGCGCACGCCCCAGAACGGCGGCTCGGGGACCGGGTTGTCGGTCAGCGCGGCCGAGCGCACGGAGTCGTCGGAGGTGTCGAGCACCTCCGGCTCCTCGCCCTCGGTGCGGAACTTGGCGGCGTCGTCGCGCACCTTCTGCACGAGCTCGGCGCGGCGCTCGGGCTCGACGATCCGGTCCATCACGGCCAGGCCCTCGAAGGCGTCCTTGCAGTAGAAGACGCCGGGCTCGTAGATGTCCTCGGATTGCTTGCCGCCCGGGTACAGCGCGCGCCAGCCGAACTTGCGGTTGATCGCGGCGCCGCCGATCAGCAGCGGGTACTCGAGCTTCTGCTCGTGCAGCTCCTGGATGCACAGCGGCATCTGCTTCGAGGTCGAGACGAGCAGCGCGGAGAGCCCGATCGCGGTCGCGTCGTGCTCCTTGGCGGCGTCGAGGATCGTGCCGATCGGGACCTGCTTGCCGAGGTCGACGACCTTGTAGCCGTTGTTGGTCAGGATCGTGTTGACCAGCGACTTGCCGATGTCGTGCACGTCGCCGAACACGGTCGCGAGCACCACGGTGCCCTTCGTGTAGCCCTCGACCTTGTCGAGGTACTGCTCGAGCTGGGCGACGGCGCGCTTCATGACCTCCGCGCTCTGGAGCACGAACGGCAGGATCAGCTCGCCCGCGCCGAACTTGTCGCCGACCTCCTTCATGGCCGGCAGCAGCACCTCGTTGAGCGTCGGGACGGCGCCGATCTTCTCGACCGACTTGTCGATCTGCGCCTCGACGCCCTCGCGCTTGCGGCGCAGGATGTGGAAGTGCAGTGCCTCCTCGGGCTCCATGCCGGCCGTCGGGTCCGCGGCCTCGGCCTCGTCCTCCGGACCCAGCGACTCGAAGTGGTTGATGAAGCGCTCGAGCGCGTCGTCGCGGCGGTTGAAGACGAGGTCGTCGGCCAGCGCCCGCTCGTCCTCGCCGATCTCGCCGTAGGGCGTGATGTGGTTCGGGTTGACCATCGCGAGGTCCAGGCCGGCCTCGACGCAGTGGTGCAGGAAGACGGAGTTCAGGACCGAGCGCGCCTTCAGCCCGATGCCGAACGACACGTTGGAGACGCCGAGTGAGGTCTTTACGCCGGGCAGCGCCTCCTTGATCAGCCGGATGCCCTCGATCGTCTCGACTGCGGACGGCCTCCACTCCTCGTCGCCGGTCGTCAGCGTGAAGGTGAGGTCGTCGAAGATCAGCAGCTCGGGGTCCAGCCCGTGCTCCTCGCAGACGAGCTGGTGGATGCGCTTGGCGACCTCCACCTTGCGCTCGCGCGTCTTGGCCATGCCCTCCTCGTCGATCGTCAGCGCGATCAGCGCGGCGCCGTGCTCCAGCGCGATCGGGACGACCTTGTCGAGCTTGTCGCGGCCGGCCTCGAGGTTGACCGAGTTGACGATCGCGCGGCCCGGGATCTGGTCCAGCGCGGTCGCGATCACCTCGGGCTCGGTCGAGTCGACCTGGATCGGGGCGGGCTGGGTGAGCGAGACCTTCTTGGCGACGAGGCGCATCTGCTCGTCCTCGTCCTGGCGCTCGGTCAGCGCGACGCAGAGGTCGAGCACGTGCGCGCCGCCCTCGACCTGGTCCTCCGCGACCTGGACGAGCGCGTCGTAGTCGTCGGCCAGCAGCAGCTCCTTGGCGCGGCGCGAGCCCTGCGAGTTCACGCGCTCGCCGACGATCGTCGGCGCGGGCTCCTGCGCGAGCGGCTGGGCGGTGATCATCGAGGAGACGTGCGGCGCGCGCGGGGCCGGGCGGGTCGAGACCTTCTGCGACGCGCAGGCCTTGTGGATCGCGCGGATGTGGTCGGGCGTGGTGCCGCAGCAGCCGCCGACGATCGAGACGCCGTAGCGCTGCACGAACTCGCCGAGCACCTCGGCCAGCGGCTCCGGCTCCTCGGGGAAGACGGTCTCGCCGTCGGGGCCCTGGTGCGGGATGCCGGCGTTGGGGATGCAGTGGACCGGCAGGGGGGAGTGCTCGCCGAGGAAGCGGATCGCGTCGCGCATGTCCTCGGGGCCGGTCGAGCAGTTGAGCCCGATCACGTCG
Organism: Solirubrobacteraceae bacterium; assembly: GCA_035264365.1. Classification (GTDB taxonomy): domain Bacteria; phylum Actinomycetota; class Thermoleophilia; order Solirubrobacterales; family Solirubrobacteraceae; genus DATFQI01. The sequence goes on from DATFQI010000371.1 coordinate 3,567, forward strand.
ACCTTGAGCGCCTCCAGCGTGGCCAGCACGGACGAGATGTCGGTGCCGAGCAGCATCTTGCCGCCGTTGGGCAGGAGCGACACCGAGGCCTGGATCGGGGTCGTGCGGCCGGCCGTCTTGAACGCCTCGCGGACGCCGAAGATCGCGGCCTTGACCTCGAGGATGTCCTGCGCGGTCTCGATGATCACGAGGTCGACGCCGCCCTCCAGCAGGCCCTGGGCCTGCTCGGCGAACACGCCGACGAGCTCGCGGAAGCGGATCTGGCCGAGGCTCGGGTCCTCGGAGGCCGGCAGGTAGCCCGTCGGGCCGATCGAGCCGGCGACGAAGCGATCCTCTCCGACGGCCTTGCGGGCGATCTCGGCGGCCCCGCGGTTGATCTCGAGCGTGTGCTCGCCGAGGCCCCACTCCTCGAGCTTGAGCCGCGAGCCCTGGAACGTGTCGGTCTCGACGACCTCCGCGCCGGCCTCGACCATCGACTCGTGGACGCCCTGGATGACGTCGGGCCGGTTGAGGACGAGCGCCTCGTGGCAGCGGCCGGGGAGCTTGTAGTCGCGCTCGAGGTCGAGGTCGAACTGCTCGAGGGTGGCGCCCATGCCGCCGTCGAAGACGATCACGCGGTCACGGGTGGCAGCGAGGAAGTCACGCATCACGGGAAGCGTAGCGCAACCTTGACACACCTTTGGCAAGGTTTGGCCGATCGTCGGTTTTCACCTGTGCTCGCTCAGTATCTCGACTAAATCAGTCGAGATTGTTGTTATCGTCCTGCCCGTGCCCCGCTGTGCCTCGACCCCGTGATCACCTGATGCTCCCGACCCACCGCGAAGACCTCGACGCCGCCGCCCTCACCGAGCTCGTGCAGGGCCTGGCCGAGCGCCCCGACCACTGGCACCACCTCGTCTCCCACCGCGCGGACTCGCGCACGTACGAGCAGCTCCATCGCGACGACCACGTCGCGGTCTGGCTGATCTGCTGGATGAACGACCACGACACCGGCTTCCACGACCACGACGTCTCCGCGGGTGCCCTGACGGTGGTGCGCGGGCGCGTGCGCGAGGAGCGGCTCGTGCTCGGCGGGCCGCCGGCCGGCCGCACGCTCTCGGCAGGGCAATCGCTGGCCTTCGCGGCCTCCGACATCCACCGCGTCTCGCACGCGGGCACCGAGCCCGCGGTCACGCTGCACGCCTACTCGCCGCCGCTGTGGCGGATGGGCGCCTACGAGCTCTCCCCGGACGGCACGCTGCGCCGCCACTCGATGTCCTACGCCGAGGAGCTGCGGCCGCTCGACGAAGTCGGCGAGCAGCTCGCTGCCTAGAAAGGCGAAACGCCCGGCTTGTGGCCGGGCGCTTCGCTGGGAGGGGAGGGGTGAGTCCCCCGGCTTGAAGCCTCGTCCTGTGACGAAGGGGATTTGTGAGGACTGGGCGGTGCCGGTGAACTCACTCCTTTCATCGGCAGCCGCGGGCGCGACTTGAGCGCCCGTCACAATCAACACGCCGATGGCCCTGGAACTGCGTCAGTGGCAGGCTGAAGACGCGGCCGCGCAGGCGCGCGCGATCGAGGAGAGCCTCGACCACCTGCGCCCGTGGATGGCCTGGGCGGCGGAGTGGCCGAAGCCCCGCGGGGCGCAGCTGGAGATGCTGCGCGAGTGGGAGCAGCGGCGGCTCGCCGGCACCGACGAGTTCCTCGGCGTCTGGCTCGACGGCGAGCTCGTGGGCAGCTGCGGGCTGCACTACCGGATCGGGTCCGGCGGGGTCGAGATCGGCTACTGGATCCACCCGGCACACCTCCGCCGCGGGCTCGCCACCGAGGTGGCGCGGCAGCTGTGCGAGCGCGCCTTCACCGACCCCGCCATCGAGCGCGTGGAGATCCACCACGACCGCGCGAACGCCGCCAGCGGGGGCGTGCCGCGCAAGCTCGGCTTCGAGCTCGTGGGCGACACGCGCCGCGGGCCCCTGGCGCCGGGCGAGGAGGGTGTCGAGCGGGTCTGGCGGCTCAGTCGCCCGGACTGGACGGCACGCCGTGCCGCCCAACGGCCCGGTCGTAGTTGAGCCGCAGCAGCGCGATCGCGTCCTCGACGTCGGCGTCGGTGGCCAGGGCCCGCGACGCGTAGCCCGGCTTCGCGGGGAACACGGGGTGGTAGTCGATCCGCCCCGCGTCGTGGAGCTCGTGCCAGACGGCCTTGGGGAAGCCGATGTGGAGCACCCGGTCGCCGTGCAGGTGGCCGATCTCGCGGCGCCCGACCCGGAAGCCGAACTCCCCGCGCTCGCCATCGCCCGCCGTCACTCCGGGCCAGCCCGTCACCTCGGCGGTGATCCGCTCGCTCGCCGTCATGCTCGTGGTCGTCATGGCGCCAGTCTGCGCCCGCCCGGGCGCGCTTTCCATCGGCAATCGGACCTAGGACCACGCGAGACGACGAGGGCCCCGCCGGAGCGGGGCCCTCGCACGCGTCTGCTTGTCCTGACGGACGCTACTTGATGAAGAGCACCTCGGAGTACTTCGGCAGCGGCCAGAGGTCGTCCGGGACGACCTTCTCGAGCTTGTCGGCGACCTCGCGGACCTTGTCCATCGCGTCGATGACCGCGCTCTGGACGTACTTGGCGCCCTCGAGGACGTCATCGGTGTGCGGGTGCTCGCGGTTGGCGGCCTCGAGGGTGAAGATCGCCTCGACGAACTCGTCGACGAGCGTGCTCGCCTCCTCCTTCAGGCGCATGACGCCCGCGCCGCCGTCGGTCGCCCCGAGCGCGGCGAGCCACTTGATCGCCGCCGGGAGCAGCATCGTCCGCGCGATCGACGCGGCCGTCTCGCCCTCGATGTTGATCGTCGTCGTGTACTGCTCGAGGTAGACCTCGTAGCGCGACTCGAGCTCGCGCTCGGAGAGGACCTCGTACTTCTCGAAGACCTCCACCGTGGCCGGCTCGACCAGCCACGGCAGCGCGTCGGGCGACTGGCGCAGGTTGGCCAGGCCGCGCGACTCGGCCTCCTCGTGCCACTCGTCGGCGTAGTTGTCGCCGTCGAAGACGACGCGCTTGTGGTCCGACCACGTCCGCTTGATCACGGAGAGGATCGCGTCCTCGAGCGATCCGCCGTCGGCGGCCGCGTCGAGCTTGTCGGCGAGGTCGTCGATCGACTGCGCGACGATCGTGTTGAGCACCGTGTTGGGGAGCGCCAGCGACATGCTGGAGCCGAGCGCGCGGAACTCGAACTTGTTGCCCGTGAAGGCGAACGGCGAGGTCCGGTTGCGGTCGCCGCCGTGCATCGGCAGGGCCGGGAGCACCGAGGCGCCCAGGTCGAGGTGGCTCTGCGGCGTCTCGCCGTCGCCCGAGCCGCTCTCGATCGCCTCGAAGATCTTCTCCAGCTCGGCGCCGAGGAAGACCGAGATGATCGCGGGCGGCGCCTCGTTGGCGCCGAGCCGGTGATCCTGGCCGGCGTTGGCGACCGACGCGCGCAGCAGCTGCTGGTGGTTGTCGACGGCCTGGATGACGGCGGTGCAGAAGAACAGGAACTGCAGGTTCTCGTGCGGCGTCTCGCCCGGCTCGAGCAGGTTGATGCCCGTGTCCGTGCCCATCGACCAGTTGTTGTGCTTGCCCGAGCCGTTGACGCCGGCGAACGGCTTCTCGTGCAGGAGGCAGACCAGCCCGTAGCGGCGGGCGACGTTCTGCAGGATCTGCATCACGAGCTGCTGGTGGTCGGAGCCGACGTTCGAGTTCTCGAAGATCGGGGCGACCTCGTACTGCGCCGGAGCGACCTCGTTGTGGCGGGTCTTGATCGGCACGCCGAGCTTGGCCAGCTCGCGCTCGGCGTCGAGCATGCACGCGAGCACGCGCTCGGGGATCGAGCCGAAGTAGTGGTCGTCGAGCTCGTGGCCCTTCGGCGGCTGGGCGCCGAACAGCGTGCGGCCGGTGGTGACCAGGTCGGGGCGCTCGAAGTAGTACTGCTCGTCGATCAGGAAGTACTCCTGCTCGGGCCCGACGGTCGTGAAGACCCTCGAGACCTCGGTGTCGCCGAGCAGCGTGAGCGCGCGGACCGCGGAGCGCGACAGCGCGTCCATGGAGCGCAGCAGCGGGATCTTGTTGTCCAGCGCCTCGCCCGTCCAGGACGCGAACGCGGTCGGGATGCACAGCAGCGCGCCGTTGGGGTTCTCGAGGATGAAGGCCGGCGAGGTCGGGTCCCACGCGGTGTAGCCGCGGGCCTCGAAGGTGGCCCGGATGCCGCCGGTCGGGAATGACGAGGCGTCCGGCTCGCCCTGGATCAGCTCCTTGCCGGAGAAGTCCGCGATCGCCGAGCCGTCGCCGGTCGGCGCGTAGAAGGAGTCGTGCTTCTCGGCGGTCATGCCGGTCAGCGGCTGGAACCAGTGCGTGAAGTGGGTGGCGCCCTTCTCCAGGGCCCACTCCTTCATCGCCGACGCGACGGCGTCGGCGAGCGCCGGCTCGAGGGCCTTCCCCTCGGCGAGCGTCTCCTGCAGGTCGCGGTAGACGGCCTTGGGCAGGCGCTGGCGCTGGACGGCGCTCGAGAACACGTTGGCGCCGAAGACGTTGGCGCCGGGCTGGGTCAGGTCCGCCTGCCCGATCGAGCCCCCGTTCGGGCTCCACTGGGCGGCGGTGACGTTCTGGCTACGAAGGCGTGGCATGGGTCGGGAAGTTCCTCCTCGGTGAACGCCTCGCAGCCTAGTTGCGCCCACCCGCGCGCGGGGTGTCCACCTGGACAAACATGCGCACGTTGCGTTTCGCCCGCTGGAAGACCCCCCGCCCGGAGGCGAAGACCCAGGGGAGAACTTTCGACAGCGGGCCAAAGACCCCTGCGCCCATCCGGCTGAGACTGCTGCTCGTGAATCCTGAAACGAGGAGGTAGGGCAGTGAGCGGCATCGAAACGCTGACGGACGAGCTCAACGTGACCTGGGTCCTGGTCGCGGCCGTGCTCGTGATGTTCATGCAGGCGGGCTTCGCGTTCCTGGAGATCGGCTTCTCGCGTGGCAAGAACGCCGGCATGGGGATCGCGAAGATCCTCGTGAACTTCTCGATCGCGACGATCGCGTGGTGGGCTTGTGGATTCGCCCTGGCCTTCGGTGGCGACGGGGCGATCATCGGTGACTCGGGCTTCTTCTTCTCCACCGGGGAGACGATCAAGGGCGGCCTGGTGGAAGGCCCGGTCACCGGCTCGACGGCCGCCTTCATGCTCTTCCAGTTCATGTTCTGCGCCGTCTCCCTGGCGATCGTCTGGGGCACGACGCTCGAGCGCCTGAAGTTCGTCGCGTACGTGATCTACGCGGTCGTGTTCGCGGCGGTCATCTACCCGCTGAGCGCGCACTGGATCTTCGGCGGCGGGTTCCTGAGCGAGATCGGCGGCGGCGTGCAGGACTTCGCCGGCTCGACGGTCGTCCACCTGGTCGGCGCCACCGGCGCGCTCGCCTGCCTGCTGCTGCTCGGCGCGCGCCGGGGCAAGTACGGCCCCGACGGCAAGCCGCGGGCGATCCCCGGCCACTCGATGCCGCTGGTCGGCCTCGGCGTGCTGATCCTCTGGCTCGGCTGGTTCGGCTTCAACGGCGGCTCGACGCTCGGCACCAGCGGCTCGCGCATGGCCGAGGTCATGCTCGTCACGCAGCTCGGCGCGGCGGCCGGCGTCATCGGCGCCTGCCTGGTGACGTACTTCAAGACCCGCTCGCTGGACGTCGGCATGGCCGGCAACGGCGCGATCGCGGGCCTCGTCGGCATCACCGCCCCGTCGGGCTACGTCGAGTTCTGGGCTGCCCCGATCATCGGCCTGGTGGCCGGCATCCTGGTCGTCTACGCCGTCCTGGCGATCGAGAAGAAGCTCGACGACCCGGTCGGCGCGCTCTCCGCGCACGGCCTCGCGGGTGTCTGGGGCACGCTGTCCTGCGGCCTGTTCACCTCCACGCGGCTGGCCGAGCTCAACGGCATCGGTGAGCCGGGCCTGTTCTACTCCGGCTCGTTCGAGCAGCTCGGCGTCCAGGCGGTCGGCATCGCCGCCGCGTTCGTGACCGTGTTCGTGCTCTCGATCGGGACGTTCTGGGCGATCAAGAAGACGGTCGGCCTGCGCGTCGACGCCGAGGCCGAGGAGGCCGGCCTGGACATCGCCGAGCACGGCATGTACGGCTACCCGGAGCAGTTCATCCCGCAGCCCGAGCTGTTCGGCAACGGCGGGTACCGGCCAACGGTGGTCGGCACGCCGCTGGCCGTGCACTCGGAGCCCGCCGAGACGCGGGCGCCGGCGGCGCGGCGCTCGGTCGGCGAGCCGCAGACGACGGGGGCCTGATCGCCATGAAGAAGATCGAGGCCTACATCCGCCACGAGGCGTTCGAGCCGATCCGCGGGGAGCTGCTCACGCTGGGCTTCCCGTCGCTGACGATCTCGGAGGTCAAGGGATCCGGGCGCCAGAAGGGGGTCACGGAGCGCTATCGCGGCGCGACGCTGACGAACTACCTGCGGCCCAAGGTCAAGCTCGAGTGCGTCGTGGCCTCCCAGGACGTCGAGAAGGTCCTCGCGGTGATCCTCGAGCACGCACGGTCCGGCTCGATCGGCGACGGCAAGGTGTTCGTCATGCCGGTCGAGGAGGCCTACCGCATCCGCACGGGCGAGTCGGGCGAGGAGACGCTCCAGGCCCACCCGGAGGCGGCCGTCGAAGTCGCGGGATGAG
>DATFQI010000372.1:0-3950 GCA_035264365.1 Solirubrobacteraceae bacterium
GGCGCGGGCCGCCGGGCGGCGGATCGGGCTGGTGCCGACGATGGGTGCCTTCCACGCCGGCCACCAAGCCCTCATGCACGCCGCGCGCGAGGCCTGCGACGAGGTCGTCGTGTCTCTGTTCGTCAACCCGGCGCAGTTCGAGGAGGCGAGTGACCTGGCCGCCTACCCGCGCACGCTGGAGCGCGACGCGGCCGAGGCGGCAGGGCTCGGCGTCGACGTGCTCTTCGCGCCTTCCGCCGAGGAGGTCTATCCCCCCGGCTTCGCGACGAGCGTCCGCGTCGAGGGGCTCTCCGAGGTGCTCGAAGGCGCCGAGCGCGGTCCCGGCCACTTCGCCGGCGTCTGCACGGTCGTGGCCAAGCTGCTCAACGTCGTGGCGCCCGACGTCGCCTTCTTCGGCCAGAAGGACGCCCAGCAGGTCGCCGTCCTGCGGCGGATGGTCGCCGATCTCGACCTGCCGGTCGCGCTCGAGGTCGTCCCCACCGTGCGCGAGCCCGACGGGCTCGCGATGTCCAGCCGCAACGTGCGCCTGGACGCCCGTGAGCGCGAGCGCGCGGTGGCGCTGAGCCGCGCGCTGCGCGCCGCCGAAGCCGCGCTCGGCGAGGGCGAGCGCGACGCCGCCCGCCTGCGCGAGTCCGCGCTGGCGGCGATGGCCCCCTACGCCGTCGAGCCCGAGTACCTCGCGCTCGTCGACCCCGACAGCTTCTCCCCCGTCACCACCGTCAACGGCCGCGTGCTCGTCGCCGTGGCCGCGCGGGTAGGTGACACCCGACTCATCGACAACGCCCTGTTCCAGACCCGAGGCGGCGACCCCGACACGGCGCCGACCATCACGAAGGAGCCCTGAACGCCATGTCCTCCCCTCCCCGCCGCGACGACGCCCGTTCCGGCCGCGCCCCGATCACCCTCATGAAGCTCGCCGAGAAGCGGGCGCTGGGCGAGCCGATCGTCATGGTGACCGCCTACGACCACCCCAGCGCGCTCGCCGTCGAGGCGGCCGGGGTCGACATGGTGCTCGTCGGGGACTCCGCGGCCAACAACGTGCTCGGCTACCCCGACACCGTGCCGATCACGGTCGACGAGCTGCTGATGCTCTCCGCCGCCGTGCGCCGCGGCCTCGAGACGCCGCTGCTGGTCGGCGACCTGCCGTTCGGCTCCTACGAGGCGTCCGACGCGCAGGCCATCGCCACGGCGCACCGCTTCGTCAAGGAGGCGGGCTGCGACGCGGTCAAGCTCGAGGGCGGCGGCACGATGGCCGAGCGGGCGCGCGCGATCGTGCGCGCGGGCGTGCCGGTCATGGGCCACGTCGGCCTGACCCCGCAGACCGCGACGGCGCTCGGCGGCTACCGCGCCCAGGGCCGCACCGCCGCGCGGGCCAAGGCCGTGCTCGAGGACGCGCTGGCGCTGCAGGAGGCGGGCTGCTTCGCGATCGTCTTCGAGGCGATCCCGAACGAGGTCACCGACGTGATCATGGAGTTCATGGAGGTGCCGATCATCGGCATCGGCGCAGGGCCGAGCACGGACGGCCAGGTGCTCGTCCTGCACGACCTGCTGGCGATCCACCAGGGCTTCAAGCCGAAGTTCGTCAAGGAGTACGCGGCGATCGGCGAGGCGATGGTCGACGGCGTGCGCGCGTACGCCGAGGAGGTGCGCAGCCGCGTCTTCCCCGGCCCGCAGCACGGCTACTCGATAGCGCCGGAGGAGCTGGATCGGCTCCGCAGCGCGGTTCACAGGGTGGACCGCAGCGTCGGCCTCACTTCCTGACAAGTCGTTACATACACTGGGCCGCCATGCCCCGCTTGTCACAGCTCTTCGCGCCCAAGGAGCGCGAGTTCTTCGACCTGTTCGAGGAAGCCGGCTCCAACATCGTCCGCGCCGCAGAGCTGCTCGAGCGCATGCTCGACCAGTGGCCCGACCACGGGGAGCTCGCCCGTGACGTGGTCGTCTGCGAGCAGGAGGGCGACCGCATCACGCACGACATCATCCAGCGGCTCAACTCGACGTTCGTCACCCCGATCGACCGCGAGGACATCTACGCGCTCGCGTCGGCGATGGACGACGTCGTGGACTTCATCGAGGAGGTGGCGGACTTCCTCGCGCTGTACCGCATCGAGGCGCCGATGGAGCAGTCCCAGCAGCTCGCGCGGATCCTCCACGAGGCCTCGCGCCAGATCGCCCAGGCCGTCCCGCGCCTGCGCACGTTCCGCGACATCCGCCACTTCACCGTCGAGATCAACCGGCTCGAGAACGAGGGCGACCGCGTGGTCCGCCAAGCGCTCGCCTCGCTGTTCGAGCGGGGCATCGACCCGATGCTCGTGATCCGCTGGAAGGACATCTTCGAGCGCCTCGAGGACGCGATCGACGCCTGCGAGACCACGGCGAACATTCTCGAAGGCATCGTGATCAAGAACGCCTGACCGGGCACTTCGGTAGAGAGTCATGGACAACGATCTCGTCCTGTGGATCGTCGTCGCGACCGCGCTCGCGTTCGACTTCACCAACGGCTTCCACGACACCGCGAACGCAGTCGCCACATCGATCTCGACGCGGGCGATGGCCCCGCGCGTGGCGGTGACGCTGGCCGCGATCCTGAACTTCGTCGGCGCGTTCCTGTCGCTGCAGGTCGCTGCCACGATCGCCAGCGGCATCGTCGAAGCGGACATGATCACGCTGGCGATCGTCTTCGCCGGGTTGATCGGGGCGATCTTCTGGAACCTCCTGACGTGGTACTTCGGCCTGCCGTCGTCGTCCTCGCACGCCCTGATCGGCGGCGTCGTCGGCGCGGCGTTCGCCGCCGAAGGGCCCGACGCCGTGATCCGCGACGGCCTGATCGAGAAGGTCGCGATCCCGGCGGTGATGGCGCCGATCCTCGCCTTCATCGTCGCCGGCACGGGGATCCTCGTCACCTACCGGATCGTCGGCCGGCTGCGGCCGAGCACGGTCTCCCGCAGCTACCGGCTCGGCCAGATCATCAGCGGCAGCCTGTTCTCGCTCTCCCACGGCACCAACGACGCGCAGAAGACGATGGGCATCATCTTCCTGGCGCTCGTGGCCAACGGCAACCTGACCACCAGCGACGACATCCCGACCTGGGTCGTCGTATCGGCCGCCACGGCGATCGCGCTCGGCACCTACGTCGGCGGCTGGCGGATCATCAAGACGATGGGCAGCCGGATCATCAAGATGGACCCGGCGCAGGGCTTCTCCGCCCAGGGCTCGGGCGCCGCGGTGATCCTCGCCGCGTCGCACGCCGGCTTCCCGCTCTCGACCACGCACGTGATCTCCGGCGGCATCATGGGCGCCGGCGCCGCCAAGCGCGTCTCCGCCGTGCGCTGGGGCGTGGCGGGCAACATCGTGGTCGCCTGGGTGCTCACGCTGCCCGCCGCCGCGCTCGTCGGAGCGCTCACCTACCTGGTCGTGCACCTGTTCGGCGACGGCGCGGCCGGCCCCGTCGTGGTCAGCGCCGTGTTGCTGATCGCCCTCGGCGTGGCGATGGCGCGCCGCGTCTTCCAGGGCCAGACGCTGACGGCGGAGGGCTAGGTCCGTGGCGCTCGCGTCGATCGACATCGGCTTGCTGTTCGAGGTCGTGTGGGCTTCCGCCCTGGCGGGCGCGGTCGTCTCCGTGCTGTTCGCGCTCGTCGTGCTGTTCGGCGCCCGCTCGGCCGAGACGAGGCGCGCCGGCCATGGCACGGTCTCGATGGCCTACGGGGTCGCTGCCGTGATCTCCTTCGCGGCGTTCATGGGGCTCGTGGTCTACGCCGTGCACCTCATGCTGTCCAAGGGCTAGCCGGGCGGCGAGCGCTCAGTCAGCGCACGGCGGTGCCGAGGGCGATCGTGCGGTCCAGCTCGACGGCCTCCAGCAGCCGGCGGTCGTGCGTGACCAGCAGCAGCGTGCCGTCGTAGGCGGCGAGCGCCGCCTCGAGCTGCTCGATCGCCGGCAGGTCGAGGTGGTT
>DATFQI010000373.1:0-2221 GCA_035264365.1 Solirubrobacteraceae bacterium
CCGCACAACCACGCTCGGCACGCTGAACTTCCACGTGTACGCGTAGTTCCCCTCACCGCACGACCCCGGGAGCGCAACGACGAGGGCCGTCTCGAGCAGCAAGCGGGGAGCACCCTGATTCTGCGGAAATGACGAGCGTCCGTGCAAGACGGGAAGTTGCGCTCCCGGACCTTCTGACCACGCCGGCGGTCACGCCCACGGCGGAGTACTAAGCGAGAGGTGAGGGGTCGTCCAGGTGGCCTGGCTCGCGCGCACATGTGCGGTGTGTGTACACGTGCCCGCGCAGAAATCGGGCGCGAGTTCGGATCGGGGCGGACGACTGCGTCTTGTCCGGATGGGCGCGCGTAAGGGGTCCCGCTACGCGACGGTGTCGGAGCTGGATGAGTGATTCCATGTCGAGAAGCCCTGACCGGCTCCGCTCACCAGCTGAAGGGCCACGACGGGCGCGGCCCACGACACCAGGAGACCACCATGCCCAAGTACCTGCTCCTCAAGCACTACCGCGGCGGACCGGAGCCGCACCATCCCTTCCCCCCGATGGACCAGTGGGCCCCCGAGGACGTGGAGGCGCACATGGCCTTCCTCAGGCACGTCAGCGACTTGCTCGAGGAGAACGGCGAGTACGTCGGCGCGCAGGCGCTCACGCCGGCGCGCACGTGGGTGCGCTACGGCGGCCCGGACGCGGCGCCGGTCACCACCGACGGCCCACTGCCCGAGACCAGCGATCTCGTGGCGGGCTGGTACATGATCGACGTCGAGTCGCACGAGCGCGCGATCGAGCTCGCGGCGTACGTGTCCTCCGAGCCCGGCCCGGGAGGGGAGCCGCTGTACGAGTGGATCGACGTGCGCGAGATCATGTCCGGGGCGTCCTCGGGCGATTGAGCCGGCGTGCTCGACGAGCCGACGCGACGGCTGGGCGAGGGCGTGCTGCGCGCCCTCGTCCCTCGCGTGCTCGCGGACCTGGTCCGGCGGGGCGAGGACTTCGACGCCGCCGAGGACGCGCTGCAGGAGGCGCTGCTGGAGGCGCTGCGGGTCTGGCCCGAGCACCCGCCCCGCGACCCTCGCGCGTGGCTGGCGGCGGTCGCGACCCGCCGGCTCGTCGACGCCCGCCGCAGCGAGGCCGCCCGTTACCGCCGCGAGGAGGTGACGTACGCCGAGCGGCGGCCGGCCTCCGCCGAGGAAGGCGACGACACGCTCTTCCTCCTCTTCTGCTGTTGCCACCCCGACCTCGCGCCCGCCTCGCAGGTGGCGCTGACCTTGCGCGCCGTCGGCGGCCTCACCACTCGCGAGATCGCAGACGCCTTCTACGTGCCCGAGGCGACGATGGCGCAGCGGATCAGCCGGGCCAAGCGCGCCCTGCAGGGGCGCCGCCTCGACGAGCCCGGCGACCTCGCCGTCGTGCTGCGCGTGCTCTACCTCGTCTACACCGTCGGCCACGCGGGCCGGGTGGACCTGGCCGGCGAGGCGATCCGGCTCGCCCGCCAGCTCACCCTCGCCACCGAGGAGCCGGAGGCGCGTGGGCTGCTCGCATTGATGCTCCTCAACCACGCCCGCCTCCCGGCGCGCTTCGACGCCGAGCGGCGGATCGTCACGCTCGACCTACAGGACCGCGGCCTGTGGGACGCCCGCGAGATCGCGGAGGGCGTGCGCGTCCTCCAGTCGGCGCTGGCCGTTCAGCGCCCCGGCCGCTACCAGATCGAGGCCGCCATCGCCGCCCTGCACGACGACGCGGCAAGCGCCGAGGAGACCGACTGGCCGCAGATCCTCGCCTGGTACGACGACCTCGTCGCGCTCAGCGACGACCCCGTGCGCCAGGACCCCGCCGCCGTGCTCGGCCGCGCCGTCGCGGTCGGCCACGCCCTCGGCGCTACGGCCGGGCTGCGCGAGACCGACCGGCTGCGCGAGGTGCTCGCCGAGCGGCACCGGTGGCACGCCGTCCGCGGCCACCTGCACGAGCTCAGCGGCGACCTCCCTGCCGCCGCCGCGGCGTACGCCGATGCCGCCCGTCGCGCCACGAACGTCGCCGAGCGCGACCACCTGGTCCGTCAGGCCGCCCGCGCGGGCCACCGAGCCATGTAGGAACAGTCGTCGCGCTGAAGAGCTGGGTGGCGTCATCCGGGAGCGCTTGACATGGCTACCCGGAATTGGTCAAATGTCTAAGGCATATGTCTAACATCGCAAGTCGCCCGGGCCACGAGACCGAGCAGGCCCTCCTCGACGC
>DATFQI010000374.1:0-16304 GCA_035264365.1 Solirubrobacteraceae bacterium
GCGCGCTGGGTGTCGTTGCCGGGGTCGCGCACGTGCGGGAACGTGAGGCCGAACTGGGAGATGAAGTCGCCCGCGTCCTCGCGGGCGTCCTGGGCGTCGAGGCCGAGGAACAGCACGCCGGGCTGCCGCTTCCACGTGCTCTCCAGCAGCTTCGCCTCGGCTCGGCACGGATCGCACCAGGAGGCCCAGAAGTTCAGCACCAGCGGCGTCCCGCGCAGCTCGCGCAGCGCGACGTCGCCGTCGGCGGCCGCGCGGGACCATGCCGCGCCGGCGTCGCGCCCGTCGGCGAGCTTCGAGAGCGTGAATCCCGGCGCCGGCACGGCCTCACCGCGCGAGAGCGCGTCGTCGATCGTCGAGTTCGTCGCCTTCGAGGTGAGCCCGTAGACGAGCAGCGCCACGAACGCGACCGCGGCGAGAACGCCCGCGATCCGCAGCGCGCGGCGGGCAGGCGAGCGGGTCACTCGGGCGCCTCGATCCGGAAGCGGCGGCCGAAGTCGGTGAAGCGGGTGTCGAGGAAGCGGGCGCGGGCGATCATCTGCTCGGCGACGACGCGGTCGGTCGCGAGGTCCACCGTCAGTCTGAACCACACCGGCGTGCCCTCGTCCGCGAGTGCGATCACGGCGCGCTTCCGATTCTCGGAGAGCAGCCGCACCTCGCGCGCGTAGCGGCTCCACGCGAACCAGGCGCGCGTCTTGAACGCGAGCCCGGAGCCGTAGTCGCCCTCGTTCCAGCCGAGGCCCGGCTGGCGGATCCACTGGCGGCGGCCGATCACCACGCTGCGCACGCCGCGGCCGGTCTCCCACTCGAGCCGGTCCGGCGCGGTCAGCCGGTACTCGGTGGTGGCGCCCGTCCCGGGGCCGCTGGAGAGCTGCTCGAGCTCGCGTACGCCCTTCAGCGAGCGCATCTCCCGCTCGGCGCGGCGCAGCAGCGCCCGCGCGCGCTCGTTGCCGTCGCGCTCCCATGTCGCGGGCAGCGTCGTGGCGAACGTGCGCCCGCGCTCGCGCACGCCGACCGCGACCTCCCGCGCCGAGGCGGGCAGACGGAAGCGGCGGCAGCCGTCTCCGCAGGAGGTCGCGCGGGCGCCGGGCAGCTCGACCGGGACCTTCGCCGGGCGGCCGTTGCTGTCGAGCAGCCGCACCGTGCCGGTGACGGCGACCGGCGAGCGGCGGATCCAGCCCGCGACGACGTTCGAGCTGGCCGAGCTCGCCACGCCGAGCTCGTCGGCGGCGGGGCGGGGGAGCGGGCACGGGTCGCAGACCGCGGCCTGCGCGTCGCCGGCGTCGGCGAGCTGGCGCGGCGGCAGCGGGAAGGCGACGAGGCCCGCCACGGCGGCGATCACGGCCAGCCCGAGCCACGGCTCGCTGCGCCAGACGGTCCAGTGCCGGCGCTCGGCCCGCTCTTCCGCATCGCCCTCGATCAGCCGCGGCCGCAGCCGCCGGGCGTGGACGAAGCTCGCGGCGGCGATCACGCCGACGACCACGATCTTGACCGCCAGCAGCCGCCCGTAGGCGGTGTCCCAGAGCGCCGCCACGCGGCCGAGCTGCGTCACGAGCGAGACGAGCCCGGTCGCGACCGCGACCAGGAACGCGCCGGTCGCGATCCGACCGAACGGCGCCAGCACCTCGCGCGCGATCGCCACCCGCGAACCTCGGCGAGTGAAGCGCACCACCGGCCACCACAGCAGCACCAGCAGGCCGATCCCCCCGAGCCACAGCGAGCCCGAGACGAGGTGCAGCCAGTCGTTGAGGATGCTCGGCACGCGCGGCTCGGCCGAGCCGGCGTGGCCGGAGGCCGCGACCGCGCCGAGCGCGACGACGACGGCCGCCGCGGCGGCGCGCGGGCGCCGCTCGCGGAGCAGTGCCGCCGCCAGCAGCGCGACCACCACCAGCGCGCGGCCGATCCCGACCAGGTTGCCGGCGAGGTACTCGCCCATGCGGCCGGGGTCGAGGCCGCGCGCGGCGTCGGCCGCGTCGGCCACCGTCGCCACCACCGCGGCCGCCACCGCCGCCCAGGCGAGATCGCCGCGCAGGCGCCGCTCGCGCGCGCGCACGTCGGACAGGTCGACGCGGCCGCCCTCGTCGCCCGGGTCGAGCTGCGGGACCGGCCAGCCGCACGGGCGGCCGATCAGCAGCGGCAGCAGCAGCGCGGCCGCCAGCACCAGCACCGTCGCGTAGAGCGCGATCCGCGCGGCGATCCGCACGATCCCCCAGCGCGCGAGCGGGCCCGTCTCCAGCGCCGGCGCCGCGCCGGCGTCGGCGCGCACGCCGAACGAGAACGCCCCCTCGAGCGCGTGCCCGTCCTCGGTCGAGACCGTGTGCCAGTCGACCCGGTATGCGCCGGTGTCCAGCTCGCGCGCGGGCGTGATGACGAGCCGCTTGCCCTCGGGGCGGACCGTCGCCGCCACCTGCCCGCCGCCGTCGGCGGGGCGCAGCGTGGCGCGCGCGAGCCGCCCGTTGAGCGGTTCGGTGAAGACGAGCACGACCCGTCGGGGCGAGGACTCCAGGCGCTGGCCGGGCGCGGGCTCGGAGCCGACGT
The DNA here is from genome assembly GCA_035264365.1 of Solirubrobacteraceae bacterium. Lineage (GTDB taxonomy): Bacteria > Actinomycetota > Thermoleophilia > Solirubrobacterales > Solirubrobacteraceae > DATFQI01. Next base: position 2,536 of record DATFQI010000374.1, read on the forward strand.
AGGCGGCATGGCCATACGCGCTCGCCGTCCATGCGAGCACGGCGAGCAGCGCAACGGGGAGCGCGAGGAGCCGGCGCACCCAGCCGAGTCTAAGAGGGGGTCAGATCTTGCAATCCAGCAAACCGGAAAGTGGAATGCTGGAATGCAAGATCTGACCCCTACCCCCGGGGGGTTTGGGGTCAGGTGGTGACCTTGAAGCGCCGGACGAGCTGGTCCAGCTGCTCGGCGGTGCGGGCGAGCTCGGCCGCGGAGGAGGCGATCTCCTGCGTGGACGCGCTCGTCTCCTGCGTGGAGGCCGACACCTGCTCGGCCGAGGCGGAGGACTGCTCGGCCACCGCGGCGACCTCGCTGATGCCGCCCTCTGCGCGCTGGGACTCGGCGGAGATCTGCTGGACGGCGCCCGCGATCTCGGCGACGCGCTCCGTCATCGACTCGACGGCGAGGCCGATCACCTCGAAGGCCTCGCGCGCCTGCTCGACCGTGGCGACGCCGTCGCCGGTGCGCTTGGCGCCCTCGCCGACGACCTCGACGACGCGGCCGGTCTCGGACTGGATCTCGGCGATCAGCGACGCGATCTCGGCCGCGGCGCCCTGGGAGCCCTCGGCCAGCTTGCGGACCTCCTCGGCGACGACCGCGAAGCCGCGGCCCTGCTCGCCGGCACGGGCGGCCTCGATCGCCGCGTTGAGCGCCAGCAGGTTGGTCTGCTCGGCGATCCCGCTGATCGTGTCGACGATGCCGCCGATCCGCTCGGACTTGGCGGCGAGGTCCTCGATCGCGCGCCCGACCTGCTCGGAGTTGTCGGCCACCTGGCGGATCGCGTCGGTCGCGCGGGCGGCGGCCTGGACGCCCTCACGGGCGGCGTCGCGCGCCTGCTCGGCGGCCTCGGTGGTCGTGGCGGCGGTGTTGGCGCTGGCCTCGGCGGCGCGCGCGGCCTCGAGCACCGCCTCGCGGGTCTCCTCGACCATCCGCACCTGCCGCTCGGCGCCCATCGCGACGTCGCCGACGGCGGAGGCGATCTCGCCGACCGCGCGGCCCGCCTCGTCGGAGGTGGAGGCCATCTGCTCGGAGGCGGCGCTGACGGTGCCGGCGCTCGCGGAGACCTCGCCGATCAGCACGCCGAGCTGGCCGCGCATGTCGTTGTAGCTCTCCAGGCCGCCCTGGGCCTTGGCCAGCATCTCGTTGAAGGTCCCGCCGAGCCGGCCCAGCTCGTCCTTGGAGCGGATCTCGACCGGCGTGGTGACAGGCTGAACGTCGCGCGTGAGGTCGCCTTCGGAGACGGCGACGAGGCCCTCGCCGAGACCCTGCAGGCAGTGGTCGTTGAGGCTGCGCAGGCGCGTGCCGAGCTCGGCCACCGGGCGGGTGACGGAGCGCGTGACGAGCAGGGCGAGGCCGATCGCGGCCAGCACGGCGATCGCGAGCACGATCAGCACGGTGCGGCGGGCCTCGGAGGAGGTGCTCTCGGAGCCGGCCACGCCGGCGGCCGCCTGCTTCTGGACCTGCTCCTCGAGCTGGTCGTGGGAGGTGTCGAGCTGCTCGAAGACCTTCGCCACCTCGTCCGCGTAGACGGCGCGCGAGCCATCGCGCTCCTCGGCGCCGTCGACGGTCTCCTGCCGCGACAGCTCGACCGCCTTGTGGGCGCCGGCCTGGAACGTGCGCAGGCCCTCCTCGAAAGTGGCGAACGAGCGCTTCGCCTGCGCGCTCTCGAGCCGCGGCTCGAGGCTCGCGAGCGTCTTGCGGGCCTCCGCCGTGAAGCCGTCGATCTCCTTCGCGGTGCGATCCTGGGCCTTAAGGTCGCCGTCCTCGACGTAGAGGTGGCGGACGACGAGGTAGCCGCTGGCGAGGAAGTCCTCGCTGACGGTCACGAGCTCCTGGAGCCCGGTGACGTCGCGCTCGGAGAGCTGCTCCGCGTGGTCGGTGACCTTGCCGAGGCCGCTGAGGCCGACGACGGCGGTGACGACGAGGGCGAGGACGAGGAATCCGAACGCGGCGCCGAGCCGCGCGGACAGACGCAGGTTCAGGAAGGTCTTCATGGGCCGGGTCATCGGCCGCTTGGAGCCCGCCTGAAGCGCTCGCGCGCACGCGACCACTTCCAGCGGACGAGGACCTCCCCCCAGTCGGCGATGCCGGCCACCAGGTGCCCGAGCGGGCCGGTGTAGAAGCGGGCGGCGAGGCGGGAGCGCAAGATCCAGGCTTATACAGTGAGAAAGCCATGGCCAACGCCCCCGTCACCACCAACGTCACCGAGCTGCCCGAGTCGCGCGTGCGCGTGGAGGCGGAGGTCCCGGCCGCCGAGGTCGCCAAGCGCGTCGAGCAGGCCGCGCGCGGCCTGGCGCGCGGGATGCGGGTCCCCGGGTTCCGCCCGGGCAAGGCGCCGGCCCCCGTCGTGATCAAGCGCGTCGGCCGCGATGCCGTGCTCGACGAGGCGGTCCGCGAGTCGATCGCGGGCTGGTACACGGCGGCGATCGAGGACGCGAAGGTCGTGCCGGTCGGCGAGCCCGACCTCGACCTCTCGGCGCTGCCCGGCGAGGGCGAGCCGCTGAAGTTCGCGATCGAGATCGGCGTGCGCCCGCCCGCCAAGCTCGGCGACTACAAGGGGCTCGAGGTCCCGCGCCGCGACGCCGACGCCTCCGACGAGGCCGTCGACGAGGAGATCGAGCGCCTGCGCGAGCGCTCAGCGAAGCTCGAGACCGTGGATCGCCCCGCCGGCCGCGGCGACTTCGTCGTGATGGACTTCGCCGGCAGCGTCGACGGCACGCCGTTCGCCGGCGGCGAGGGCCGCGACCAGATGGTCGAGCTCGGCTCGGGCCGGCTGGTGCCCGGCTTCGAGGAGCAGCTCGAGGGCGCCGGCGCGGGCGAGGAGCGCACCGTCAAGGTCACCTTCCCCGAGGACTATCAGGCCGCCGAGCTGGCCGCCAAGGACGCCGAGTTCGCCGTCACGGTGAAGGAGGTCAAGGCCAAGGACCTGCCGGAGCTGAACGACGAGTTCGCCGAGGAGGCCGGCTTCGACACGCTCGACGAGCTGCGCGACGACATCCGCTCGCGCATCTCCGAGTCCGAGTCCTCGCGCATCGAGGCCGAGTTCCGCGAGGCCGCGCTGGACGCCGCCGTCGCCAACGCGACGATCGAGGTGCCGGACGCGCTCGTCGAGGCCCGCGCGCGCGAGCTGTGGGAGCAGATGATCCACTCGCTCTCGCATCAGGGGATCTCCAAGGAGGCCTACCTGCGCATCTCCGGCCGCGAGGAGGACGAGATCGTCGAGCAGGGCAAGGACGACGCCGCGCAGGCGCTGCGCCGCGAGGCCGTGCTCGCCGCGATCATCGAGGCCGAGGCGATCGAGCCGACCGGGGACGAGGTGCTGGAGGCCGTCGGTCAGGCGGCCGAGGGACAGGAATCGCCGAAGAAGCTCCTGGAGCGGCTGAAGTCCGCAGGCAGGCTCGACGCGCTCAAGGAGGACCTGGCGCAGCGCAAGGCGCTCGACCTCGTCACCGAGTCCGCGAAGCCCGTTGCGGCCGAGGCGACGCCCGCATCCTCCTGAAAATCCTGGTCCGGACCTAGACGCACGTACCGGTTCTGGCCGCGCCCGGCCATTGCTAGAGTCGGCAGCCCGTTGCAGGATTCGAGCGCGAAGAGCGAAACGAAGCGAGGACTGTGAGCCCACTCGTACCGATGGTCGTCGAGCAGACCTCCCGCGGGGAGCGCGCGTTCGACATCTACTCCCGACTGCTCAACGAGCGGATCGTGTTCCTCGGCACGCCGGTGGACGATCAGATCGCGAACCTGATCGTCGCCCAGCTGCTGCACCTCGAGAGCGAGGATCCCGAGAAGGACATCTCGCTCTACATCAACTCGCCGGGCGGGTCGGTGTACGCGGGCCTCGCGATCTACGACACGATGCAGTTCATCAAGCCCGACGTGCAGACGATCTGCGTCGGCATCGCGATGTCGATGGGCGCGCTGCTGCTGGCCGGCGGGGCGAAGGGCAAGCGCATGGCGCTGCCGAACGCGAAGATCCTGATCCACCAGGTGTCCTCCGGCTTCCAGGGCCAGGCGACCGACATCGAGATCCACGCCCGCGAGGTGATCGAGCTGCGCCGCCGGCTCGACGAGATCATCGCCGAGCATTCGGGTAAGGACGTCGAGAAGGTGCGCAACGACACCGAGCGCGATTACTTCATGTCCTCCGACGAGGCCACGGAGTACGGGATCATCGACCGGGTGATCTCCGAGCACTGATCCGGGAGACGTACGCGTGGCACGCCCGACCGACTCCAACGAACAGCTCCTCTGCTCCTTCTGCGGGAAGTCGCAGCGCCAGGTCAAGAAGCTGATCGCGGGTCCGGGCGTCTACATCTGCGACGAGTGCATCGATCTCTGCAACGAGATCATCGACGAGGAGCTCACCGCCCCTCCGACCTTCGACATCGACAACCTCCCGAAGCCGCGGGAGATCTACGGCGTCCTCAACGAGTACGTCGTCGGGCAGGAGCAGGCCAAGCGGACGCTGAGCGTCGCGGTCTACAACCACTACAAGCGCGTGCAGATGATGCAGGCCGACGACGCGGACATCGAGCTGCAGAAGTCGAACATCCTGCTGCTCGGGCCGACCGGCTGCGGCAAGACGCTGCTCGCGCAGACGCTCGCGCGGATCCTCAACGTGCCGTTCGCGATCGCCGACGCCACGGCGCTGACCGAGGCGGGCTACGTCGGCGAGGACGTCGAGAACATCCTCCTGAAGCTGATCCAGGCCGCGGACTACGACGTCAAGAAGGCCGAGACGGGGATCATCTACATCGACGAGGTCGACAAGATCGCGCGCAAGGCCGACAACCCGTCGATCACGCGTGACGTCTCGGGTGAGGGCGTCCAGCAGGCGCTGCTGAAGATCCTCGAGGGCACGACCGCCTCGGTGCCGCCCCAGGGCGGGCGCAAGCACCCGCACCAGGAGTTCCTCTCGATCGACACGACGAACGTGCTGTTCATCTGCGGCGGCGCGTTCGCGAACCTCGACAAGGTCATCGAGCGCCGGATCGGCCACAAGGGCGTCGGCTTCGGCGCCGCGATCACGACCAAGTCCGAGAAGGACACGGGCGAGCTGTTCGAGGTCTGCCTGCCCGAGGACCTGATGCAGTACGGCCTGATCCCGGAGTTCATCGGCCGCCTGCCGGTCACGAGCGCGGTGCACCAGCTCTCGCGCGACGACCTGATCACGATCCTCACCGAGCCGCGCAACGCGATCATCAAGCAGTTCCAGCGCTTCTTCGGCTTCGACGGGATCGAGCTGATCTTCTCCGACGACGCGCTGAAGGCCGTCGCCGACCGCGCGCTCGAGCGCGAGACCGGCGCCCGCGGCCTGCGCTCGATCATCGAGGAGGTCCTGCTCGAGGTCCAGTTCGAGCTGCCCTCCCGCCGCGACGTCAAGAAGTGCGTCGTGACCAAGGAGACGATCGAGCGCGGCGTCAAGCCGACGCTCGTGACCGAGGCGCCCGACGAGGGCGACTCACCCGAAGCCAAGTCCGCCTGACGCACTCCAGCGAACGCCTCCGTACAATCGGCGGGCGATGCTCCGCAGGGGTCTGCTCACCGCTGTCTTGCTGCTCGCCGGTGGGGCCGTACCCGCCGCTGCGGTGCCGCCGGCGCCGATCCCCGAGGGTCTGCAGGCCGGGTCGCTGACGCCGTTCATCGGCGCTCCCGCGCCACAGCGCCCGGTGGCGGCGGCCGATCCGCCGCGGCACCCGTTCATGGCGCCCAACTCGCGCTCGAACATCCACGTCGACGCCTACCAGACCGACGTCCACCAGGGCCCGGGGCCGCTCGGCAGGGAGATGTCGAGGGTCGAGACGTTCCTCAGCGCCGACTGCGCGTCGGTGACGTTCGACTCGCGCGGGCGGATCGTGACGGTGTGCGTCGGGGTCGACGGGCCGCGGCTGTACCTGATCGACGCGCAGACGCTCGAGACGCTGGCGACGTTCCCGCTGCCGCCGCGCGTGCCCGGCGGCGGGAACCTGTTCACCGACTTCGGCGGCGGCGGCTACTTCTACCTCGACGAGGCCGACCGGGCCGTGATCCCGACGACGTCGCGCCACGTCTTCGTCGTGCGCCAGACCGCCGACGGCTCGGACTTCGAGCTCGAACGCGACTACGACCTCACGGGCTCCGTGGCGATCGGGGACAAGATCATCTCGGCGCTGCCCGACTGGTCGGGGCGCCTGTGGTTCGTCTCCCAGCAGGGCGTCGTCGGGATCGTCGACCGCGCCTCCGGCGCCGTCACCGCGCTGCCGCTGCGCGAGCGGATCGGGAACTCGTTCGCCGTCGACGAGACCGGCGGCGTGTTCGTCGTCACCGAGACGGCGATGTACCGGCTCGACGCGGGCGCCAGCGGCTTCCCGGTGACGACCTGGCGCGAGCTCTACGAGAACTCCGGCATCGCCAAGCCCGGCCAGGTCGGCGCGGGCTCGGGCACGACGCCGACGCTGCTCGGGAAGGACCTCGTCGCGATCACCGACAACGCCGACCCGATGAACGTCGTCGTCTACCGCCGCGCGCCGTCGACCGACTCGTCGCGGACCGTGTGCGTGCAGCCCGTGTTCGAGAAGGGGGCGAGCGCCACCGACAACTCGCTGATCGGCGCCGGCCGCTCGCTGGTCGTCGAGAACAACTACGGCTACGCCGGCCCGACCTCCACGCAGGACGGAAAGACCACTACGCCGGGGCTGGAGCGGGTCGACCTCGACGCCGACGGCACCGGCTGCCGCTCGGTCTGGCGCTCGCAGGAGATCGCGCCGACCGTCGTACCCAAGCTCTCGGCGGCCAACGGGATCGTGTACACGTACACCAAGGACGCGCGGCCCGACGGCCAGGACGCGTGGTACCTGACCGCGCTGGACTTCCACACCGGCAAGACGCTCTACAAGCGCCTCGGCGGCGAGGGGCTGGGCCACAACAACAACTACGCGCCGGTCACGCTCGGCCCCGACGGCACCGCCTACGTCGGCGTGCTCGGCGGCCTGATCGGGCTGCGCGACGCGACGCCGCCGCCGGGCGCGGGCGGCGCGCCGGGCGCCGGCTCCGGCACGCGCCGCCACGGCTCGCTGCGGCTGAAGGTGCGGCGGCTGAAGGGCGGCCGCGTGCGCGCCCGCGTGGCCGGCAAGGGCGTGCGGCAGGTCCGCAAGGTCACCTTCCGCGCCCGCGGCAAGAAGGTGCGCGTGGACCGCGAGCGGCCGTTCCGCGTGACGATCGCCCGCAAGCGCCTGCGGCGCCACGGCCGGACGAAGGTGGTCGCGCGGATCGTCCGCAAGGACGGCACGCGCGCCAAGCGCGTCAAGCGCGTCCGCGCGCGGACCGCACACTAGCCCGCCCCGCCGCGGCCGCTAGCGTGGCCGCCGCCGGATGACGCTCCCGATCCTCGGACTGGTCCTGCTCGCCGCGGTCGCGCACGCCGTGTGGAACCTGCTGGCCAAGGGCGGGCAGGGCGGCCAGGGGTTCGTGTGGCTCTACACCGTCGCCGCGTCGGTGCTGTACCTGCCGGTGCTGGTGGTGGCGCTGATCATCGCGCCCGGCCCGCTCGGCTGGGAGGCCTTCGTGTTCATGGCCGGATCCGGCGCGCTGCACACGGTCTACGCGTCGCTGCTGCAGCGCGGCTACCGGACCGGCGACCTGTCGCTCGTCTATCCGCTCGCGCGCGGCACCGGCCCGCTGATCTCGACGCTCGCGGCGATCGCGTTCTTCGGCGAGCGCCCGGGCGCGGTCGCGCTGCTCGGCGCCCTGCTGATCGTCTTCGCGGTACTCGCGCTCGCGCGGCCCGCGCCGGAGGCCGGCGGCGAGCACGGCCGCGCGGCGCGGATCGCGCTGCTCACCGGCGTGGCGATCGCGGGCTACACGCTGTGGGACAAGCACGCTGTCGACGCGCTGGCGCTCTCGCCGCTCGTCTACTACTGGGGCACCAACACCGCGAACGCGCTGCTGCTGACCGCGATCGTGGTGCGCGGGCGGCGCCGCGAGTGGGTCGCGCTCGCCTGGCGGACCTCGCGGGGCGCGGCGGCGGGCGTGGCCCTGCTCAGCCCGCTCGCCTACGTCCTGATCCTGTTCGCGCTCGCCCGCGCGCCGGTCAGCGCCATCGCGCCCGCGCGCGAGCTGAGCATCCTCGTCGGGACGCTGCTCGGCACGACCGTGCTCGCGGAGGGCCGCGGGCCGACGCGGATCGCGGCCTCGGCGGCGATCGTCGTGGGCGTGGTCGCGCTCGCCGTCGGCTAGGTCGCGGGGCCGGCGGCCCCAGCGGGGGTGCCCGCGTGCAGCGGCGCCTTCGCCAGGAAGTCGCGCACCGCGGTGTGGGTCGCGCGCGGCGCCTCGAGCTGCGGCACGTGGCCGCAGTTCAGCTCGAGGTGCGCGGCCGCAGGCAGCGCCTCGCGCACGTGGCGGGCGAAGCCGATCGGCACGATCCGGTCCTGGCGGCCCCAGACGAACAGCGCATCGCCCTGCAGCTCGCGCAGGCGGCTCCAGAACGTGCCGGGGTCCTCGAGGTAGATGTTGCGCGCGGCGGGGTAGAAGGCGGCGCGGCCGCGCGGGGTGAGGTAGCCGCGCAGGAACTCGTCGACCCCGACCGCGCTCCAGCCCTCGCTGCCGCCCGGCACCATCGAGCGCGCGATCCGGTCGACGATCATCCGCGGGGCGGGCTGCAGCAGGCCCAGCTCGGGCCGCACGGCGCGCAGCAGCGACGCCCAGCGGCGCTGGCGCAGCCACGCCAGCGACGGCGCGAGCAGCGCCAGGCGCCCGGTGCGCTCCGGGTGCTCGAAGCCGAGCTCGATCGCCACGCGGCCGCCCATGCTGTTGCCGACCACGTGCGCGCGGTCGATCTCGAGCGCGTCGAGCGTGGCGACGGCCGCGCGGGCGAAGAAGGGCGCGTCGTAGGGAGCGCCGACCGGCATCGCGGAGTCGCCGAAGCCGGGCAGGTCGATCGCGGTCACGCGGAAGCGGTCCGCCAGCGCGGCGACGGTGGGGAGGAAGGAGGCCTTGGTGGCCCCGAGGCCGTGCAGCAGCAGCACGGGGTCGCCGGAGCCGGCCTGCAGGTGGGCGATGTCGCCGACCTCGGTGCGGACGCGGCCGAGCTCGAGCCGCTCGGGCCCCTGCATGCCGCTCGTGGCGGCGACGAAGCCGACGCCGAGGTGGAGGTCGTCACGGATCTTCAGCTTGCCGCGGCTGAACGCCTCCATCCCGCCGCGCACGTCGCCGACGATCCGCTTCCAGGTGCCGGGATCGGCGGCCAGGCGCGCGTCGGGGCGGTCGCCGTTGGCCGGAGCCAGGCGCATCAGGCCATGCTCGACCGTCGCGTCCCAGTCACGCTCGCCGATCACCCGCAGCCGCAGCCGCGCGCTGCCGCGGGGAGCGTCGAAGACGGTCGCGTCGAAGCGGTCCGCCAACGTGCGCAGCTCATCCGGTGCTCCGTGCATGCCGCTCGTAGTACCCAGGGGCAAACGCCAGTTCTGTGAGCGCCGTCACAGCGAACGTGCGTTCGGCGCGGGGTCGCTCGGCAACCGCGACCACAGCTCGGTGTCCGAGCGGCGCCCCTGCTTGAGGTAGGTGCTGCGCATCACGCCCTCGAGCGAGTAGCCCGCGCGCTCGGCGACGACCTTGGACGCCGGGTTGTCGACGTCGATGATCAGGTAGGCGCGCTGGATCCCGCGCTCCTCGAACGCCCAGCGGGTGAGCTGCGCGAGCGCCTCGGACGCGACCCCGCGGCCGCGGGCGTGGGCGGCGACGATGTAGCCGAGCTCGGCCTCCCCGGCCTCGGCGTCGATGGCGGGCGCCAGCGCCAGGCCGAGGAACGCCCCGTCGTCGCCGACGATCGCGAACGCCTCCTTGGTGCTCGTCTCGCGGCCCTGCTCGTAGCGCGCGTACCACTCGCGGGCGAAGCCGTCCGGCGGCGGCTCCGGGATCCGCGTGAAGCGCAGGGTGTCCGGGTCCTGGACTAGCTCGTGGACGTCGTCGACGTCGGCGGCGGAGAGAGGTCGGAGCTCGATCCGGGCATCGTGCCATGCGCCGCGGCCAGCACCGCCTCGCGCCACTCGGGCACCAGGCCGGCGCGCGTCCGCCGGTCCGCGAGGTCCTCGGGCGTGAGCGCGAGCTCGTGCGCCGCGGCCCAGCGCAGCTCGGCCTCGCACACGGGCACGCCGGGCGCGAGCGGCTCGGTCGAGCCGAGCTCGGCCACGGCGGCCGCCTCGGCCCCGAACCGCCGCACGAGGCGCGGCGGCGCTGCACCGGCGCCCGAGGCGCCCGCCCGAGGGGCACCCCGGCCCGTGGGGCTCGCGCCCGCGGCGGCTCTGGCCGCGCCCACCAGCGGCAGGCGGTGGGTGCGGCACGAGCGCTCCGTGATGCGGTCGACCGCGTCCTGCGCCATCGCTCGGTAGGTCGTGAGCTTGCCGCCCACGACGGTCAGCGCGCCGGTCGCGGCCTCCTCGACCACCGCGTGGCGGCGCGAGAGGTCGGCGGTCGCGGCGTGGTCGCCCGCCAGCAGCGGGCGCAGCCCGGCGTAGCGGCCCGCGACGTCCTCGGGGCCGAGGCAGACCTCGAGCGCGGCGCTCGCGTGCTCGAGCAGCGTCGCCTCCTCCTCGGCGCTCGGGCACGGCACCTCGGGGACCGGTCCGTCGGCGGCGACGTCCGTGAGGCCGATCGCGACCAGCCCGTCCGTGCGCGGCAGCGCGAACACCCAGCGCCCGCGCTCGCCCGGCACGGGCACGTTGACCGCCGCGCGCGGGTCGCCGAGGCGGCCGGCGGGCACGAGCAGGTGCGAGCCGCGGCTCGGACGCAGCTCGACGGAGGGCGACAGCTCTCCCGCCCACACGCCGGTGGCGAGGATCACGCGCCGCGCGCGCACGGAGAACGCCGCGCCGGTCAGCGCGTCGACCGCGTCGACACCGTCGTCGCGCACCCCCGTGACGCCCGCGTACGTGAGGATCCGGGCGCCGTGGGCGGCCGCCGTGCGGGCGACGGCCACCACCAGTCGCGCGTCGTCCTCGAGCTGTCCGTCCCAGCTCAGCAGCGCGCCGCGCAGGCCGGCCTCGGCCAGCGCCGGCGCGAGCCGGCGCGCTTCGAGCGCGCTGATCCGGCGCGCGGGCGGCAGCACGCGACGCGGCGTGCGGGCGCCGATCCGCAGGCCGTCGCCGATCCGCAGCCCGATCTGGGTCTTGGCCGCCTTCGACGCCGACATGCCGCGGTCGAGCGGCGTCACGAACGGCAGCGGCCGCACGAGGTGCGGTGCGATCGTGCGCATCAGCAGCGCCCGCTCGCGCGCGGACTCCCACGCGAGCCCGAACTCGCGGTGCTCGAGGTAGCGCAGCCCTCCGTGGACGAGCTTGGAGCTCCAGCGGCTCGTGCCGTGCGCGAGGTCGCGCCGCTCCAGCAGCGCGACGGAGAGCCCGCGCGAGGCGGCGTCGAGCGCGACGCCCGCGCCGGTGATGCCGCCGCCGACGACCACCAGGTCGACGAGCTCGTCCGCCGCCAGCGCCTCGAGCTCGGCCGCACGGCGAGCGGCGTTGAGGGACGCGCCGGTCATGGCCGCAGGTATCCGTCCACCGCGCGGGCGAGCTCCGCCCACGCGTCGATGCCCGGGTCGCGGGCGAGCACGAACCCGCGTGCGAGCAGCTCGATCCCGCGCGCCAGGGTCCCGGGGTCGCCGTCGCGCACGGAGCCGTCGCCGCAGCCTGCCGCGAGCTCCGCGGCCAGACCCGCGACCGCCATCCGCTGCATCCCGCCCAGCCGGACGGTCACGTAGGGCAGCAGCAGCTCCGGGTCCACGTCGAGCAGGCGGTCGAACAGCGGGTCCTCGTGCAGTCGCCGCGCGGCCGTGGTGACCATCGCCGTCGCGCGCTCGCGGCAGCTCCCGCCGGCGCCCGCCGCCCGCGCCTCGTCGACGACGCGGCCGAACTCCCACGTCATCAGGGTCGAGAGCAGCGTCTCGAGGTCCGGGAAGCGGCGGTAGAGCGTCATCCGGCTCACACCCGCCCGCCGCGCGACGTCGGAGAACGTAGTCCGGCGCACGCCGACCGCCAGCACGCACGCCTTGGCGGCCTCGAGCATCGCCTCCTCACCAGGTTCGAACTCGTGACGTTGTGACACTCCATGACGAACTGTAACAACCCGAGCAAGGGCCTAGACTCGTGCGCCGTGAAGGACCAGACGCGCTACGACCCCGCCACTGCCGAGCCCCGCATCGCGGAGCTCTGGGAGCGCTCGCGCCTGTTCCATCCCGAGCCCGTGGGGACCCCGGCCGAGAACTTCTCGATCGCGATCCCGCCCCCGAACGTGACCGGCGCCCTGCACATGGGCCACGCGCTCAACAACACGATGCAGGACGCCCTGATCCGCCTCAACCGCATGCGCGGGCGGCGCACCAAGTGGATCCTCGGCACCGACCACGCCGGCATCGCCACGCAGACGCAGGTCGAGAAGGCGCTCAAGGCGGAGGGCACCAGCCGCGGGGAGATCGGGCGCGAGGCGTTCGTCGAGCGCACGTGGGAGTGGACGCGCCTGTACGGCGGCACGATCGTCGAGCAGCTCAAGCGGCTCGGCGCCTCGCTGGACTACGAGGACGAGCGCTTCACGCTCGACGACGCCTACCACCACGCGGTCCTGAAGGTCTTCGTAGACCTCTACGAGAAGGGCCTGATCTACCGCGACAACTACATGGTCAACTGGGACCCGGGCTCGCGCTCGGCGATCTCCGACCTGGAGGTGGAGGAGCGCGAGGTCTCCGACACGCTCTACTACATCGACTATCCGCTGGCCTCCGGTGGCGGCTCGCTGACGATCGCCACCGTGCGCCCCGAGACGATGCTCGCCGACACGGCGATCGCCGTGCACCCGGACGACGAGCGCTACACGCGGCTGGTGGGGGAGACGGCGATCCTGCCGATCGTCGGCCGGCGGCTGCCGATCATCGCCGACGAGTACGTCAAGCCCGAGTTCGGCACCGGCGCGCTCAAGATCACGCCCGGCCACGACCCCAACGACTTCGAGATCGGCCGCGCGCACGGCCTCGAGGAGGTCTCCGCGATCGGCGAGGACGGCCGCATGACCGCCGCCGCCGGCGAGTTCGAGGGCATGGCCGCGCTGGAGGCGCGCGAGGCCGTGGTGGCCAGGCTGCGCGAGGAGGGGCGGATCGCCCGCACCGAGCCCTACACGCACAACGTGCCGTTCTCGCACCGCTCGGGCGAGCGGATCGAGCCGCTGATCTCGCTGCAGTGGTTCATGCGCATGGACGAGCTGGCCCAGCGGGCGCTCGAGCCCGTGCGCGACGGCCGCCTGCAGATCAAGCCCGAGGGCCAGCGGCGCCGCTACGTGGAGTGGCTGGAGAACATCCGGCCGTGGTGCATCTCGCGCCAGCTCTGGTGGGGTCACCAGATCCCCGTCTACTACCGCGGCGAGGAGACCTACGCGGGCCTCGAGCCGCCAGAGGGCGAGGGCTGGATACAAGATCCCGACGTGCTCGACACCTGGTTCTCGAGCCAGCTGTGGCCGTTCGCGACGCTCGGCTGGCCCGACGACACACCCGCGCTGCGCGCCTTCTACCCGACCGACGTGCTCTCCACAGCGCGCGACATCCTGTTCCTGTGGGTGGCCCGGATGGTGATGATGGGCCTCGAGTTCACGGGCGAGATCCCGTTCTCGCGCGTGAACGTGCACACGGTCATCCAGGCGCCGGACGGGCGCCGGATGTCAAAGTCGCTCGGCACCGGCATCGACCCGATGCAGCTGATCGAGGGCGGCCCACGCCCGCC
>DATFQI010000375.1:0-6872 GCA_035264365.1 Solirubrobacteraceae bacterium
GCTCGGCACCGAGCCGGTCGTCGAGGCGTCGGTCGACTCCGGCTTCGACCGCGACGACGCGCTCGCGCTGCTGCGCGCGCACGGCGACGACGCATGCGTGCTCGTCGTCGGCCACGAGCCGGACTTCTCGCAGGTCGTCCATGACCTCACCGGCGGCCGCGTCGACTTCAAGAAGGGGGGCGTGGCTGCAGTGCGCGAGGCCGGCGGGAGGGGCGAGCTGCTCCTGCTGCTGCGCCCGCGCGAGCTCGAGTCGATCGCGGCCGGCGGCGCCTAGCTAGTCCGCGAGCGCGCCGGCGATCATCGCCAGCGCCACCTCGGCGCGGCTCGAGAGCGACGCCTCGAGCACGTACTCGTCCGGGTTGTGGGCGGCCCCGCCGCGCGGGCCGAGCCCGTCGACGGTGACCGGCACGGCCGCCGCCACGTGGCTGGCGTCACTCGCGCCGCCGCGCGCACGCGGGACGATCGGGCGCCCGAGCGCGTCCGACGCGCGCGCCAGCAGCTCCGCCGTCGCCTCCTCCGAGTGCATGCCAGGCCAGCGGCGGATCAGCTCCGCCTCCAGGCGCACGCCCTCGTGCTCGTCCGGGATCGCGTCCAGCACCGCCTCGATCGCGTCGATCTCGTCGGCGCGCAGGTCGCAGTAGAGCTCGCCGCGGCCGGGCACGACGTTGAACGCGTCGCCCGCGCGCAGCACGGTCGGGACGGCGGTCAGGTGGGCGGAGCCGGAAGGGTCGTGCGCGGCGGCGACCGCCCGCGCGGCCTCGCCGAGCGCGAGCAGCGCGTTGCGCCCGCGGTCGGGCGCGGAGCCCGAGTGGGCGGAGCGCCCGTGGGCGATGACCCTGATCGTGCCCGCGGCCTTGCGGCGCACGACGACGCCGTCGTCGCCCTCCGGCGAGCGCTCGCCGCCCTCGAAGCACAGGCACGCATCCCAGCCGGCGAAGCGGCCGACGTGGACGAGCGGCCCCTTGCGCCACTCCTCGTCGCACACGACGAGCAGCGCGACCTCGGCGTAGTCCTGCGGCCGCCGGGCGAGCAGGCGCATCGCGCCGAGGGAGAGCACCACGCCGCCCTTCATGTCGACGCTGCCCGAGCCGACCAGCTTCTCTCCGTCGCGCGCCAAGGGCCGGTGGTCGGCATGCGCGACGACGGTGTCGAGGTGGCCGAGCAGCAGGATCCGCCGCGTACCCGTTCCGGTCAGCCGTGCCAACAGGTCCGGCGCGTGGCCCTCGCTCGAGCACGGGATCCGCTCGATCTGCGCCTCCTCGGGCAGCAGCGCGGCGCACACCGCCGCGCACTCCTCCGCCCCGTGCACGTCGCCGGAGGGCGAGGAGACCGCCACAAGCGCCTCGAGCTCGCGCACCGCGCGACGTGCGATCTCGGCCGCCCCCGCCTGCACCCATGCGTCCATGGGCCTCCAAGCTACTAGCCTCCGAAGGGTGCCCGAGCTGCCCGAGATGGAGATCACCGCCCGCCGGCTCGGCGAGGCGCTGCCCGGGCAGCAGATCGAGTCGGTCATGACGCCCGGGCTGAACGTGCTCAAGACGTTCGACCCGCCGCTGCACCACGCCGACGGCGGCACGTTCACCGGCGTGCGCCGGCACGGCAAGCTGCTGCTGCTCGACGTCGACACCGCCGCCGGCGAGCCGCTCACCTTCCTCACCCACCTGATGAGCGCCGGGCGGCTGCAGCTGCTCGACAAGCGCTCGTCGATGAAGGACCGCACCTCGCGCGTGCTGTGGCGGCTGCCCGGCGACCGGGAGCTGCGCCTGCGCGAGTTCGGCACCCGGCAGGCCGCCTGGATCAAGCTGCTGCGCCCCGAGGCTGTCGAGGCCGACCAGCAGCTGCGCACGCTCGGCCCCGAGGCGTGGCCGGACCCGCCCGAGCTCGGCCCGCTGCTGAAGTCCAACCGGCCGCTGCACTCGCTGCTGCGCGACCAGCAGGTGATCGCCGGCATCGGCCGCACCTGGGTCGACGAGATCCTGCACGCCGCGCGGCTCTCGCCGTTCAAGCGCGGCGACGACCTCTCCGAGGAGGAGGCGGAGCGGCTGCGCGAGGCGATGGTGTCGGAGCTCTCGCGCGTGCTCGACGTCTATGAGGAGGCGGTGCAGATCCCGCTGCCGGAGAAGTTCCCGAAGCCGACCCGCGTCCACGCGCACCAGGGCGACCCGTGCCCGCGCTGCGAGACGACGCTCGAGGCCGTCTTCTACGAGGACTACGTGATGACCTACTGCCCGCAGTGCCAGACCGAGGGCCGCGTCCTCAAGGACCGCCGGCTCTCCCGATTGCTCAAGTGACCCAGGAGGAACCCATGATCGAGGAAGGCACCGAGGCCCCGGACTTCACGCTGCCCGACCAGGACGGAGAAGACGTCACGCTCTCCGGCCTGCGCGGCCGCCCGGTCGTCCTCTACTTCTACCCCAAGGCGGACACCCCCGGCTGCACCACGCAGGCCTGCGGGATCCGCGACCACTCGGCCGACTACGAGGAGGCCGGCGCGACCGTCCTCGGCGTGTCGCCCGACCCCGTCAAGGACGTCAAGAAGTTCCACGGCGGCCAGTCGCTGAACTTCACCCTGCTCGCCGACGAGGACCATGCCGTCTGCGACCTCTACGGCGTCTGGGCCGAGAAGTCGATGTACGGCCGCACCTACTGGGGCGCCCAGCGCGCGACCTTCATCATCGACCCCGACGGCACGGTCGCCAAGGTCTTCCCGAAGGTCTCGCCCAAGACCCACGACGAGGTCGTGCTCGCGGCGCTCGGCGAGCTCTCGGCCGCATAGCGCCGCAGCGGCCGCTGCTAACCCTAGGGAGGTGACCGGTTGGGCGGAAGACCTCCTGCTCGGCGGCGGCTACGTGCTGCTCGCCGTGCTGATCCTGCTCGAGAACCTGTTCCCGCCGATCCCGTCGGAGCTGCTGCTGCCGCTCGCGGGGTCGCGCGTCGCGGGCGGTGACTTCGACTTCGTCCCGGCGGTGCTGGCGGCCACGTTCGGCTCGGTCGCGGGTGCGCTGATCCTGTACTCGATCGGGCGCTTCGGGGGCCGTCCGCTGCTGCTCAGGCACGGGCGGATCCTGCGCCTGGACGAGCGCCGGCTCGATCGGGCCGACGGCTGGTTCGACGCGCACGGGCCCAAGCTCGTGCTGCTCGGCCGGTTGGTCCCCGGGGTGCGCAGCGTGGTCTCCGTCCCGGCCGGGCTGAGCGAGATGCCGGTCGCGCGCTTCGTCGCGCTGACGGCGCTCGGCAGCGCCGTCTGGAACTGCCTGCTGATCGGTGCCGGCTGGGCGCTCGGCAGCCGCTGGCGGGAGGCCACCGAGCTGGTCGAGGGCCTCGACGTGTGGGTCTACGTCGGCGTCGTCGCCGCGGTCGCGGCGGCCTACGGCGCGCACCGCGTGCGGCGCGCCCGCCCGGATCCCTGACGCCCGGCCGCCGGACCTGATGGCGCTTTGCCTGGCTACCAGCTCGCCGGCTTCTCCGGCCTGTAGAGCCAGACCTGGAAGAAGTGGTCCAGGTCCTGGCCGCTCTCGGCCTCGGCGAGCGCGATGAACTCCGCCGTCGTGACGTTGCCGTTGCGGTTCTGCGCGAACCAGTCGCGCAGGATCCGGAAGAACGTATCGTCGCCGACCTTCACGCGCAGCGCCTGCAGCGTCATCCCGCCGCGGTCGTAGACCGGGGTCGAGAACAGCTGCGACGGCCCCTCCAGGGCGGCGGGCGCCGGGCTCCAGGGGAACTGCTTGTCCGCGTAGCGGGCGTCGAAGGCCTCCTGCGCGGTCTCGCCGCCGCGGCGCTCGGTCCAGATCCACTCCGAGAACGTCGCGAAGCCCTCGTGGATCCAGATGTCGGGCCACTCGGTCAGCGTCACCGCGTCGCCGTACCACATGTGCGAGAGCTCGTGGACGACCGTCGCCTCGTCCGGCACGTAGGCGTAGTTGGGCTTGGTCTGGGTTTCGAGCGAGTAGCCGACGTCGGGCGCTGGGTCGATGATCCCGCCGGCCGCGTTGAACGGGTAGGCCCCGTAGAGGTCGCTGAAGAACGAGACGATCTTGGGCGCCTGCGACAGCAGCGCCTTCGCCGTGGCCTTGCGCTTCGGGTTCAGGCCGCTGTCGACCGCGTTGTAGATCGGCAGGCCGTTCGGCCCGGTCTCCTGCTCGAGGTCGAAGCGGCCGTTGGTCGCCGTCGCGAGGTAGGACGCCATCGGGTCGGTCTCGCGCCAGCGCCAGGTCGTCCTCCCGTTGCTGCTGGCCGAGGATACGAGCACGCCGTTGGCGAGCGCCGTGATCCCCTGCGGGACCGAGATCGCGAAGTCGTAGGTGGCCTTGTCGCGCGGGTTGTCGTTGACCGGGAACCACGCCGGCGAGCCCTGCGGCTCGTTGACCACGATCGCGCCGTCGTCGGTCGGGACCCAGCCCTCGATCGAGCCGTCGGGGTCGGTGACGACCGACGGCGTCCCCGCGTAGTCGACGCGCACGGTGAAGGCGCCGCCGGCCGCGAGCCGCCCGCGCGGAGTGATCTGCAGCTCTTGGCCGTTGCGCGTGAACGACGCGGGCCTGCCGTTGACGTCCAGGCGCGAGATGGCGAAGCCGCGCAGGTCGAGGTCGAAGCGATCGAGCGCCTGGGTGGCGGTGGCGCTGATCGTCACGCTGCCCTCGAGGCGGTTGCCCGCGCGCGTGTAGTCGAGCGCCAGCGCGTAGTGGCCGACGTCGTAGCCGCCGTTGCCGGCGAGCGGGAAGAACGGGTCGCCGAGGCCGGGCGAGCCGAAGCTGGCGGCGCCGGCCGGCGCCGCCAGCGCGAGTGCGCAGGCCGCGGTCGCCGCGGCGAGAAAGGTGCGAGGCATGGCGCCGACCGTACTGCCGGCGCTCAGGAGCGCCAAGCGGTTCTCTCATGAGAGGCGCGCCCCGGCGCCACGAGGGCGCCGGGGCGGCTGTCACGTCACCAGCTCGTCGGCTTGCCGGACTGGTAGAGCCAGACGTCGAAGAACGCGTCCAGCTGCTGCCCGCTCGCGCTCTCGGCGAGAGCGATGAAGTCCTCCGTCGTGACGTTGGAGTCGCGGTTGTCGGCGTACCACTTGCGCATCATCGGGAAGAAGACGGCGTCACCGATCTTCACCCGCAGCGCCTGCAGCGTCATCGCGCCGCGGTTGTACGGCACGAAGGAGGGCGAGAACAGGTGCGCGGCGTCGGGGATCAGCGCCGGGGGGCCCTGCCAGCGGCTGTCGCTCGCCGGCACGCCGTAGTTGGCCCCGGATTCGAACTGCTGCTGCGCTGTCAGGCCACCCGTGCGCTCGTTGTACATCCACTCCGAGAAACGAGCAAAGCCCTCGGCGATCCAGATGTCGCGCCACACCGACAGCGTCACGCTGTCGCCGAACCACTGGTGCGCGAGCTCGTGCACGACCGTGGACTGACCCGGGACGCCGTCGTACATCGGCTTCGACTGCGACTCGAGCGCGTAGCCGACGCCGCCTCGATCGATCACCGCGCCGGCGCTCGAGAACGGGTACGGGCCCCACAGGTCGGTGAGCACCTGGATGATCTGCGGCTGGGCGGCGAAGCGCTGGGCCGCGGTCGCCTTGTTGGCCGCGCTGAAGCCGTTCGTGGCTGCCGAGTCGCCCCGCGAGTCGATCGCGTTGTAGATCGGCAGGCCGTTCGGGCCAGTTTGGATCGTGAGGTCGAAATCGCCGTTGGTGGCGGTCGTCAGGTAGCTCGCCATCGGCGAGTCCTCGCGCCAGCGCCAGGTCGTCCGGCCGCCGTCGGTGACGGACGAGAGCAGCACGCCGTTGCCGATCGCGACGTTGCCCTCCGGCACCGTGATCGCGAAGTCGTAGGTCGCCTTGTCGTTGGGGTCGTCGTTGACCGGGAACCAGCCGGGCGAGCCCTGCGGCTCGTTGACCACGAACGCGCCGTCGGGGTTCTTGACCCAGCCCTCGAAGCTGTCGTCAGGGTCGACGACGGTCTCCGGCACGCCCGCGTAGTCGACCTCGACCGTGTAGCTGCGGCCGGCGTGCAGCTTCGGCCGCGGCGTGATCACGAGCTCCTGCTCGTCCTCCTGGAAGTACGCCGCCGGATGCTTGCCGACGGCCACGCGCGACACGCCGAACCAATCGCGCAGGTCGAGGTTGAACTGGTCGAGGTCCTGCGTCGGCACGAGCGTGATCCGAGTGGATCCGTCGAGCACCTGCGTCGCGGGGTCGTAGTCGAGCTCCAGCGAGTAGTGCTGGACGTCGTAGCCGCCGTTGCCCATCTGCAGGAAGAACGAATCGCCCGACGTGGGCGCTCCGGCAGTCCACTGCGCGGCGCCTGCCGGCGTGGCCAGTATGAGTGCGGCGGCCATCCCGGCCACGATGCAAGCGAGCTGACGTCTCACGAACCCTCCCCAGGGTGGTTGGAATCCCGCCAACCTACGCGGCGTTCACGCGCGAGTAAAGGCACGTCCATGTGACCTCAACTAAAGGAGTGGACGCACGCGGCGCCCGCGTACCGCGGGCTCGGCGCCGAGCGCTGCGGCGGCCTCGACCAGCAGCCGCCGCGCGGCCTCCACGCGGCGCGGGCCGAGCCGCTCCGCCAGCTCTGCCTGCAGACCCGCGCGATGCCGCCGGCCCGCCTCGATCGCGGCGCGCCCGCGGCCGGTCAGCGAGATCTCGCGCACGCGCGCGTCCTCCGCGCCGGCGGCGCGCTCGACGTACCCGCGCCGCTCGAGGTCGGCGACCGCCTTGGAGGCCGCCTGCTGTGTCACGCCCATCCGCTCGCCGAGCGCGCTGATCGCCAGCGGCCCGGGGACGAGGTGCTGGAAGACGACGCCGTCGGCGAAGCGCAGGTCGCCCATCCCCTCGGCGGCGATCCGCCGCTGCACCTCTTCGGCCATCGCCCAGGCTGCGAACTGGG
>DATFQI010000376.1:0-5570 GCA_035264365.1 Solirubrobacteraceae bacterium
TGGTGGCGGCGACGGCGGCCAGCAGCCGCTGGTGCTTCTCCTGTTCGAAGCGCAGCCAGTCGGCGGCCGGCACCTCGTCCGGGCGCTCGGCCTCGGCCTCCAGCCAGGCCTCCGTGTCGCGCCGCAGGCCGGCCTCCTCGCGCAGGCGCCGCGCGAACGCGACGTCGGAGAGGCCGATGTCGTACCCGGCCAGCAGCTCGCGCAGGGTGCGCAGCCGCTGCAGCTCGGCGGGCCCGTAGAGGCGGTATCCCGACGCGGAGCGGGCGGGCTCGACGAGCCCTACGCGCTCCACGTAGCGCAGCATCCGCGGCGACCATCCGGTCGTCTCCGCCGCCTCGTGGATCGTCAGGGCATCCATCGTTGAGCCGAGTGTAGCGAACCCTGACACAGTTGTGTCAAG
Organism: Solirubrobacteraceae bacterium; assembly: GCA_035264365.1. Lineage (GTDB taxonomy): Bacteria > Actinomycetota > Thermoleophilia > Solirubrobacterales > Solirubrobacteraceae > DATFQI01. The sequence continues at coordinate 401 of DATFQI010000376.1, forward strand.
GTTCGCGGGCGCTTAGGCCGGCCTCACGCGGGAACGCTGCAATGAGTCGCTTCCCATGAACCCGGAGGACCGGAAATGTCGCTGATGAGCAGAATCGCCGCGTTCGCGCGCTCACCGCAGGGTCGCCGCGCGGCCGCCGCCGCCATGGCCTACGCACAGAGCCCGCAGGGCCGGGCGAAGATCGACCAGGCCCGGCGCCAGCTCGCCGAGCGCGGCACGCGCCGCAAGCCGCGCTGAGCCGGCGGCGCCGGGCGTGGTTTGATCCACCGATGCCAACCGGCGCCGAGCGGATCGTCGAGCTCCTCGAGCGGGAGGGCGTCGACGTGGCCTTCGGGCTCCCCGGCGTGCACAACCTTGCGCTCTGGGAGGCGCTGCGAGGCTCGCCGATCCGCCTCGTCGGCGTCCGCCACGAGCAGGCCGCCGCCTACGCCGCCGACGGGTACGCACGGGCCACGGGCCGGCTCGGCGTCGCGCTGACCACGACGGGGCCGGGCGCGGCGAACACGCTCGGCGCGGTCGGGGAGGCGTGGGCGTCGCGCTCGCCGGTGCTCGTCGTCGCGACCGACATCCCGACGGCGCTGCGGCGACCGGGCGTCTATCGCGGCGTCCTGCACGAGGGGACCGACCAGGCCGCGATGTTCGCGCCCGTGGTCAAGGGCACCTTCAGGGCCGGCAGCCCGGAGGAGGTCGGATCCGCGACCGCGGCGGCGATCGCCTGCGCCACCGCCGCGCCCCGCCGCCCGGCATACCTGCAGGTCCCGACCGACCTGCTCTCCGCCCCCGCGCCGGAGCCACCGCCGGAGGTCGCGGGCGGCGGGGGCGGCACGCCGGCCTGGCGCGAGGCGACCGAGATCCTCGATGCGGCGGAGCGCCCGCTCATCTGGGCCGGCTCGGGAGCGATGGACGCCGGGCCGGCGCTCGACCGCCTCGCCCGCCACCTCGGCGCGCCCGTGCTGACCACCTACGGCGCCGCCGGCGTCCTCTCCCCGCGCCACCCATGCCTCGTCGGCATGCCGCCGCACGTCGAGCCCGCGGGCCGCCTGTGGGACGAGGCGGACGTCGTGCTGTCGATCGGCTCTGACCTCGACGGCGTGCAGACCCAGAACTTCGCGATGCCCCAGCCGCCGCGACTGGTGGCGGTGAACCTCGACGCGGACGACGCGACGAAGAACTACCGCGCCGACGTGGTGCTGCGGTGCACGGCCGCCGACGCGTGCGAGATGCTGCTCGAGGAGGCGGCCGGCCGCGGAACGGACGGGCTCGCCGAGCGCCTGCACGAGGTCCGCGCACACGCCTGCGGCGGGCTGGACTCGCGCGCGCTGCGGTTCCTCGACGCGATCCGCTTCGCGGTCCCCGACGACGGCATCGTCGTCGCGGACATGTGCATCCCCGGCTACTGGCTGGCCGGCTTCCACACGCCCTCGCACCCGCGCAAGCTGCAGATCCCGCTCGGCTGGGGCACGCTCGGTTACGCGTTCCCGGCCTCGCTCGGCGCCGCGCTGGCGGGCGCCGGGCCGACGGTCGCGATCGCCGGCGACGGCGGCTTCCTCTATGCGGCGGGCGAGCTCGCCACCGTGGCCCAGGAGCAGATCCCGCTCACGCTCGTGATCGTCGACGACGGCGGCTACGGGATGCTGCGCTACGACCAGGACGTGACCGGCGCCGACCGCTATGGCGTCGACCTCGTCACCCCGGACTTCTGCGCGCTCGCGCGCTCGTTCGGGATCCGGGCGCAGCAGGTCGACGAGCTCGACGACGAGTTCGGCGCCGCGCTCGCCGAGCACGTGCTCGACCCCGAGCCGAGCGTGCTCGTCGCGCTGACGCCCGAGCCGCTGATCCCGCCCCCGAACACCTCGCCGAACTGGTACCGCAAACGGCGTCGCACGGGCTAGGCTTCCACCCAGTAAGTCTACGGCAGGGGGAGGCCCACCGTGTTCCATCGCAGTCGCGGCGTGCTGATCGGCGCGCTCGCCATGTGTTGTCTCGCACCCGCCTCGGGGCAGGCAGCCGAGATCCCCGGGAGCTACATCGTCACGCTGAAGTCCGGCGACCCGGCCTCGGCGGCCGACGACGCACGCCGCGGGCAGGGCGCTGAAGTCGCGCACGTGTACCGCCACGCCCTGAGCGGCTACTCCGCTCGGATGTCGGAGCGTGCAGCGGCCGCGATCGCGCGGCAGGACCGGGTCGCGTCCGTCGTGCCGGACCAGACCGTCTCCATCGCGGCCCAGTCGCTGCCGACGGGCATCGACCGCATCGACGGCGAGCTCAGCTCGACCGTCTCAGGCAATGGCAGCGGAGCCGTCTCCGTGGACGTCGCCGTCATCGACACGGGCGTCGACCTCGACCATCCCGACCTCAACGTCGTCGGCGGTACGAACTGCAGCAACGGCCGCTCCTACGACGACGGCAACGGCCACGGCACGCACGTCGCCGGCACGATCGGGGCCAAGGACGACGCGAACGGGGTGGTGGGTGTCGCCCCCGGCGCGCGCGTGTGGGCTGTGCGGGTGCTCAACAACCAAGGCAGCGGTTCCTGGTCGAGCATCATCTGCGGCCTCGACTGGGTGACTGCCAACGCCGGCACGATCGAGGTGGCGAACATGAGCCTCGGCGGCACGGGCAGCGACACCGGCTGCAACGACGGCGGGATGCACCAGGCGATCTGCCGGTCGGTCGGCGCGGGTGTGACCTACGCCGTCGCCGCAGGCAACGAGAGCGACGACGCCGCGAGGCATGTGCCGGCCGCCTATGACGAGGTGATCACGGTCTCCGCCCTCGCCGACTTCAACGGTAAGCCGGGCGGCGGGGCGGCTCCGACGTGCCGCGCCGACGTGGACGACACGTTCGCCGACTTCTCGAACTTCGGGGCCGACGTCGACCTGATCGCGCCGGGAGTCTGCATCCTCTCCACCTGGAAGGGTGGCGGCTACAACACGATCAGCGGCACCTCGATGGCGAGCCCGCACGTGGCCGGTGCCGCCGCGCTGTACAAGGCGGGCAGCCCGGGCGCGAGCCCCGCGCAGGTGAAGTCCGCGCTGCAGTCGGCCGGGACCCTCGACTGGAACGACGTGGACGATCCCGACCCGATCAAGGAGCGGCTGCTCAACGTTGACGCGTTCTGAGGCCACCCGCGCACGGATCCTGGCGTTCCGGCTCGCTCGGCACCATCTGCACGAGCGGGCCGATGACGCCGGGTCCGCCGCGGCGGTCGGCCTGCAGGACACACCTCCGGGCAGCGCCGGCGCGGCGCTGGCGGCGCGCGCCGACGTCGGCCCCGAGGCCCTCGACGAGCTCGTCGTCGTGCCGAGCCTGCGCGGCGCGGCCACGGCGGTCGCGCTCGAGGACCTCGCGATGTTCACGTCCGGCCTGGAGCCGGCCGACGAGGACGAGGCGAAGCACCTCACGGGCAACGCCTGGAAGGACCTCGACGGGCACAGCGCGATGGAGGCGCTCGACGTCGCGAGCGAGGCCGTGCGCGACGTGCTGGCCGGCGGGCCGCTGATCAAGAGCGAGTTCCATCGGGCGCTGACCGAGCGCGTGCCCGAGGACCTGCGCCGGTGGTGCAAGGGCTGCAATGAGCACCACGTACACCCGTCGCTGTGGCGCGCCACGAGCATCCGCGGCGTGCTGGCGATCGTTGGCCGCGACGGTCGCTCCCCCGTGTTCGGCACTCCGCCGCCCGCGCCGCAGGTGGACGACCCGGGCGGTGCATTGGCGCGACGCTACCTGCAGGTGCACGGGCCCTCGACGCCGCTCCTGTTCCGCTACTGGGGTTACCTGACGCTCCCGCACGCGAAGCGGCTGCTCGCGCGCGCCGGCGAGCTCGCCCGGGTCGGCGACGGGTGGGTGCTCGCAGAGGACGCGGAGCTCGAGGCTCCCGAGCCCGAAGGCGTCCGCCTGCTGCCCAACCTCGATCCGATCGCCAGCGCCAGGGATCGCGAGATCCTCGTCCAGGACGAGGGGGTGCGCAAGCGCATCTGGGCGTCGCTGGGCGGCCCGGGGATGGCGCTCGTGGACGGCGAGGTCGCGGCGCTCTGGCGTCCGCGCAAGAAGGGCAAGCGGCTCGTGGTGGAGCTCGAGCCGCTGCGCAAGCTCAGCGCGGCCGAGCGCGACGGGCTCGCCGCGGAGGCGGAGCGCCTCGCGCCGTTCCGCGGGGCGGAGACGGGCGAGCTCGCGCTCGCCTGAACCCGGAGTTGTTCAGCCTCAGGCCGAACAACTCCGGACTCGGCGGTCGCTAGAGCGGCAGCTCGTAGTCGGGGTCGAAGTCGACCTCGACGAGGTCCATCTGGGCCTTCTGCAGCTTGCCCGCGTAGTCCCAGTTCATCGACTGCCAGCGGGTGAACTGGTCGAGCACCCAGATGCCCGACTGGCGCGAGCCGTTGCCCGACTTCCCGTTGCCGCCGAACGGCAGGTGCGCCTCGGCGCCGGAGGTCGAGTTGTTCACCGACACCATGCCGGCGGTGATGCGCTCGCGGAAGCGGAACGCGTTCGTGCCGGAGGTCGTGTAGATCGACGACGACAGGCCGTAGCCGTGGTCGTTGGCGAGCTGCATCGCCTCGTCGAACGTGGAGAACGTCGCGACGCCGACGATCGGGCCGAACGTCTCCGTGCGGTAGATCTCGTCGTCGAGCGTGACCCCGTCGACGATCGCCGGGTGGTAGAAGATCCCGGCGTCCGGGTCGCCGACGAAGCCGTCGCGTGGGTTGTCGGCGGTGATGCGGCCCTGGGCACTGGAGCCGTAGACCGTGTGGTGGTCGCGGATCAGGCCGAGCCAGTCCTCGAAGCGCTCGGCGAAGCGCTCGTGGATCATCGGGCCGTAGAGGACCTCCGTCGAGCCCGGATCGCCGATCGCGGCCTCCTTCAGGCGCGCGTCGAGCTTCTGCACGAACTCGTCGTGGATCGACTCGTGCACGATCGCGGTGCCGAGCGAGGTGCAGCGCTGGCCCGCCGTGCCGAAGCCGCCGAACAGCGCGCCCTCGACCGCGAGGTCGACGTCGGCGTCGTCCATCACGACCATCGGGTTCTTGCCGCCGAGCTCCAGGCACGGCGACTGCGTGTGGCGGCCGGTCAGCTCGCCGATCTTCGAGCCGACCGCGCTCGAGCCGGTGAAGCCGACCTTGTCGACGAGGCCCTTCTCGAGCGCCTGCTCGAGACCCGCGAACGTGGTCGC
>DATFQI010000377.1:0-4839 GCA_035264365.1 Solirubrobacteraceae bacterium
GTTCTTCGTCGGCGGGCAGCTCGTGCTCGTCGCGGCTGTCGTGCCGGCCTTCCGCGGCGCCGACGACCGCACGCGGCTGCGGGCCATCGCCCGCCGCTTCGGCTGGGGCTCGCTCGTCGCGCTGGCGGTGCTGCTGGCCACGGGCGCGGCGATGGCCGGCCACTACGGCCGCTGGGACGACGGCACGCTGCACGCCAAGCTGGCCCTCGTGGCCGTCGCGGGCGGCCTGATCCTCTGGCACATGCGCCGCCCCACGCAGCACTGGATCGAGGGGCTGGTGTTCCTGGTCTCGCTCGCGATCGTCTGGCTCGGCGTCGCGCTGGCGCACTGAGGAGCCGACCGTGCTTTGGCAGGCGCGGGTGGCGTCTGGTGGTTGCGCTTGGCGTGGGCAACGGCGTTCGCTTGTAGGGGAGGGGGGTCTGCTCCCGGTCACGCGAGCGTGCACGAACTCATCCAGGGCGTGAGTAAGTGCACGCTCGCGCTTCGAGGAGTGGATAACTGTGCGTGAGAGGGATCAATCCACCGCTCGCGTGACCGGGAGCAAACCCCTCCCCCGTACAAGCCCCCGCCGTTGCCCACGCACCGCACCGCCAGCAAACGCCACCGGCGCCTGCCGACGAGAGCGTCAGAGCAGCGCGAGCGCCGCCAGCGCCGCGCAAGACAGGTGCCTGAAGCCGATCTTGCCGCTCATCCTCGCCTCCCGAGGTCCGCCTGAGCCCGCAGAGGCCTGGTGCCCGGGAAAGCGGCGCCTCAACCGCGCCGCGCGTTGCGCGCCCGGCGCACCGCCTTGCGCAGCGCGCCCGTGACGAGCGCGCCGAGCGGGCGGCTGGTCTCGAGCGTGTAGCGGCGCGGCTCGCCCGGCGCCTTGCGCGCCCAGCCCCACCACTCGTCCTGCACGCGCAGCTCGGTGAAGCTCGGGTGCTGGGCGACGATCAGGTCGAAGACCGCGCGCAGGTGCGGCTGCGTGCGCTCGGGCTCGGACAGCTCGCGATGCACGACCCCGTCGGTCGCCTCGCGGTGCGGGTCCTGCGCGTAGGTCCAGTCGAGGTCGTCCATCAGCAGCCAGCCGCCGGGCCGCAGCAGCTTCTCCACCAGCACGACGGCCAGCCCGTCGACCGTCCAGTTCTTCGCGCCGTCGAGGTAGACGAAGTCGAAGCGCGGCTCGCAGTTGCCGTCGGCGTCGGAGCGCGCCTGCACCTGCTCCTTGAGCCACCACGTGTAGGAGGAGAACTCGCGCACCACCTCGACCCGGTCGGCGACGCCCACGCGGGCCAGCACCTGCTCCGGGCTGGGCTCGTAGGCGGCGCCCGCGAAGTCGACCGTGGTCAGGCGGCCGGCGCCGTTGTCCGCGAGCGCGGCGGCCATGTAGGCGGAGCCGACGCCGTGCGCGGTGCCGAGCTCGAGCACCTCGGCCGGGCGCGTGGCGCGGACGTGGTCGTAGACGACCCGGCCCTGCTCGGGGGACATGAACGGCACGCCGGCGAGCGCGGCGGCGACGCCGTCGAACGGGGTCAGCCCTTGGCCGCCTTCTGCGCGGCCTTGAGCTCCTTGGCGACCTCACCCTTCTCGTTGTCGCCGAAGCGGTCGAGGCGCTCCTGCAGCACCGGGATCGCCTCGTCGGGCTTGCCGCTGCGGTTCAGCGCGAGCCCCTTCTCGAACATCGCGTAGCCGCAGGGGTCCATCTCGTTGGAGTTGCCGCAGGCGTCCAGGGCCTGCTGGGAGAGGTCCAGAGACCGTGCGTAGTCGCCGCCGAGGCGGGCGTTGTAGCCCTCGACCTGCAGCTGGCGGGCCTTCGCGAGGTCGACCTTGCCCGACGGGGCGGGCGTGTCCGTCGCCTCGGGGGTGGCCGTCTTCTCAGCCGTCGGCTCCGGCGTCGCGGTCTGGGTCTTCTCCGGCGTCTGGGTCTTCTCCGGCGTCTGGGTCTTCTCGGGCGTCTGCGTCTTCTCGGGGGTGCTCTCGGCCTTCGTGTTGTCGCTGCCGCCACCGTCGTTGCCGCCGCCCGAGAGCAGCAGCACCGCGATCACGGCGATCAGCGCGGCGGTGGCCAGCGCCGCCAGCAGCACGCCCGTGTTGCGGCGCCCTCGCGGCGCCGGGCGATCGGCGACCGGAGCGGGACCGGTGCGCCGCGGCGGCGGGCCACCTCCCATCAGGCGGGTGCTGCGCGTGGTGGGCTCCGGCTCGGGGGCCGGCGAGGAGACGGCGTCGTCGAGGCAGTCGACGAGCTCGCCGGCGGTGGCGTAGCGCGCCGACGGGTCCTTCTCGAGCCCGCGGGCCAGCACGCGGTCGACCTCGGGCGAGAGGTCCGGGTTGCGCATCGAAGCCGACTCGGGATCGTCCTCGACGTGGGCGCGCGCCTGTGCGGCGAAGTTCTCGGCCTCGAACGGCCGGGCGCCGGTCAGCAGCTCGTAGGCCACGACGGCCAGCGCGTAGCGGTCCGAGGCGGCGGTGGCCGGGTCGCCGACCGCCTGTTCGGGGGAGATGTAGGCCGCGGTGCCGAGCACGGTGCCGGTCGCCGTCAGCTGGTCCTCGAGCGCCAGGCGGGCGATCCCGAAGTCGGCGATCGCCAGGCGGCCGGCGTCGTCGAGCAGCATGTTGGCCGGCTTGACGTCGCGGTGGACCACGTCGGCGGCGTGCGCGGCGTCCAGCGCGGAGGCGGCGTCGCGCAGCCAGCGCATCGCGGTCCGCGGGCTGATGCGGTCGCCCGCGCGCAGCTTGTCGGCCATCGTCCCGCCGGTCAGCAGCTCCATCACCATGAAGGTGCGCCCGTCGTGCTCGCCGACGTCGTAGATCGTCACGACGTTGGGGTGGCTGGAGACCGCGGCGGCGGCCCGCGCCTCGCGCTGGAAGCGCTGGCGCGCGCGATCGTCCTCGGACAGGTGCGAGGCGAGCAGCTTGACCGCCACGGCGCGGTCCAGGACCTCGTCGTGAGCCTCCCAGACACTGGCCATCCCGCCGTTGGCGATGTGGCGGACGACGCGGTAGCGATCGGGCAGGGAGATGCGCGCTGTGCTGACAGGCGGCACGCAAACACCGTACCCAAGCGTCTCTTCGGCTACTCGGGCGCTATCCTTCCCCGCCGCTATGGCTCGAGTCTGTCATTCCTGCGGCAAGCGCCCCGCCTTCGGCCAGTCCCGCTCGCACTCCATGGTCGCCACGAAGCGGCGGTTCGACCCGAACCTCCAGAAAGTGCGCATCCGCAAGGCGAACGGCGCCCCGGCCCGTGTGTACGTCTGCACGCGCTGCCTGAAGGCCGGCAAGATCACCAAGGCCTAGCGGGCGGGGCGGGGCCGGTCCAGGTCTCTTGGCCGATCCGAGCCTGATCCGCTTCCGTGCCGTCGTCGAGGGCGCCCTCGCGCAGCTCGAGGCACGGCGCGAGGAGGTCAACGACCTCAACGTGTTCCCGGTCGCCGACGGCGACACGGGCGACAACATGGCGCTCACCCTGCGCGCGGTGCTCGAGGAGCTCGACCGTCTCTCCGCGCAGGGCGACATCGACGAGATCGGCCGCGACGAGCTCGTCGACTCCGTGGCCCGCGCCGCCCTCATGGGGGCGCGCGGCAACTCGGGCGTCATCCTCTCCCAGCTGATCCGTGGCGCCGCCGAGGAGCTGATCTCCCGCCCCGGCGACCTGGTCGACCCGGTCCTGATCGGCGCCGCGATGGCGCGCGCCGCCGACCGCGCGTACGGCTCCGTGCGCGAGCCGGCGGAGGGCACGATCCTCACGGTGGTGCGCGAGATGGCGCACCGGGTGGCCCGCGAGATCGCGCACATGGAGCAGCCGCGGCTGCTCGAGCGGGTCCCGCAGGAGCAGCAGAACGAGCTGATCGCGGCGGTGCTCGAGGGTGCGCTGGCCGCGGGCCAGGACAGCGTCAAGCGCGGGCCGGACCTGCTGACCGTGCTGCGCGACGCGGGCGTCGTCGACGCGGGCGGCTACGGGCTGACGATCATCTTCGCGGGCGTGATCGCCGCGCTGCGCGGGGCCGAGCCGCCCGAGCTCGAGCACCACGCGCCGGCGCGCGTCACCCACCCTGAGCACTTGTCCTCGACCTACCGCTACTGCACGAACTTCGCGGTCGAGGGCGAGGGCCTGGATGCCAACGACTGGGTCCGCGCGCTGGAGGAGCTCGGCGACTCGGTGCTGGTCGTGGGCGAGGGGACGATGCTCAGGGTCCACGTCCACACCGACGACCCCGAGACCGCGACCAAGCTGTTCGCGGCCTCCGGCGACGTCTCCCACCTCGACGTGGCCGACATGCACGAGCAGGTCGCCCAGCGCAGCGCGCGGCTCGAGCAGCCGGTGCAGCGCTGCGCCGCCGTCGCGGTCGTGACGGGCGCGGGCATGCGCGAGCTGTTCGAGAGCGTCGGGGCGTTCGCGCTCGATGGCGGCGCGACGCTGAACCCGTCGACCTACGAGCTCCTCGCCGGGATCCACGAGGCCCCGGCCGAGGAGGTCGTGGTGCTGCCGAACTCACCGAACGTGGTGATGGCCGCCGAGCGCGCCGCCGAGCTGTCCGAGAAGGACGTGCGCGTGGTGGCGTCGCGCTCGATGCAGGCCGGCCTGGCCGCCGCGGTCGCGCTCGACCCGACGCGCTCCTGCACCGACAACGCCACCTCGATGGGCGACGCGCTCACCCACGTGCGCACGGGCGCGGTCACGGGCGCCGCGCGCGACGACGCCGCCCAGGCGACGCCTCGCTTCCTCGCGGGCGATGCCGTCGGCTTCGTCGAGGAGGAGCTGGTCGCGTGGGGCGACGTCGGCGAGACGCTCGAGGCCGTGCTCGCCGAGCTCTCGCGCGAGGCCGAGCTGGTCACCCTGATCGAGGGCGACGGCGCGCCGCT
>DATFQI010000378.1:0-5089 GCA_035264365.1 Solirubrobacteraceae bacterium
CGAGGCCGGGAGCGTCGAGAGCTGGTAGAGCAGGTCGTTCCCGAACCGGCGCACGATGGGCCGCATGCGAACCATGATCGGCGCCCTTCGGCCGCCCGGCGAGGGTGTGGCCCCGTCGGCGGCGCTGAGGTCGGCCGGGTCGCTCGCTGAGGACAACCCCACCCTCCCCGTCACCTGCGGCGCGCCGCCGGCTCCAGGTGCGGGTTCGACCAGCCGGCGTCGACCGGGTTGACGTTGAGCCCGGGCGGGACGATCTCGTCGATGCGGTCGAGCACGTCGTCGGAGAGCGTCACGTCCGCGGCCGTCAGCTGGGACTCGAGGTGCTCCATCGTGCGTGGCCCGATGATCGCGGCCGTGACGGCCGGGTGGCGGATCACGAACGCGAGCGCGAGCTCGATCAGCGTCAGCCCGGCGTCCTCGGCGAGCTCGCCGAGCTCGACGGCCGCGTCGAACTTGCGCCGGTTGGCCGGGATCGAGAGGTCGAAGCGGTGCGGCAGGCGCTCGGCGCGGCTGCTCTTGGGAGGCTCCTCGCCGCGGCGGTAGCGCCCGCTCAGGTAGCCGCCCGCGAGCGGGCTCCACGGGATCACGCCCATGCCGTAGCGGGCGCACACCGGCAGCACCTCGTTCTCGACGCCGCGCACGAGGATCGAGTACGGCGGCTGCTCGCACGTGAAGCGCTCGCGGCCGCGGCGCTCGGCGGTCCATTGCGCCTCGACGATCTGCGAGGCGGGAAACGTCGACGATCCGATCGCGCGCACCTTGCCGGCGCGCACGAGGTCGCTCAGCGCGCCGAGCGTCTCGTCGATGTCGGTGTCCTGCTCGGGACGGTGGATCTGGTACAGGTCGATCCAGTCGGTCTGCAGCCGCTTGAGGCTGGCGTCGCACTCCTTGGCGATCCAGCGGCGCGAGTTGCCGAACTGGTTGACGTCGTCGCCCATCGTGCCGTGGACCTTGGTGGCGAGGATCACGTTGTCGCGGCGGGTGGGTGGGGACTTAATCGCCTTGCCGACGATCTCCTCCGACTCGCCGCGGCTGTAGACGTCCGCGGTGTCGATGAAGTTGATCCCCGCGTCGAGGGCGCGGTGGATGATCCGGATCGACTCGTTCTCGTCCTTGTTGCCCCAGTCGCCGAACATCATGGCGCCGAGGCAGAGGGGGCTGACGTACATGCCGGTACGGCCGAGGGTGCGGTGCTCCATCGCGCAGACGCTACTCCCGGGGTGGGTGGGTACGGTGTCCCGGGTTCAGCGCGCGGCGGCGGAGACGGCGGCGGGGAGCCCGCCGGCGTCGATCAGGGAGAAGCGGGTGCTCGGGTAGCGGTCGGCGACCGGGTCGACGGCGATGCCGGGGTCGAGCCCGACACCGACGACGTCGTAGCCGCGGGCGGCGAAGTAGCTGGTGACGGAGAGCTGCTCCGTGGGGGTGCGGGTGATCCGGAGCTCGGCCTGGGCGCCGTGGGCGGCCTTGACCGCGCGGGTCGCGGCGTCGACGGCCTGCGGCCTGGCGCCGGCGGACTGGTCCACGACCACCACGAAGTGCGGCGGCTGCGGGGACTGGCCCTCGGCGGGGAGTACGAACCCCGCCACGCCGAGCACCAGCGCGGCGGTGAGGAAGATGGGGAGAAGGCGGGTCATACGATTGAGCGTAATACGTATGAACCGAGTCTGCAAGTGCGGTTGCCCACACTGAGCGGTGGAATCTTCAGGCTGAGGCTGAACGTTCCACCGCTCAGCGGCGCGGCGGCGCCGTCGACCCGCGCACGACGAGCTCGACCGGCAGCGTCTGGCCGCCGACCTCCTCGCCGGCCATGACGGCAGCGAGCGCGCCGAAGGCGACCGCTCCGAGCTGCGGCGCGTCGGCCCGCAGGGTCGTCAGCGGCGGCGAGAGGACGCGGGCGAACGACAGGTCGTCGAAGCCGATCACCGAGACGTCCTCGGGGATGCGCAGGCCGAGCTCGCGCGCCGCCAGGTAGACGCCGCCGGCGAGGATGTCGTCGTCGCAGAGGATCGCGGTCGGCGGATCGGGCGCGCCGAGCAGCCCGGTCGCGGCCCGGCACGCGTCGTCGAAGTCGAAGCCCGAGCCCGCCCACAGCTCGTCCGAGGCCTCGACGCGGACCGACGCGAGCCCCGCCCGCCAGCGCGCCATCCGGATCTGGAACGTCGGGTACTGCACGCGCGAGCCGAGCTGCCCGATCCGCCGGTGGCCGAGCTCGATCAGGTGCGCCATCGCGGCGTCGGTCCCGCCCGCGGTGTCCAGCGCGACCCACGGCACGCCCTCCGGCTCGGCCTCGATGACCACGATCCGCTCGCCGCCCGGCCGCCGCTCCGGGGGCTCGACGGAGAAGTAGATGAAGCCGTCGGCGGGGCCGGCGCGCAGCGCCTCCAGCGGGGCCTCGAGCGGGCGGTCGAGCGGCACGTCGACGAGCGCGACGGCGTAGCCCGCGGAGTAGGCGGCCTCCTGCGCGCCGCGCATCGTGAGCCCGAAGAACGGGTGCGTGACGTCGGGCACCACGAGCCCCACGGAGCGGGCCGCGCCCGTGCGCAGCGCACGGGCGGCCATGTTCGGGCGGTAGCCGAGCTCCTCGGCCGCCTGCCGGACCGCCTGCTCGGTCTTCGCCGAGATCCGCCCGGCCGACTTGCCCGAGAGCACGAGCGAGACGGTCGACTGCGACACGCCGGCCGCATGGGCGACGTCGACGCTGGTGACACGGGGATCTCCGGGGCGGATGCGCCGCAGTCTGGCAGCCTTGGCGGCTTGAGCGACCTGGACCTGGTGGAGGAGACGATCGTGCTCGGCGGGCGCGATCTCGCCGTCCTGCGCCCGCGCGAGTCGGACGCGCTGATCGACGAGCGCGCGTTCGAGCACGAGGAGTTCCTGCCCTACTGGGCGGAGCTGTGGCCGAGCGGCCACGCGCTCGCCCGGCGCGTGGCGGTGCGGGCGCTGCACGGCGCACGCACGCTGGAGCTCGGCTGCGGGCTTGGGCTGCCGAGCCTCGCCGCCGCCCTCGCGGGTGGGCGCGTGGTGGCCACCGACTGGTCGCCGCAGGCGGTCGAGCTGCTGCGCGGCAACGCGGAGCGCAACGGGATCGCGGTCGACGTCGAGCGCGCCGACTGGGCGGCCCCGGAGCCGCTCCTCGAGCGCGCGCCGTGGGACCTCGTGCTCGGGGCCGACCTGCTCTACGAGCGCCGCAACGCGGAGCTGCTGCTGCCGCTGCTGCCGCGGCTGCTCGCCGCGAGGTCGGAGCTGTGGCTCGCCGATCCCGGCCGACCGCCGGCCGGACCGTTCTTGGAGGCGATGGCCGCGACGTTCGAGATCGAGACGGCGCAGGACCCGCTGCTCCCCCAGGGCGGCGTGCACCGCCTGCGCAAGAAAGGTGCCTGACACCTTTCTTGCGTTCTCAGGCCGGCGTCGCGACCTTCAGCGCGCGCGTGGTGACGCCGCCGGTGCGGCGCACGCGGTGCGGCACGCCGCCGTCGAACATCAGCGCGTCGCCCTCCTCGAGCGCGTGGATCTCGCCGTCGAGGTCGACCTCGAGGCCGCCGCGCGCCACGTAGAGCAGCACGTCGCCCGCTGCGACCTCGTGCCCCTCGGGCCAGCGGCGGCTGCCGCCGGTCCACTCGTGGACGGCCAGCGGCTCACCCGTGAGGGTGCGCACGCCGCCCGGCGCGGAGGCGTCGTCGTGGCGCTCGTGCTCGCCGGCGTCGCGCCGCACCAGCTCTGGATTGCCGCCGCGGGCCGGGGCGCTCCAGAGCAGGCCGACAGGGACCTGCAGGGCGCGGGCTATGCGCTCGGCCGAGCCGGCGCTCGGGCGGGCGAGCCCGCGCTCGAGCTGGCTCAGGAACGGATGCGAGAGCTCGGCCTTCCGGCCGAGCTCCTTCAGCGTCCAACCGCGCTCCTGCCGGAGCGTGCGGACGCGGGTTCCGAGCGCAGCAGTGACCTCGTCCGTCGAATCAAGCACGCCTTTCCAGAGTAACGGGTGTCAACATCGCGATTCACGTCCTGCGAACACCCGGATAGGGTCCGGGCGTGCTCGCCTACGTGTTCTGGCACCGACCCGGCGGCGACGAGATCGCCGCCTACGAGGCGCGCCTGACCGCGTTCCACGCCGCACTGGCCGAGCACCCGCCCGCGGGCTTCACGGGCTCCGCGGCGCTGCGCGTGCAGGAGGCGCCATGGCTGCCCGGCGACGGTCACGCCTACGAGGACTGGTACGGCGTCGAGACCTGGGAAGCGCTCGGCGGGCTCAACGAGGCCGCGGTGCGCGGCGAGCGGGCGCAGCCGCACGACGCGGTCGCCGCGCGCGCCCGCACGGGCGCCGGCGGCGTCTACCGGCTGATCGAGGGCCCGGCAGAGCTCGCCGCCACCCGGACCAGCTGGCTCGCGAAGCCGGACGGCGTGGACCGCGACGCCTTTCATGCGCAGCTCGCCGGCCCGGGGCGCTCGCTCTGGATGCGCCAGATGGTGCTCGGGCCCGCGCCCGAGTACGCCGTCCGCTCCGGCGCGCCGGTCGTGCTCCCCTACGAGGCGCGGGCGATCGCGTCGACGCCGCTGTGAGCGAGCAGCAGGCCCTCGCCGCGCTGGACCCCGGCGCGCTCGCCGGCGACGCCGCGGCGGCCCTGCGCGTGCCGAGTGTGACGGGCGGCGAGCGCGGGGTGCTCGAGCACCTGGCCGCCACCGCCGAGCGGCTCGGCCTCGCGCCCGACCTGCACCAGCACGACCTGGCCGCGCTGCGCACCCACCCCCGTTACCCGGGCGAGGAGGCGCCGCGCGACGAGCTGTGGGGACTGACCGCGACGCTGCCCGGCACCGGGCCCGGCCGGATCTGCCTCAACGGCCACGTCGACGTCGTCGACCCTGGGACCGTCCCGTGGCGGCACGGCCCGTGGAGCGGGGCGGTCGAGGACGGCGTCCTGCACGGGCGCGGCGCCGTCGACATGAAGGCGGCCGTCGTCGCGATGCTGCACGCCGCCGCGGCCCTCCGCGCGGCGGCGGGCGCGCACCCGGAGATCGTCGTGCAGTGCGTCAGCTCGGAGGAGGACGGCGGCCTCGGCACGTTCGCCGAGCTCCAGCGCGACGCGCGCTTCGACGC
>DATFQI010000379.1:0-12407 GCA_035264365.1 Solirubrobacteraceae bacterium
TTCATCGCGCAGCGCACGACGACCGGCTCGCCGGTGGTCATGCCGCCCTCGATGCCGCCGGAGCGGTTGGTCTCGCGGTAGTAGCCGCGCTCCTCGGAGTAGAAGATCTCGTCGTGGGCCGCCGAGCCCGGCCGGCCCGCGAGGTCGAAGCCGTCGCCGATCCCGCAGCCCTTGACCGCCTGGATCGACATCATCGCCAGCCCGATGCGCCCGTCCAGGCGCTCCTCCCAGGACACGTGCGAGCCGAGGCCGGGGAACACGCCGAAGGCGAGCACCTCGAAGACGCCGCCGAGCGACTCGTTGGCCTTGCGCAGCACGTTGATCTCCTCGACCATCGCGCGCGAGACGTCGGCGTCGAGGCAGCGCACCGGCGAGGCGTCGACCTCGGCGAAGTCCTCGAGCGTCAGCTCGCGCCGCTCCGGCGCCTGCACGGAACCGATCTGGGTCACGTGCGAGACGACCTCGATCCCGAGCTCGCGCAGGAACGCCTTGGCCAGCGCGCCGCCGGCCACGCGCGCCGCCGTCTCACGGGCGCTGGCGCGCTCGAGCACGTTGCGCACGTCGGTGAAGCCGTACTTCTGCACGCCGGCCAGGTCGGCGTGGCCCGGCCGCGGGAGGTGGACCTCCGGCACGTCGGCCTCGACCGGCCACGGGTTCATCCGCTCCTCCCAGTTGGCGAAGTCGCGGTTGGCGACCGTCAGGGAGACGGGACCGCCGAGCGTGCGGCCGTGGCGGACCCCGGCGGTGACGTCGGCGGCGTCCTTCTCGATCTTCATCCGCCCACCGCGGCCGTGGCCGAGCTGGCGCCGCGCCATGTCGCGGTCGATCAGCGCGCGGTCGAGCTCCAGCCCTGCCGGGAGCCCCTCGACGATGCAGGTGAGACCGGGCCCGTGGGACTCCCCGGCGGTGATGACGCGCAGCGGCACCGCAGGGATCCTATGAAAAAGACCCCCACCCGCCCGCGACGCCGTCGCAGGCGGGTGGGGGCCGAATCCAACAGGGGTCTAGAAGCCGCCGGCGGTGGCGAGCGCGGTGCGCGCGGACTTCGCCAGCAGCGCCTTGTAGGCGCGCTTGTCGAGCTTGCGCACGAGGCCGGACTTGGCCTCGTAGCGGTAGCGCAGCGGGCCGACGGCGGCCTCGCGGGCCTTCAGCACGCTCAGGCCGGCCTTGGAGGCCCGGGCGCGGGCGGCGCCGATCTTGGTAGGGGACGCCTTGCGCGTCTTGATCTTGACCACGTCGAGCTGGTACTGCGCGGTCACCTCGCCCTCGTCGTCGAGCACGTCGAGGAACGTGGTCTCGCCGGCGCGCATGTGCAGCGTCTCGCAGTTCGCCGGGCTCGGCCTGCAGACGCCGTCGCCCTGCGGCTCCAGCGACTCGTCGAGCACGAACACCGCGGTCTTGCCGCCGTCGCCGGGGCCGAGGTACACGAGAACCGGGTCAGAGGCGGACGGCAGCGGCTTCAGGCGCGGCAGCACGCTGGTCTCCAGTGAGTCGGACTCCGAGTCGCCGAAGCGCACGGTGACCGAGTACATCTCCTGCTTCTCCTGCGGCTCGGCCGGCGTCGTCGGGGCGGCGGGCGCGACCGGGGACGTCGGCGCGCTCGATCCGCCGCTCGGCGCCGGGGCGCCGCCGGACTCGGCCGGCTTTTCGGTGTTCGCGCCGCCTGTCGGGGCGACGGCCACCGGGGCCGGCTCCTCGTCGGACTTCTCGGCCTTCGGCGCCGCGGCGGGCTCGAACGGGTTTTTCTCGTAGCCGAGCACGCGGCGGCGCTCGGCCGTCGCGTTGGCGTCGACCTTGGACACGACCGGCTTGGCGATCGAGTCCTCGGACGACCCGGCCGCCGCGACGGGCGCGGCGGGCGCCGCGGCGAGCGGCTCCGGATCCTTGGACAGGAGGAACGGAATCGCCACGATCGCTGCGAGGAGCAGGATTGCCAGCGGCAGCAGCTTGCGCTGCAGGAGCCCGTTCCAGGCGTTCTCGAGAGGCTTCATCACTTCGCTCCGGGGACGGTCGCGGTGGTGGTCGGGACAGACGGGCCGCCGGCGGGGGCCGGGGTCGCCGCAGGGGTCGCGGCCGCTGGGCCCGTCGGCGTGGCGCCGGCGGTCAGACCCTGCGTCTCGGGGACCTGGTACGACTTGCCGGCGATCCTCGCGATGATCCGCGGGTAGCCGAGCGCGTCGACCTGCATGTCGATCGTCTCCAGGCGCAGCAGGCGGCCGGTGACGTTCATCTTCTCGTTGCGCAGGTTCACGAACCGCTCCATGCGGGCCATGAACTGCTGGAGGTTCTCGTAGGTTCCCTTGAAGGTGAAGGCGAACGCGGTCGTCTCGAAGCCGGCTGTGCCGCTCGCCGCGGGGGCGGCCGCAGCCGCGCCGGCGTTGGCGCCGCCGCCGATCTCCACGGTGCGGAAGTCGACGTTGGTCCCACCGGCCTCCGTGTCCAGCTGCACGAGCAGGGAGCGGATGTCGTCGTCCTCCGGCACGGCCTTGCCGAGCCGGACCACGGTCGCGTAGTTGCTGCCGTAGTTGTCCTTGGACTTCCTGTAGCCGGCGAGCGTCGCCTGCGCCGTCGCGAGCTCGGTCTCCTTGGCCGCGATCTTGTCGTTGAGGGCCGCCGCCTCCTCGCGCTTGGGCGCGAGGGCGAGGAACCAGAAGGCGGCCATGGCCGCGGCGGTCGCGACGACCGCGATGAGGAGCGTCTTGTTCTTGGTCACGGTGGCAGCCCTACGGGGTCGTCGGTGCGGGAGTGGTCGAAGCCGAGGCCGGGGCCGCACTCGCGGCAGGCGCCGGAGTGGCGGCCGCACCGGCGGCCGGAGCCGGGGTCGCGGACGCCGCGGGGGCGCTCGTCGTCGTGGGCGGCGTGCCGGCGGTGGCGCCGGTCGCGGCGGTCGCACCCGGGGCGGCCGTGAAGACGACCTCGAGCTCGAAGGCGGGGATGTCGGCCTTGCCGCAGTAGCCGGAGGCGGAGGGCGCGTTGCGGTCGCCGCCGCCGGCGCCGGTGGTGGCCTCCTTGTCGGACTTCTTCAGCAGGACCTTGGTGACGCCGTCGATGTTCCGCAGGCGCGCCATCAGCTCGGCGACCTTGGTCTGCGAGTAGGTGCAGCCGGCGAGGCTGATCGACGGGGCGGCCTCTTCGCCCGGGTTCGCGGCGGCGTCGGTGCTGCCGAGCGTGCCCTTGAGCGTGCCGATCGTGACGTCGGCCGGGACGGCGCGGGAGAGGTCGCGCAGCGCCTGCTCCCAGTCGAAGCGCGAGTTGGCCAGGTCGGTGACGGTCTGGACGCGGGTGTTCGCGACCGACTCGAAGTCCGCGTAGGGCTTGAGCGCCGCGACCTGCTGCGAGACGGCCGCCGACTTGGCGGTCGCCGCGGCCAGCTCGGCCTCGCGGTCCTTGACGATGTTGCCGGCGAGGACGTAGGTGGCGAGCGCCGCCACGCAGAACGCGAGGACGCCGAGCACGACGAACGCACCGGGGCCGGAGTTCTCGACCCCGGAGGAGACCGCGGGGGCGGACCCCTTCGGGCCGCTGCGCAGGTCGGGCGGAAGCAGGTTGACAGCTCTCATCTCGCTTGGCTTATCGGCACCCACTTAGACCGCCTTGAGGCATCGCGGGTGGGGTGTGCACCCCACGTTCGGGCCATGCCGCCCTACAGAGCGGTTTCTAGAGGTACGAGTCGACGTACCAGTCGACGATCTCGTCGCCTGCGAGCAGGCCGACGACGCCGCCGAGGGCGAGCCAAGGGCCGAACGGGATGCCGGCCTTGCGCCCCTTCGCGACGCCGAGGCGGGCGATGATGAGCCCGCCGACGAGCGCGCCGGCGATGAAGGCGGTGAACATCGCGGGCGCGACCGCGCGCCCGAGGTAGATGCCCATCACGAACGCGAGCTTGACGTCCCCCAGCCCCATCCCGCGGGGATAGAAGAACCAGGCGAGGAACAAGAACCCGCCGGCGGCGGCGGAGGCGATCAGGTTCTCGACGAGCGCGTCGGTGTCGAGCACGGCGACCAGGATCAGGCCGAGCACGAACCCGGGATAGGTGATCTTGTTCGGGATCGTGTGCGTGTCGAGGTCGATCAGCGTGCATGGCACGAGGATCAGCACGAGGACGATCCCGATGATCGCCTCGGCCTCGGGGCCCTTGACGATCACCACGAGCGCGCACAGCAGGCCCGTTCCGGCCTCCACGATCGGGTAGCGCGGGGAGATCGGTTGCTTGCAGCTGCGGCAGCGCCCCCGCAGCAGCAGCCACGAGAGCACGGGGATGTTGTCGTAGGGCTTCACCGGCGCCCCGCAGTTGGGGCAGTGCGACGGCGGGTGCGAGAGCGACTCGCCGCGCGGCAGCCGGTAGGCGACGACGTTGAGGAACGAGCCGATCACAGCGCCGAGGATCCCGGCGAGCACGGCTGCCACTGCGGTCGTCATCGTCGGCTCAGTTCCACGGCACTTCCCGCTCCCCTGCCGCGGCGCGACGCCGCGGCGCGGGAGCGGTCCGGCCTAGACGCGGTCTTCGACGGCCAGCCCGGCGGCGACGGCCAGGCGGGCCGGGTCGGCCTCCTCGTCGCCGTCGACGACGACGAACGCGGGCTCGACGGGCAGCTTGAGCTGCTCCGAGAGCTTCTCCGCGAAGCCCGGGATGGCGAGCACGGGGCCCGTCAGCAGCGCGCGCTCGACGTTCTCGGCGCCGTCCTGCATCCGGTAGAAGTTCAGCGAGTTGCGCACCGTGTCGGCGAGCTGGTGCACGCCCTCCTCGAGCGCGGCACGGGTGGCCTCGATGAGCTCCGCGTCGCCCTCGACGTCCTCGAGCGGCGTGAGCAGGCCCACGTGCTGCATCCACTGCCGCGCGTGCTCCTGGGTGAGGCCGCGACGCTCGGAGAGGTTGTGCACGACGGCGTCGAGCCCGCCGGCGGCCGCGCGGGTGAACAGGCACCCCGAGCCGTTGGCGACCGCGACGTTCGTGAGGCCGGCGACGTTGACGTAGAGGATCGCCTGCTCGGAGGCGGCGGGCGCCAGCGCGCGCACCATGCCGAAGGCGGCGAGGTCGATGCCCTCGAGCTCCAGCCCGGCCTCCCGAGTGGCGGATACGAGCCGCTCGATCATCTCGCGGCGGACCGCGACGATCACCACGCGCGAGCGCGGGCCGGCCGGGGTGTCGACGACGCCGAGCGACTGGAAGTCGACGACGGCCTCGTCCATCGGCATCGGGATGTGGTCGGGCGCCTCCTGCTGGACCGCCGCGGCGAGGCCCTTGGGGTCCTCGATCACGGGCAGGTCCAGCGAGCGCACGACGATCCGCTGGTTGGCGATGCCGAGGCGCACGCGGCGCGGGAGGTCGTTGGCCTCGAAGAGCTCGCGCAGCGCCTCGGCCAGGGCGGCCGGGTCGGAGGCCTCGCCGTCACGCAGGACGCCGGGCCGCAGCGCGGCGACCGCGCTCTTCGTGACGCGCATGCTGCCGTTGACCTGCACTTCGGCGGCGGCAAGGTAGCTGGGGTCGAGGTCGAGCCCGACGACGGTGGCGGAGCGCTGCTTCTTCTTGAACACGATCTTCTCCTATCGGCAGGGCGCCGGAGATTCTTGATTGGGGGGTCAGCTTCCGGCCTTGAGCTCGCGCCAGGTGTTCTGCACCAGGCCGACCGTGCCGTAGGAGTTGACGGAGTTGAAGACATTGGAGTCGTACTTCATGTTCACCGAGTTCGAGCCGATCAGCACGCACCCGCCGCCGTCGGTCACGAGCGCGCCGAGCACGCCGGCGCCGCCGCCGGACTCGTAGACCCAGCCGGTCGGGCAGCCGCCGGACTTGGCCGGGAAGCTCGCGCACTTCCCGTCGGAGTTGTTGACCACGTAGACGATCCCGTAGAACGAGTAGTCGCCGGTCAACCGCAGCGTGCCGCAGTGCCAGATCAGAAGGCCCGGCTTGTTCGTCGGGTTGATGCAGTTCGACGACAGGTCGCCCGGCACGTTGCAGGGCGTCGAGAACGGGCCGATGCTGTTCGCGTAGCTCGTGCTGCACTGCTCGACCCACACCACCGCGCCCGTGAGCTCCGCCGCGTCCGCGGGGCACTGGCCGGCGGGGAAGTAGGTTCCGTCGGTGACCGCGCGCGCCTTGAAGCGCTCGAGCTGCGCCGGCGTCATGAAGTTCGGCTGGCTCGGCGTCGAGGCCGGCGCCGGCGTGAGCTGGCCCTTGTCGGCTTCATAGCTCATGCACGACGTGCTCGTCAGCGGCGCGCAGCGTACGACGATCGAGCTGCCGGTGCCGTCGAGCATCAGCTTGTTGCCGTTGTTGGTGACGTCGAGCGCGCCGGCGACGACGCCCGCCTGCGGGACGCTCTCGCGCAGCTGCTCGAGCTTCAGGCGCGCCACGACGCTGCGCGGTCGGCCGCGCACGACCGCCTTGGCGTACACCCACAGCTGGCGGTCTCCGTTGAAGTCCATCCGGCACGGGGTCTGCGGGCACGGCACGCCGCCCTCGGTCAGCTGGCCGTCGGCCGCCGCCGGGTCGAACGCCGCCTTCAGACCGCCGTAGTTGTCGCGCACCTTCGTCGTCCAGGTCGAGTCCGCGTCGAGGTCGACGTTGGCGAGCTGCGCGACGTTGCCGTTGGCCGAACTGCCCTTGGCGAGCACGTCGCGGTCGGGGCAGAAGAGCGTGGTCGAGGACACCGCCGCGCCGGACGTGCAGTCGCCGCCGAGCTGCTTGGCCGGGTTCGGCCAGTTGCGGGTCAGCGCGAAGCCTTGGGCGTACAGCGCCGCCTCAGCGAGGCTCAGCGAAGATTCCCGCTCGCGCGACTCGCGCGAGCGCTTCTGGTTCGTGTCGACGAACGCGAACGACGCGAGCCCGACCGTGAGCATGATCGCCATCAGCACGATCGCGCTGACGAGGACCCAGCCGTCCTCGCGGTTCGGCATGCGGGTGGAGGTGGTCATGGGATCGTCACCGTCTTCGTTCTCGTCGCGTAGAGGCAGCCCGGGTCGCGGACGACGAGCTGGATGTTCATCGGGGAGGCGACCCCGGTCGGGACCGCATAGCGGTAGGTCGTGCCCTGGCCGAGGTAGATCAGCGTCGACCCGTTGGCTTTCTGTTTGATCTCCTGCGCGCAGGCCTCCTCCGGCGTGAGCGTGATCGTGCCGTTGCCGAGGAACCAGTCATAGGCGAGCGTGCGGCCCTCCGGGTCGAGCGACGACGACGCGTTGAGGATCACGGTGCGGGTGCCGCCGGAGGTCGCGCTGAAGTCGGCGACCGGCGCCTCGTTCTGGTTGCGCAGGAAGATGCTCGAGACGACGCGCAGCTCCGCGGGCGCCTTGCCGGGATTGACGTCGATGTACATCTGCGCGCCGATGTTCGTGATGCGCGTGTAGTCCGCCGAGCTCGCCGGGCAGGTCGAGGGCGCCAGCGGCGAGCAGCTGTAGCTGAACACGGGCCGGTCGACGCCGCCGATGCGGTTGGTCACGTTGTCGGCGACCATCCGCTGCGAGACCCAGCTGCCGGCGAGCGGGCCGACCGAGCCGGGGCAGCTGCTCATCATCCCCGGGGTGGGAGCGGTGGCCGTCGCGGTCTCCATCTCCCACAGCTGGCCGCGCGACGCGGACGAGCCGGCGCCCCCGGTGTTGCTGGTGTCCAGGCAGTAGCGGACCCACTTGCGCGAGGGGTCGGAGGTCTGGAAGACGAGGTCGAACGGGAGCGCGCGGGCGATCGTCGTGGTCTGCTGCGACGGGTCCTGGTTGGCCAGGTTGCGCAGCTGGCGGGCCGCGAGGTCCATCGAGTTGCGCGCGACCTGGGCGCTGTCGTTGAGCTGCTGGCTGGTCTTGTTGTTGCGGTAGTAGTTCGTGAACGACGTCAGGGTCGCGCCGAGGATCACGATGCCCAGCGACATGACGAGCAGGAGCTCGATCAGGGTGAAGCCGCGCTGGCTGTCGGTGCGGGGGCTCATAGACCGGTCCAGGTGACGCCGTTGGTGGGGGTGGACTCGTTGAGCCCGGGGCCGACCGCGGTGACCCAGTACTGGACCTGCACGCCGGCGGCGGGAGGGTTCGGGTCCGTCCAGCTCGTGCCGTTGTCGGTCGTCAGGTCGTAGCGGTCCGATACGTCGCAGCAGCTGCCGCTGGTGCCCGTGATGCGGTAGATCCGGAAGAAGCGGACCGAGCCGACGCTCGGATGGGTCCAGTTGAGGACGGGCCGCAGCGACAAGTTCGGGAGCACGGTCAGCAGGAGCGGGTCGGCCGGCTGCGTCGACGAGGAGAGCACGGCCTCGGCGTACTGCGACTCGCGGGACGCGCTCGAGGTGTCGGTGATCGTCGTGCGGTCCAGCGCGACGACGCCGTAGGAGGCGTTGCCGGAGGGCATCGAGCCCGAGTCCACGCAGTCGGTGTCCTTGACACGCATCGTCTGGCAGATCAGCGTGTCGTTGCCGTTGCCGATCGTGAGGTCGGGCCCGAGCTCGTAGACCTTGTAGCCGATGATGTCGAGCTCCGGGCTCTGGTTCCAGCGGAACTCGAGCCGGCCGACGTTGAAGTTGCGGCCGACCTCGAAGCCGGTGACCGTGATCGGCCGCGAGCGATTGAGCGGCAGCACGGAGGCGCGCGAGTCGCCGGCGATGCCGAGCTCGTCGAACGCCTGGCCGGTGATCGTGTAGGTGCCGTCGAAGACCGTCGAGCCGGGCGTGTACTGGATCGAGGCCCAGGTGGCGACGCTCGCCGGGTCCTGCCCGGCCGCGGGCGCGCCGAGCTGCCAGGTCGCCTGCCAGGCGTTCGGGCCGCCGGTGGCGTCGCCGGCACCGTTCGGCGTGCCGTCGCTGTTCCAGCGCAGCGAGCCCGCGTTGGTCGTGGTGGCGTTGACGGTCGCGGTGTTGCCCGAGGTGACCTGTGTCGCGAAGTCCGGGAAGGAGGTGATGCGCGGGCCGAGGCCGCCGGACGGGTTGTTGACCAGCGAGACCATCTTCATCGTCTGGTCGCCGCGGCCCGTGTTCCAGGTGAGGTTGACGGTCACGCGGCGGAAGTCGTCGGGCTGGATGTCGGGATCCAGCGCGCCGGCGGCGGCCGGGACCGGCGCCTGCGGCGTGCAGACGTTGGCGGGCGGCGTCGTGGCGATGTTGTCCTTCGGGTCGTCGAACGTGCAGGCGTCGACGCTGACCGTGTACTTGATCCCGCGGCGCGAGATCTCCCACGGCGTGCCGGACCCTCCGACCTTCGCTTGCAGCGTGTCCGTGATCGTCGACGGCTTGAGCTCGTCGTAGTCGATCGAGCGCGCGTCCTCGAGCAGCTCGCGAGCGAGGTTCGTCCCGCCCATGCGGGCGTTGTTGGTGACCGACGACGCGTTTGCGCCGTTGAGCAGCGCGAAGGCGCCGGCCATGCCGACCACGAGGACGAAGGCCGCTACGAGGAGCTCGACGAGGGTGTAACCGCGCTCGTCGGAGAGGGTGGGCGCGCCGGACCGCATGCTCCGGTGATCGGCGCGCCCACCGGGCCGCTTGAGTGTCATCGACGAAAGTCGGGTCGGGACCCTAGGTCCCTACCAGAGTCCGCTCGGCGGGCAACCGCCCCGGCCGTCGACGTCGCACTCCTTGACGTCGGCGAGACCGAGCGTGTGGATGAGCCGGTAGCGATGGTTCACGCCGCCGGTCTTCGCCTTCGAGATGGCCTCGAGCTCGTAGCCCAAGGCGCTCTCGCTGACGATCCGGACCTGGCCCTCGCCGGGGCCGATGTCCAGGTTGGTGTTGTTGATGTTCAGCGCGGCGGTGCAGCCGACGTACTTGTCGTCCTCGGTGAAGCAGGCCTCCATCTGGGAGACCATGTTGCGCACGTCGGACTTGGCCGCAGCGTCCTGCCCCTTGGACCGCTGCGTGAGGAACGCGGGAATGGCGATCGCGGCGAGAATGCCGATGATCAGGATCACGACCAGCAGCTCGATCAGGGTGAAGCCCGTCTCGCCCTGCTTGGCGTGTGCGTTGTGAGTGGTGGGAGTCATGTGAGGGAGCGCTCCGGGACTTGGAAGACGAAGGGGCGGGCCGCGGACGGCCCGCCCCTGGTCAAACGGTTACCTGTGCGGCTTGGCTACCAGCTGGAGCCGTTGCAGCCGCCGCCGGTCGGCGTGCAGGTGCGCGCATCCGCGGAGCCCGAGGCGTGCGTGATCGTGAAGGTACGCGTGCCGCCGTTGGACTTCGAGTGGGCGACGACCGTGTAGCCGGTGGCCGACTCGGCCGTGATCTGCACCTGGCCGGCGGCGCCGCCGATGGCAAGGCCGGTGGCCGCGGAGGTCAGCTTGGCGGTGCAGCCGACGTACGTCTCGCTGTCGGTGAAGCAGGACTCCATGTGGGAGACCATGTTGCGCGCGTCAGACTTGGCGGCCGAGTCCTGACCCTTCTCACGCTGGCCGAGGAAGGCCGGCAGAGCGATGGCGGCGAGGATGCCGATGATCAGAATGACGACCAGGAGCTCGATGAGGGTGAAACCCTTCTCGTCCTGAGCGCGCTCGCGGAGCTTGTTGAGCATTTAGGTGAACCCTCCTGAGGGGATCGTTGGGCCTGTTGGCACTGCTTTCGCCAGGTCCTCGGTCCCGTGTCCACCACCAATCAGTGGCAACCCGGCCGGCTCCATCCGGGAGCCCCGTGGTTTTGCGTCTCGCCCTCGCGGGCGATTTGCCTTTGACACCTTGGTTCTGGCATCCCGGGTATCGGCACGTGTGCGCAGGGACTTAACCCCTCTAAAGAAAACGGGGCATCCGAGCGGACGGGCGTTCTAGCCTTGTCTTCATGCTCGCCCGCCGGCTGTTGATCGCGCTCGCCCTGCTGATGGCCATCACCGCGCTGGCGGCGGGCTTGGCGCCGCGCGAGAGCGCGCACCGCGAGGACGCCTCCCCCACGCCGTCGACGTCGGCGGCGCCCGAGGCCGAGCCCGTCGAGGCGACGCTGGACGCCGCGTCGGAGGGACAGCTCGTCAAGGCCGAGGTCGGGCAGATCGTCCGGATCGTCGTGAACACGGACGAGCTCGACAGCGTCCAGCTCGGCGACCTGGGCACGGAGACCGCCGACCCGGACTCGCCCGCGCGCTTCGAGCTGCTCGCCGACGAGCCGGGCACCTACCCGATCGAGCTGCTCGAGGCCGAGCGGCAGATCGGCGAGCTGGAGATCAGCGACTAGTCGTCGCGCTTCTTGGCGGCCTGCGCGTCGTGGCCGGCGATGCGCACGCCGCTGCCCTCGCACCACGGGCAGGTCACGGGCTTAGGCTCGCCGCCGAGGCCGGAGATCACGCTGCCGGTGCCGCGGCAGGGAGTGCAGCGATTCGGGTCGTGGGACTCGCTCATGCGCGAGCCACGTTAGCGGCCCGCTCGACGCGCCCGGGCAGCCGCGAGCGCACGGCGGCTGCGATCGCGGCCGCGCGGGCGGGCGCGAACAGCGAGAGCGCCAGCCACGCGGTGAGCGGCAGCGCCCACACGAGGTAACCCAGGCAGTACCGCAGTGGCTCGGCCGACATCTGGCTCATCGTCACCAGGGTCGCCGGGAACGTGGTCGCCAGCGCGGCGCCCGCGAAGACGGTCAGGCGCGGCCAGCCGTCGCGGGCGATCGCCTCCCAGCTGAGCAGGGCCAGCAGGAACGGCGCGTGGTAGTAGTCGTTGTTCCAGGGGTCCGCGATGCAGCGGATCAGGAACAGCAGCGCGAGCAGGCCGAGCGCGTCCTCGCGCTTCAACACGTTCCGCCGGCGCCAGAAGAGCAGGCCGAGCGGGATGCCGGCGAGCACGATCGCCGGGTGCGTGAGGCCCGACAGCCAGGCCGGGATCTCGTAGGCGAAGCCCTGCGAGGCCGCCTTGCGGGCCTCCTCGCTGCGCTTGCTCGCGAACGGCAGCCAGATGTTGGGCGGTCCGACCGGGCCGCCGGCCAGCGCCGCCTCCTTGTGGACGGCGACGAACGTAGCGGGCTTGACCAGATAGCTCGGGAGCATGAGCGCACCGCCGACCGCCCCGGCCACGAGCAGCAGCGCGATCCGCCGCTGCGAGGTCGCCAGCAGCGCCGGGATCACGGCGATCACCGCCCACTGTTTGGTGGCGACGGCGAGGCCGAGCAGCAGGCCGGCGAGCAGGGCGCGGTCGCGCAGGCCGGCGAGCACGGCGCCGGCGCACAGAGCGCCGCCGAGGATCTCCTCCGGGTGCCCCCAGTGGACCGAGCGGAAGACGCCGTTGTTGAGCAGCGCGACGACGGTGACGAGGGTGATCGCGGCGGCCGGGCGCCCGAGCGTGGTCATGCGGCAGCGCAGCGCGTACGCCAGCCCGGCGACCGCGGCCAGGCACGGCACGACTCCGGCGAAGTAGACCGTGTCGAGCGAGGAGTCGAAGACGAGCCGCACGAACGGGGCGCGCAGCAGCAGCGAGAACGGCCCCATCAGCGGGGTCTGGTGGAGGAAGCCGTCGATGTCGCCGCGGGCGAGCG
>DATFQI010000380.1:0-10520 GCA_035264365.1 Solirubrobacteraceae bacterium
GCACGCCCATCGGGTCGATGTTCTCGATCGAGCAGACGATCACGACGTTGTCCGCGCCGTCGCGCATGACCTCGAGCTCGAACTCGCCCCAGCCGAGCACGGACTCGTCGATCAGCACCTGGCCGATCGGGCTCGCCGCGATCCCGCGGCCGACGATCTCGGCGTACTGCTCTCGCGAGCGCGCGATGCCCCCGCCGCGCCCGCCGAGCGTGAAGGCGGGCCGGATGATCGCGGGCAGGCCGACGTCGTCGAGGTGGCTCAGCGCGTCCTCGACGCTGGTGGCGATCACGTTCTTGGCCGTGCGCAGGCCGGCCGCCTGCATCGTGCGGTCGAACTGGTCGCGGTCCTCCGCGCGGTTGATCGCGTCGTAGTTCGCGCCGATCAGCTCGACGCCGAAGCGCTCGAGCGTGCCGTCCTCGTGAAGGCTCTTGGCGAGGTTGAGGGCTGTCTGCCCGCCGAGCGTCGGCAGCAGCGCGTCGGGCTGCTCGCGCTCGATCACCTGCGTGACCGGGCCGGGCAGCAGCGGCTCGACGTAGGTCGCTGTCGCGAACTCCGGGTCGGTCATGATCGTCGCCGGGTTGGAGTTGACGAGGACGACCTCGTACCCCTCCTCGAGCAGCACCTTGCAGGCCTGCGCGCCCGAGTAGTCGAACTCGGCGGCCTGTCCGATCACGATCGGGCCCGAGCCGAGCACGAGGATCTTCTGGATGTCGTCGCGGCGCGGCATGGCTAGGCGCGGGCCCCCTCGAACAGCTCGATGAACTCGTCGAACAGCCCGAGCGAGTCGTTCGGCCCGGGGCCGGCCTCGGGGTGGTACTGGACGCAGCCGGCCGGGACGTCGAGCAGGCGGATGCCCTCGACGGTGCCGTCGTAGAGGTTGACGTGCGTGAGCTCGGCGGAGCCGAGCGCGGACTCGATCCGCACCCCGACCTCGCCGCGGACCGCGAAGCCGTGGTTCTGCGAGGTGATCGCGATCCGGCCCGTGCGCAGGTCCTTGACCGGGTGGTTGGCGCCGCGGTGGCCGAACGGGAGCTTGAACGTCTCCAGCCCGGCGGCGCGCGAGAGCAGCTGGTGGCCGAGGCAGATGCCGAACACCGGCTTGGTCGAGAGCAGCTCGCGGATCGTCTGCACGAGGTAGTCGAGCGCGGCGGGGTCACCTGGGCCGGGCACGAGGAAGAAGCCGTCGGGGTCGCGGGCCAGCAGCTCGTCCGCCGGCGTCGTGCACGGGTAGAGCTCGAGCGTGGCGCCGCGGCTCGTGAAGTTGCGGATGATCGACCGCTTGATGCCCGTGTCCAGCGCGATGATCCGCGGGCCGTCGCCGTCGCCGTGGACCTCGGGCTCGCGGACCGTGACCTCACGGGCGAGGTCGCGGCCGACCATGCTCGGCTCGGCGTGGACGCGCTCGAGCGCCTCCGCCTGCGGCGTGCCGGCGGAGAAGATCCCGCCGCGCATCGCACCCGCCTCGCGGATGTGGCGTACCAGCGCACGCGTGTCAACGCCGCTGATGCCCGGGACGCCGTGCTCGCGCAGCCAGTCGAGCCAGCCCCGCTCGGCGCCCGCGGCGTCGGTCGGGTTGACGGCGTCGCGCATGATCGCGGCGGCGGCGTGGATGCGGCCGGACTCCATCGCCGCGTCGCTGACGCCGTAGTTGCCGACGTGCGGCGCCGTGAAGGTGATCAGCTGGCGCGCGAAGCTCGGGTCGGTCATCGACTCCTGGTAGCCCGACATGCCGGTCGTGAAGACGACCTCGCCGGTCACCTCGCGC
Organism: Solirubrobacteraceae bacterium; assembly: GCA_035264365.1. GTDB lineage: Bacteria > Actinomycetota > Thermoleophilia > Solirubrobacterales > Solirubrobacteraceae > DATFQI01. The sequence continues at coordinate 1,766 of DATFQI010000380.1, forward strand.
TCGGCGCCGACGGCGTCGCCATCCAGGCGCGTGCCGTCCTCCAGCAGCAGGTAGGCGGCGCCGCTCACTTGATCACCTGCTGAACGGCCTTGAACTCCGGCGTGCCGGCGCGCTCGCAGAGCTCGAACAGCGCGGTCTCCACGCTCGAGGCGACGGCGCCGGCGCGCTCCATCTTGCGCAGGCCGACCTCGAGGTCGCCCGGGTGCCGCGAGCCGACCGCGTCGCGGGCGACATGGACCTCGACGCCGTTGGAGAGCAGGTCGTGGACCGTCTGGGAGACGCAGATGTGCGCCTCGATGCCGCAGACGACGGCCTGGTCGCGACCGCCGAGGCTGAAGCCGTCGGCCCGCACCGCGGAGAAGACCGTCTTCTCGACGGGCTGCTCGTCCTGGAGGCCGACCTCGGGCGCGACCGGGCCGAGGCCCTTCGGGTACTGCGCGGTCGCGACGACGGGAACGCCCAGGATCCGGGCCCCCTCGACGAGCCGGCCGCAGGCAGCCGAGACGGCGTCGAAGGCCTCGTAGGACCGGAAGCCCTCCTGGACGTCCACCACCAGCACGGCGGCCCGATCGCGTTCGAGCAGGCTCACGCGGCCCCCACGACCGAGAAGGTCCGCTGGCGGAAGGCGACCGCGCCGGCCGCGACGGTGGCCAGCACGCGCCCGCGCAGCCGGCGGCCGGCGAAGCAGCAGTTCTCCGAGCGGCTCTCGTATCCGGCCTCGCCGACCTCATACTCCGCCTCTAGGTCCAGCAGGCAGAAGTTCGCCCCCTCCCCCCTGCGGATCGCCGGCAGCGGCAGCTCGACCAGCGCGGCCCCCGCGGAGAGCTTGTCCACGACCAGCTCGAGCGGCAGGACGCCGGGCACCACCAGCTCGGTGTAGACCGCGGCGAACGCGGTCTCCAGCCCGGTCGTGCCCATCGGCGCCTCCTCGAAGGGCACCTCCTTCTCCTCGCGCGCGTGCGGCGCGTGGTCGGTGGCGATGCAGTCGATCGTGCCGTCGAGCAGGCCGGCGATCAGCGCCCGGCGGTCGTCCTCGCTGCGCAGCGGCGGGTTCATCTTCAGGCGCGTGTCGAGCCGCTCCAGCAGCGCCTCGTGCGTGAGCGTGAGGTGGTGCGGGCTCGCCTCGGCGGTGATCTTCACGCCGCGCGCCTTCGCCTGGGCGATCGCGTCGACCGACTCGCGGGCGCTCAGGTGCTGGATGTGGATGCGCCCGTCCTCGTAGCCGGCCAGCGAGGCGTCGCGGGCGATCAGCGTCGACTCGCTGATGCTCGGGATGCCGGCGAGGCCGAGCCGCGCGGACACCTCGCCCTCGTGCATGACGCCGCGGCCGGAGAGCGTCGGGTCCTCCTCGTGCAGGCACAGGAGCCGGTTGGCGAGCCGCTGGTACTGCAGCGCCTTGCGCAGGATCCCCGCGCGGTGCACCGGCTTGCCGTCGTCGGTGAAGCCGAGCGCGCCCGCGTCGGCCAGCTCGGCCATCTCCGTCAGCGCCTCGCCGTCGAGCCCGCGCGTGATCGAGGCCATGAACCCGACCGGGATGCGGGCCTCGCGGCGCGCCGCCTCGCGCAGGCTGCGCAGCACCGGCGCCGAGTCGACCGTCGGGTCGGTGTTGGGCATCGCGACGACGGCGACGTAGCCGCCGGCGGCCGCGGCGCGGGTGCCGGAGTCCAAGTCCTCCTTGTGCTCCTGCCCGGGCGTGCGCAGGTGCACGTGCGGGTCGACGAAGCCCGGAAACAGGTGGCGGCCCTCACCGTCGAGGACCTCGACGCCGTCCGGCGCATCGAGGCTGTTCGGCGGCGCGATCTCGGCGATCACGCCGTCTCGGACGAGCACGTCGTGCGGCGCGTCGATGCGCTCGCGCGGGTCGAGCACGTGGGCGCCGCGGATCAGCAGGTCGGCGGGGCGCTGGGCGCGGTGGTCGAGCCGGCTCATGCGCCCGCCCCCACCGGCAGCGGACCGCGGTCCGGCGCCGTCCGGCCCGCCAGCAGCTCGTACAGCACCGCCATCCGGGTCACGACGCCGGCGGCCACCTGCTGGCCGATGACCGCCTGCGGGGAGTCGATCACCTCGGCGGCGAGCTCGACGCCGCGGTTGACCGGGCCCGGGTGCATCAGCACCTGGCGGGCGCCGAGCCGGCGGCCGTCGATCTGGTACTGGGCCGCGTACTCGCGGATGCTCGGCACGAACGAGTCGGTCATGCGCTCCTTCTGCATCCGCAGCGCGTAGACGACGTCGGCCTTCTCGAGGCCGTCGAGCGTGTAGGCGACGTCGCACCCGAGCGCCTCGATGTCGCGCGGGATCAGCGTCGGCGGGCCGCACACCGTCACCTTGGCGCCCATCTTCTGGAAGGCGTGGATGTTCGACCGCGCGACGCGGCTGTGCGTGACGTCGCCGACGATCCAGATGCTGCGGCCGTCGATCCCGCCGAGGCGCTCGCGCAGCGTGTAGACGTCGAGCAGCGCCTGCGTCGGGTGCTCGTGCTTGCCGTCGCCGGCGTTGACGACGCTCGCGGTCGTCCAGTCGGCGACGAGCTTGGCCGCACCGACGTGCGGGGTGCGGATGACGATCAGGTCGGGCTGGTAGGCGCTGAGCGTCTGGACCGTGTCCTTGAGCGACTCGCCCTTCTCGACGCTGCTGCCGCCGGCGGCGAAGTTGATCACGTCGGCGGAGAGCGACTTGGCGGCCAGCTCGAAGGAGCTGCGCGTGCGGGTGGAGGCCTCGTAGAAGAGGTTCAGGACGCGGCGCCCCCTGAGCGCCGGGACCTTCTTGATCTCGCGCTCGGAGACCTCGGTGAAGGACTTCGCGCGATCCAGGATCCGCTCGATGGCGGCCCGGTCGAGGTCCTCGATCGACAGCAGGTGCCTCACGCCAGCGCTCCTTCCAGGCTCACGATGGCCACCTCGTCGACGCCGTCGACCTCGGTGACCCGGACGTTGACGCGCTCGCTGCGCGCGGTCGGCAGGTTCTTGCCCACGTAGTCGGGGCGGATGGGGAGCTCGCGGTGGCCGCGGTCGGCCAGCACCGCGAGCTGCACGCGATCGGGGCGCCCGTAGTCGAACAGCGCGTCGATCCCGGCGCGCGCGGTCCGGCCCGTGTAGAGCACGTCGTCGATCAGCACGACGCTGTACTCCTCCAGGCGGAAGGGCAGGTGGGTGCTGTGCACCTCGGGGTCCGCCGCTCGCGTGGAGAGATCGTCCCGGTAGAAGGCGATGTCGATGTCGCCGCGCGGCACGTCCGCGTCGAGCAGCTCCTCGACGAGGTGGTGGATCCTCGTCGCGAGGTGCGCGCCCCTGCGGTGGATGCCGACCAGCGCCACGGGGCGGCCGGCGTGCTTCTCCACGATCTCGTGCGCTATCCGGACGAGCGTGCGTCTGATGTCGTCCTCGTCGAGGACGACGCGCTGCTGGTGGTGCATATGGACCTTCCTGGCCTCACGGGGCCGGGTTAAAGGGCTCTGGCGCTTCAAGCTAGCAGCGCGGTCGGTCGGGTTGTGCGGGGCGTCTACGGCGGCTGGGTAGGGAGGGTGGAGTTTCGGGGCCGTTTCGTTGCAGAGAGGCGTTGTTCGGTGACGCCGGCGGCGGCAGGATCGCGGGGTGGAGACCTTTGACCGGCCTATAGCCCGCAAACGGTCCCCACTTGCGGTCGCAGCGGCGATCGCGGGTCCGCAGCACGGGGTGGTGGCGCGCCGCCAATTGTCGAGTGCGGGCTTGACGCGCGACCGGGGTCCGCAGCCGCGAGATGGCAGTCGTCCTGATGGGCGGCGTGCGGGCGCTCGGGATCTCTCCCAGACACTCTCACTCGATGCCCTGGACGCCGCGCTGGCCGAGGCGCTGGTGCGCAAGCTCGTCCGGCTCGAGCACGTGCAGGCCCGCGCCATCGGCCGGCTGGCGCGGCTCGTGACGGAAGCGGCGCCGACGAGGTCGAAGCTCGAGCGCGACCTACGGAAGATCCTGCGCGACCACGGCCTGCCGCAACCCATCAGCAACGGCATGGTCCAGGGCTACGAGGTCGACCTGCACTGGCCCGAGCAGCGTCTCGTCGCCGAGCTTGACGGCTACCAGTTCCACGGTCACCGTCGCTCCTTCGAGACCGACCGCGAGCGCGACCTCGTGCTCGCCACGCACGGCTGGCGGACCGTCCGCCTAACCGCAGCGCAGTTCGAGCGACCCTGCACGGTCGCGGAGCGGTTCAGGCTTCTGCTCGCGCGAGCGCGTCTTGGAGCGTGAGCACCTCGGTGATCGCGGAGACCGGCAGCTCCGAGTAGAGATGCGGGAAGCCGTTCTCGACGCGGAACGGGAGCGCGCCCGGCTCGACGACGAGCACGACCAACCCCGGGACGCCCGCGTAGTAGCGCGCAGCGGTGTCCGCCAGCTGGTCCCAGCGCGAGAAGTGGATGAACCCTTCCTCGGCAAGGGAGTCGGCCCTGTACAAGCCGGTGGTTCGTGCCTCCGCCCACGCCTTAGGCGACGCGATGTGCACGACGCTCATGCCGGCGTGGGCTCCTTCTCGCCCTTGACCAGAGTCGGCTCGCCGCGCTCCGGGAACGGCACCTCGATCGCGTCGAAGTCCCGTGGCACGACCGTGTTCGGGAACACCGCGCGCGCCTCGTCGCGGATCTCGCGCGGGAAGTAGCGCGTCGACAGGTGCGTCAGGGCGAGCAGCCGGACCCCGGCGTCGCGGGCGAGCTCGGCGGCCTGGGCGGCGGTCGAGTGGCCGGTGTCGCTCGCGCGGGCGCGCTCGTCGGACAGGAAGGTCGCCTCGTGGACGAGCACGTCGGCGCCCTCGGCGAGCACCTCGACCGCCTGGCAGGGCGCGGTGTCGCCCGAGTAGACGATCTTGCGGCCCGGGCGGTCCTCCCCCACGACCTGCTCCGGCCGGACGCCGCCGACGACCTCCCCGCGCTGGAGGCGGCCGAAGTCCGGGCCCTCGGCCACGCCGAGCGCTCGGGCGGCGTCGGCGTCGAATCGCCCGGGGCGGTCCTCCTCGACGAACGCGTACCCGTAGGCCTCGACGCGGTGGCGGACCGGGAACGAGCCGATCGCGTAGCCGCCGAAGCCGACCTCCTCGTAGGGCTCGAGCTCGGCCAGCGAGAGCGGATACGCGGTGCGGCCGAACACCGGGCGCAGCATCGTGAAGAGCGCCCTGAGACCCGGCGGCCCGTAGATCGCCAGCGGCCTCTCGCGGGCGCGCAGGTCGAACGTCTTGAGCATCCCGACGAGGCCGAGCCAGTGGTCGAGGTGGTAGTGGCTGATGAAGATCGCGTCGAGCTCCGGCAGCCCCGCCGAGCGCAGGAGCTGCTGCTGGGTCCCCTCGCCGCAGTCGAGCAGGATCCGGTCGCCGCCGGCGCGCAGCAGGATCGCCGGCAGGCCGCGGCGCGCGGTCGGCACGGAGCCCGCGGTACCGGCGAAGAAGAGCGAGAGGTCCATCGCCGCCTGATCCTAGGCGCCGACGCGCACCAGCTCGAAGCGCAGCCGCCCGTCCTGCACCGTCGCGATGCCCATCGTGTGATGGGGCGCGCGGCGGCGCTCGGTGGGCGAGCCCGGGTTGAAGATCGCGAAGCCGGCGCGCTCCTCGTGCAGCGGCAGGTGCGAGTGGCCGAAGACGACCGCCTCCGCCTGCGGGAAGCGGCGCCGCATACGCTCCAGCCGTCCCGCCGACGGCCCGGCGTCGTGGATCATCGCGATCGTCGCGCCGTCCGCCTCCACGGTGCGCACCAGCGGCAGGCGCGCCTGAAGCTCCGCGGAGTCGACGTTGCCGCGCACCGCGTGCACGGGCGGGCCGATCGCCTGCAGCTGCTCGAGCACGGACAGCTCGATCAGGTCGCCGGCGTGCAGGATCGCGTCGGCGGCGGCGAGCCGCTCGAGGCAGTCGACCGGGATCGCGCGGCTCCCGCGCGGAAGGTGCGTGTCGGAGACGATGCCGAGCCGCATGGCCTGTGGGCGAGGCGCGCCGGGAGGGATTCGAACCCCCGACTTCTGCCTCCGGAGGGCAGCGCTCTATCCACTGAGCTACCGGCGCGCGCGGGTTGCATCGTAGTGCACCGCGCAGGGCCCGCGGGAACGGGCGGCGGCGACGACCCGCCGCCGCCCGTCCGGTTCAGCGCCGCTTGGCGGCGCGGCCGGAGACGGTCGCGGTGCCGATCTCTAGGCCCTCGCCGAACGCCTCGGTGCCGAAGGCGGCGTTGAGCGCGTCCGCCGCGGTCTTTGTGAGCGTCGCCTTCACGCCCGCGATCGTCAGCCTGCGACCGGACTTCGAGATCTCCGCGCCGGAGAGGTCGAGGTCGAGGATCGACACGCGCGCGCTGCCGACGCGGGCGGTGAGGTCGGGCGCCTCGTCGACGTTGACGATGAAGTTGCGCAGGTCGACCCGCGTCGAGTCGCGCGTGAGCGAGATGCCGCCGGCGTGCTTGATCTGCCCGGCGTACGTCTTGGCGTCGAGCTTGCCGGCGGTGATCGGGAATCGCAGCCCGTCGTCGCCGGCGCGGGCGGGCTTGAGCGGCGCGGCGGCGATGCCGAGCGACTGCAGCGCCGACGCCGCGCCGGCGCTGAGCGCGAGCGTCGTGGCGCCCTTGGGCGCGAGCTTGACGGTCTTCTTCTTGCCGTGACCCGCGCTCGCGGCGGGCGCGAGGGCGAGGACGGCGACCAGGACCAGCGGTCCCAGGCGGCGGAGCATGGCGAGAACCTCCTGAACGGGGTTGGCTTCCGGCCCGGATACGGGCGAGCGGCGCACCGCGACCGCGCGCTGATGCGCCAGCTCTCAGCCGGCGGCGTACGGGACGACCCAGGCGGCCATCGCGATGAAGTGCACGACGGCGGCGGCGATCACGAGCAGGTGGAAGAGCTCGTGGAAGCCGAAGGTGCTCGGCCAGGGGTCCGGGCGGCGGGCGGCGTAGATCGTCGCGCCGGCCGAGTAGAGGACGCCGCCGACGAGGAAGAGCACGAACGGCGCGACCCCGACCTCGGCCAGGATCTGCGGCACCGCCACGACGCCCGCCCAGCCGACCGCGAGGTACGTCGCCGCCGTCAGCAGTCGCGGCGCGTCGATCCACGCGAGCGCGAACGCGATCCCCAGCCCGGCGCCGGCCCAGACGCTGGCGAGCACCACGACCTGGATCGTCCCCGACAGCACGAGCAGCGCGATCGGCGTCGAGGTCGCCGCGATGAAGATGTAGATCGTCGAGTGGTCCAGGCGGCGCAGCAGCGGCTTCCAGCGCGGATGCCAGCGCCAGCGGTGGTAGAGCCCGCTGGCCGCGAAGAGCGCGCACAGCCCGCCGCCGTAGATCGCGGCGGCGATGCGCGCACGGTCGGTCGGCGCCAGCGCCACCAGGGTGGCGGCGGCGATCGCCGCGAACCAGAACGCGTACGCGTGCAGGACGCCCCGCAGGCGCGGGATCACCTCTTCGAGTTTCGGCGGCACGTTCACGGCTTGCATCAAGAGGCTAGTTACCCACACTTGCCGGATCGACGCGCGGTCAATACCGTGCCCGCGCCGTGGCCGACCGCCAGACGTCTCGTCGTACCTTCCTCCAGCTCGGCGGCGCCGGGGCCGCGTCGCTGTTCTGCACGATCGGCGGCGAGGAGGTCGACCTCTCCAAGCGCGGTGCCGTCGACCGCGCCGACGCCGCCGCCGCGCGTGTGCCGCGGCCGCCCGCCGCGCGCGCGTTCAAGCAGGAGCTCCCCCGCCCCACGCCGGCGCCCGGCGGCGCGTACCGCGAGTACTGGATCCAGGCGCGCAGCGCCGGGTGGACGATCGTGCCGACCGGCCGCGACGACTGGCACGGCCGCAAGATCGGCGGCAAGACCTCGTTCCGCGCGTACCTCTACCAGGAGATGACGCCCGGCTTCGCGGAGCCCAAGGGCGGGCTGAACATGCCCGGACCGACGCTCTACGCCGAGGTCGGCGACGTGCTCGTGGTGCACTTCCGCAACGCCGACACGAAGCTGCGCCAGGCCGTGACCATGCACCCGCACGGCGTCCGCTACAACCCCGAGTACGACGGCGCCTACATGGGCAAGTACACGCGGGCCGGCGGGTTCGTGGCGCCCGGCGAGGAGTTCACGTACTTCTGGGAGTGCATCCCGGACGCCGTCGGCGCGTGGCCCTACCACGACCACGGGCCCAACCACACGCTCAACACGTTCCGGGGCCTGTTCGGCGCGATCGTGATCAACGAGCGCGGCGCGAAGGTGCCCGACGTCAGCTACACGCTGATGCTGCACCAGCTCACGCCTCCGATCACCGGGCTCGACCGCGCCTTCCAGTGCATCAACGGGCACGCCTTCGCGGGCAGCACGCCGACCCTGAAGTCAAGGGTCGGCCAGGACGTCGCCATCCACGTCTTCGGGATGGACTCCAACTTCCACGACTTCCACATGCACGGGCACCGCTGGCGCGACACCGGCGGCGCACCGACCGACACGACCACGGTCGGGCCGAGTGAGACGATCACGGCCCGCTTCACCGAGGACAACCCGGGCCGCTGGCTCTACCACTGCCACGTCTTCTCCCACCAGGACGAAGGCATGGCGGGCTGGTACGACGTCACGGCCTGACCCGACGATGAGGAGCCCCATGCGCATCACGCTCGCCGCGGCCGCCGCGGTCCTGCTCCTGCTGCCCGCCGCCGCGGGCGCGCAGACCTATCCCGAGCCCAAGGAGCCGGGCAAGATCGCCCCCAAGCCCAAGGGCCCGTTCGCGACCCACACGGTCTGCAAGCAGAACGGCCGCTGCGACTTCCGCTCGATCCAGGCGGCGGTGA
>DATFQI010000381.1:0-10041 GCA_035264365.1 Solirubrobacteraceae bacterium
TGCAGCGGCGAGAACGGCATCGCGAGCCGCTCGTCGGCGCCCGCGGCCGTCACCTCGCGGTCGGCCGAGTGCGCGAAGTCCACCAGCAGCAGCACCTTCGCATCGCGCGTCAGCGCGTCGTCGCGCAGCGACCCGACCGCGCTGCCGGCGACCATGCCGGCGCCCACGTAGTCGAGGATCACCAGGTCCGGGCGCTCCTCGCGGGCGCGCTCGACCAGCGTGGCGCTGTCGCCCGTCTCGATCACGTCGACGCGGTCGCCGAGCGCCATCCGCGCCACCGCCCGCGTGTGGGCGTCGACCCCGCCCAGCAGCACGCGCGGGCGCCGCGCGGCCGCCGCCGCGTCGCGCATGCCGTCGATCGCCTCGCCGACCTCGCGGTTGGTCTCGACGCCGAGCACGCTGCTCTCGCGCGGCCCGCGCGGCGCGGACGTGTCCAGCGGCCCCGCCGCGTCGATCACGCCGCGGGCGGCGTTGACGAGGTCGCTGCAGGTCGGAAAGCGGCGGTCGGGCGACTTGTCGAGCGCCTTGGCGATCACCCCGTCCAGGCCGGCGGCCAGCTCGGGCCGCAGCGCCGTGAGCTTCGGCGGCGGCTCGGACAGGTGCGCGTAGATGACCGCGACGTCGGTCTCGCGCGAGTAGGGCACCTGGCCGGTGAGGCAGTGGTAGAGCAGGCAGCCGAGCGAGTAGACGTCGCTGCGGGTGCTCACCTGGCCGCCCTCGATCTGCTCCGGCGCGACGTAGTGGATCGTCCCGACCACGTCGCCGGCGCGCGTGAGCTCGGTGTGGGTGCCGTCCGTGCGCTTGGTCAGGCCGAAGTCGGTCAGGAACGCCGTGCGGCCCTCGATCAGGACGTTGGCGGGCTTGACGTCGCGATGGATCAGGCCCTCGCCATGCGCGGCGTCGAGCGCGGAGGCGACCTGGCGGATCACGTCGATCGCCCGGTACGGGCGCAGGCGGCCGTCCTTGCGCAGCACGGCGGCGAGGTCCTGGCCCTCGATGTACTGCATCGCCAGGTAGAGGATCCCGTCGACCTCGCCCGCGTCGTAGACCGTGACGATGTTCGGGTGCTGCAGCGCGGCGGCGATCCGCGCCTCGCGGGTGAAGCGCTCGCGGAAGCCCTCGGACTCGGCGAGGTCGGGCGCGATGATCTTGATCGCGGCGCGCCGGCGCAGGTTGAGGTGCTCCGCGCGGTAGACGACGCCCATGCCGCCGCGGCCCACGCGCTCCTCGATCCGGTAGCCCGCGATCACCTGTCCGATGCGCGGGTCGTCGGTCCTGTCCGCCATGATGCCCCGATTATGGACGCCCTGCGTGGTCTGAGGGTCCTCGTCGCCGGCGAGGACGGCAAGACGCTCGACGCCGCCCGCTCCGGACTGGCGGCGGAGGGCGCGATCACGCAGGTCTGCGAGGCCGAGCCGGGCGCCGTCGTCGCGGCCGTCGCCGCGGCCCCGCCGGACGCGGTGCTCGCGCTCGACGGCAGCGAGGAGCGGCTGCGCACCGGGCTGGACCCGCTGGGGCTCGAGCTCGGCCCGCCCGTCGTGCCGGTGCTCGACGTGGTCGGCCCGCGCGACCCGTTCGACGCGATCGCGGCCCGGCGGCTGAGGGCGATCGTGCAGCTGCACGCCCTGCGCGACCGGGCGGCCGAGCTGGAGGGCGTAATCGCCGCGCAGGCGGTCTCGCGGCGGCGCGAGCTCGAGTCGGCGCAGCTCGACGGCCTGCGACGGCTCGCCCAAGCGGCCGAGTACCGCGACGACAACACCCACGAGCACACGCAGCGGGTCGGCCACCTCGCGGCGATGCTCGCCCGCGAGAGCGGCCTCGGCGACCGGATGGTCTACCTCGTGCGCGAGGCCGCCCCGCTGCACGACATCGGCAAGATCGCGATCCCGGACTCGATCCTGCTCAAGCCAGGCAAGCTCTCCGACGAGGAGTACGAGGTCGTCAAGACGCACGCGCTGCTCGGCGCGCGCGTGCTCACGGGGGCCGACTCCGAGCTGCTCGAGGTCGCCGAGCGGATCGTCCGCCACCACCACGAGCGCTGGGACGGCGGCGGCTACCCGGACGCGCTGGGGGGCGAGGACATCCCCGCGGTGGCGCGCATCGCCGCCGTCGCCGACGTCTTCGACGTGCTCGTCCACGAACGCCCGTACAAGGACTCCTGGAGCGTCGAGGCCGCAGCGGAGGAGATCCGCAAGGGCTCGGGCACCCAGTTCGACCCGGCGGTCGTGGAGGCCTTCGACGCGCTCGGGCCCGACGGGTGGCGCTCGGACGCGGAGCCGGGATAGCGCAGGCTTGCGCGGCGTGGGACCATCGTCAGACCACGCCGAAGGGAGAAGCGATGGAGTCCTCCACGCCCACACGGGTGCTCGTCGTCGCCAACCGCACCGCCGCCACGCCGGCGTTGCTCGATGCGGTGCGGGAGCGGGCCGGCAGGGGCCCGTGCACGTTCGCGCTGCTGGTGCCGAACACCGCGCACGGCCTGCACCGGGTGGTCGACCCGGAGGATCAGGGCCAGAGCGAGGCCGAGGAGACGCTCGAGCTCGCGCTGCCGCTGATGGAGAAGGCGGCCGGGGCGAGCGTCGAGGGCATCGTGGGCGACCCGGAGCCGCTGGCGGCGATCCAGGACGCCGTGAACCTGCACGGCTTCGACGAGATCATCATCTCGACGCTGCCGAAGCGGTTCTCGCGCTGGCTGCACCTGGACCTCCCACGCAAGGCGGCCGGCCTCGGGCTGCCGGTGACGACCGTGACGGCGCAGGGGAGGGAGCCGGCTAGCGTCTAGGGCGTGTCCCCGTTCTGGATCTGGATGCAGGTGCTGATCGTGATCTTCGTGCTGGCCAGCATCACGATCGCGATCATCAAGCTCTCAGCCGTTTGAGCATCCCCCGCCGCCGGGGCATCGAAGGCCGCGGCGGCGGTCGCTCGCCCGCGAGCAGCGCGCCGGGGACGCCGGCGGTCATCCAGTCGAAGAGCTCGCGCGGGTCCTCGTAGCGGCGCTCGAAGGCCTCGAGCGCGCACAGCAGGTCGGGCGGGCGGCCGTCGGCGCCGTGGGCGTCGGACGCGATCACGTGCACGTGGCCGCGCTCGAGCATCTCGAAGGCGACCTTGCGCACCGTGTCGCCGAAGCGCCCGGAGAACGAGGTCGAGGTGACCTGTGCGTACGCGCCGAGCTCGAGCAGCCGCTCGAGCGCGCGCGGTGAGCGCATGAAGCCCGGCGAGCGCTCGGGGTGGGCGAGCAGGATCTCCAGGCCGCGCCGGCGTAGCGCGGCGACCACCGGCTCCATCGCCGGCGCGTACGGCGACAGCGGGCACTCGAGCAGCAGCGACGGACCGCCGCCGAGCGTCAGCGCACGCAGATCGGCCTCGTCGAGCCCCTCGATCCGCGACATCGACACCTCGCCGCCCTGCACGACCTCGAGCGGGATCCCGTCGGCGCGCAGGCGCTCCAGAACCAGCTCGCGCGCCGGCGCGAGGTCCTCCGGCAGCAGCCCGAAGCCGCGGTTGATGTGCGAGGTCGCGGCCAGGACGCGCGTGCCGGCGGCGACCGCGGCGGCGGCCATGTCCGCGCTCGCGTCGAGCGTCGGCGGGCCGTCGTCGAGCGCCGGGAGGATGTGCGCGTGGAGGTCGATCACCCCGCGTATGATCGCGCGTCCGATGTTCCGCACGATCGTGGTCGGCACCGACGGCTCGGACACCGCGCGCCAGGCGGTGCGCGAGGCGGTCGAGCTGGCCTCCGCGCTCGGGGCCTCGATCGAGCTCGTCAGCGCCTACGAGCCGGTCGCCGGCCAGCGGCTGCGCGACGAGGCCCGCGAGGCGCCGCGCGACCTGCAATGGATGATCAACGCGCGCGAGGACGTCGAGGCGACGCTGCGCGAGGCGGGCGCCGAGGTCGAGGCGGCCGGCGTGGCGGTGCGGACCTACGCCCGGGAGGGCGACGCGGCGGACGCGATCCTCGACGTCGCCGAGGAGCGCGGGGCCGACCTGATCGTGGTCGGCAACAAGGGCATGACCGGCGCCAAGCGCTTCCTGCTGGGCTCGGTGCCCAACAAGGTCTCCCACCACGCGCCGTGCAGTGTGCTGATCATCCGCACGAGCTGAGCGCGCGCTACGGCGTGACGGCGCGCGCGGCGTCCAGCAGCCCGGCGCCGTAGCGGAAGTCCGGGCCGCCGGAGCCGAGGTCGCGCGCGGTGGCCTTCAGGCGCGCCTCGACCGCGGCCGGGGTCGGGTTCGGGCCGAGCACGCCGGAGGCGATCACGAGCGCGGCGGCGGCGGTCGCGTGCGGGGCAGCCATCGAGGTGCCCATGTAGCCGCCCGGCAGGCCGAAGCGGCGCACGGAGCCGTCGAAGGTCATCTGGAAGATGTTGCCGCCCGGGCGCTCCTTGGGCCGGCAGTTGAGGTCGTCCGCGATGTCCGCGTCCTCGCCGCCACCGGGCGCGACGAGGTCGAGGTTGGCGCCGTTGTTGGAGTACTCCGCGACGCAGCCGTGCTGGGTCGTGGCGCCGACCGACAGCACCTGCGCGGCGCGCGCGGGGTACGCGATGCTGCGCGCGGCGGCGTTGCCGGAGGCGCCGACCACGAGCGTGCCCTTGCGGCGCGCGTAGCGCAGGGCGGCGAGGATGTCCGGGATCTCGGCGCGCGTGACGGCGGTGCCGAACTCGAACGAGAGGTTGATGACGTCGGCGCCCTTGCGCGCGGCGAAGCGGATGCCGGAGGAGATCGCGACGCTGTCGCCCTCGCCGAGCCGGTCGAGCACCCGCACGGGCATGATCCGCGCTCCGTAGGCGAGGCCCGTGACGCCCACGTTGTCGCCGGTGCCCTCGCCGATCGTGCCGGCGACGTGCGTCCCGTGGCCGTTCTCGTCGTTGGGCCGGGTGTCGTCGTCGACGAAGTCGTAGCCCGCCACGAAGTCGCCGTTGTGGAAGTCCGGCGAGCGGCGGCAGGTGACGGTCCGGCGCGAGCTCGAGTTCGCCGAGCGGGGGCAGCGGCCGCGGTTGCTGTAGGCGACGCCGGTGTCGAGCACGGCGACCGTCACGCCGGCGCCGCCCGGGCGGCCGACGTCGATCAGCCGCTGCCAGGCGTCGGGCGCGTTGACGCCGGCCTCGGCCAGGAAGTTCCATTGCAGCTGCTGCCAGCCGCCCGCGACACCGGCGTTCCCCGGGTCCGACGGGAAGAAGGCGCTCGCCCGCGCGACCGGGTTCGGCGCGGCGGTCGCCACCTCGGGCTGGGCGCGCAGCTCGCGCAGCGTCTCGGCGACCGACTGCCCGTCGCGGATCGTCAGCGCGCGTGTCCGCGGCGCGAACACGCGCGGGTCGCTGACGCCCGTCGCACGCTGCACGGCGGCGCGCGCGGCCCGGTCGGCGGAGCGCTCGTAGCGCACGATCACCTCGCCCGCGACGTAGCTCGTGTGGGCGGTGGGCGGCTCGGCGGCGGCGGCCGCGGCGGTGGGCAATGCCAGCCCCGCGAGCGTGGCGATCAGCAGGGAGCGGAGGCGTGTGGTCGGCGTCATGGCGGTGCTGGGGCGTGACGCCGGAGGGCGGATACGCGCTGCGTACAACATTCTCCGTGCCCGGAAGTTTCACCACAACCCCGGATTCGTGCCGGAACTGACAAGTTTGGTGCCGTAATGGAGGGCTCCCCGACCGACGAGCGGTTCATGCGGCTCGCACTCCAGGAGGCTGCGCTGGCGCTCGAGCACGACGACGTGCCCGTCGGAGCGGTGCTCGTCCACGAGGACGAGGTCATCGCCGCGGGCCACAACGAGCGCGAGCTGCGCCAGGATCCGAGCGCCCATGCCGAGATGATCGCGCTGCGAGCGGGCGCGCAGGCGCTCGGCACCTGGCGCCTTCTGGACACCGTGCTCTACGTGACGCTCGAGCCGTGCGCGATGTGTGCGGGAGCGATCGTGCTCGGCCGCGTCGCGCGGGTCGTCTACGGCACCGCCGACCCGAAGGCCGGCGCCGCCGGCAGCGTGCTCGACGTCCTCGCCGAGCCCCGCCTCAACCACCGCCCCGCGGTCGCGGGCGGGGTGCTGGCAGCCGAGTGCGCGGGCCTTCTGCGAGCGTTCTTCGCCGCACGTCGCTAGCCTGTCTGGCCGCGCCCGAAGGCGCCCGCGGAGGGGTGCGAGAGTGGTTGAATCGGGCGGTCTCGAAAACCGTTGTGTGGGTAACCCCTGCACCGAGGGTTCGAATCCCTCCCCCTCCGCTTGACTGCGCCGTATCGCGATCTCCCCGACCGGCCAGGGGCCGCAGCGGGCCCGGGCGGTAGATTGGCCCGCTCAATGGACGATGCGACGCTGACGCGGCTGGCCGACCTCGCGGTCGGGTTCGGCTGCAACCTGCAGGAGGGCCAGATCCTGGCCATCAGCGGTGAGCCCGGCAAGGAGCGCCTGATCCGCGCGCTGGCCGAGAGCGCGTACAAGCGGGGCGCGAAGTTCGTCGACGTCGGCTGGTTCGACCCGTGGGTCAAGCGGGCCCGGATCCAGCACGCCGCCGAGGACACGCTGGACTTCGTCCCGCCGTGGATCGGCGAGCGCGTGCTCGCGCTCGGCGACCACCACGCGGCGCGGGTGGCGCTCTCCGGCCCGGTCGCGCCGGGCCTGCTGGAGGACCTCGACCCCGTGCGCGCCGGCCGTGACCGCCTGCCCTCGGTCAAGGAGGCCGGCCGGGTCGTCAACGACCGCACGACCAACTGGACGATCGTGCCCTGCACGACCACCGAGTGGGCGGAGCTCGTGCACCCGGACCTGCCGCCCGAGGAGGCGCTGGCGCGGCTCGACGAGCAGATCATCCACGTGCTGCGGCTCGACGAGGACGACCCGATCGCCGCCTGGCGTGAGCGCGCCGACACGCTCGTCTCCGCGGCCACCAAGCTCACTGAGCGCGGCTTCGACGCCCTCCACTACGAGGGCCCCGGCACCGACCTGACGGTGGGGCTGCTGCCCGGCGCGACCTGGGAGGCGGCCCGCTTCGAGACCGTCGACCGGATCGAGCACATGCCCAACCTGCCGACCGAGGAGGTCTTCACCTCCCCGGACCCGCTGCGCGCGGAGGGCCACGTGACCGCGACCAAGCCGCTCGTGCTGATCGACGGCACCGTCGTGCGCAACCTGCGCGTGAGCTTCGAGGGCGGCCGCGCCGTCCAGGTCGACGCCGACTCCGCACAGGACGTGATGCGCACGATCGTCGGCCGCGACGAGGGCGCCGCCCGGCTCGGAGAGGTCGCGCTCGTCGACGGGGAGGGCCGCATCGGCAAGCTCGACACCGTCTTCTACGACACGCTGCTCGACGAGAACGCCGCCAGCCACATCGCACTCGGCCAGGGCTTCCCGTTCCTCGCGAGCGGCCGCGAGGCCGACGTCAACGAGAGCGCGATCCACATCGACTTCATGATCGGCTCCGAGGAGCTGAAGATCTCCGGGATCACCACCGCCGGGGAGAAGGTCCCCGTGCTGCACCGCGGCGCCTGGCAGATCTGACCGGAGGCGTTACCCTTTCCGCCGCTCCATCCTGGAGAGGTGCCGGAGCGGTTGAACGGGCACGATTGGAAATCGTGTGACGGGGGTCGACCTCGTCCGAGGGTTCGAATCCCTCCCTCTCCGCTGGCGTCCTAGCCCTGCGGCCACCACTGCATGTCGAGCTCGGACTCGCCGTCGCCCTCGACGTGCTCGCCGAACGCGAGCAGCTCCATGCCGTCGGGGCCCGCCTCCCAGCCGCGCCAGGACTGCGGATCCGGCCGCACGACGTCACGCGCGGAGACCTCGAACGTCTCGTCGTCGACCCGGAACGTGCCGGAGCCGGCGAGCACGACGTAGACCTCCTCCATGCTGCGATGGCGGTGCCCGAACTCCAGCCGGGCGCCGGGGTTGACCGCGTAGTGCGCGAGCCCGATCCGCTGCGCGCCGAGGTCCTTGCGCGCGAAGCGCGCCTCCTGGCTGGTCAGGCCGTTCGGCTTCGCCTGGTCGTCGAGCTGGTCGATGTTGAGCTTCTCGTAGGCCATGGCCGGAACGCTACGCGGAGTTCGCGCGCGAGGCCCCCCGCCTCGCTACGCCCGCGCCGCCTGCTCGGCCGCGATCTGCATGCCGCTCTTGGTGCCCAGCGGCCGTTCGCGCATCAGCGACAGCGCCAGCAGCGCGACCAGCCCGAGCGGGACGGCGAACAGGAACGCCTCCGCGATGCCGGTGCCGAACGCGTGCTCGACGATCCGCGCCACCCGGGCCGGCAGCGCGTCGACGTCCGGGACGCCGCTCGCCCCGCCGCCGCCGAGCTTGGAGGGGTCCACGCCGATCCCGCGCAGGCCGGCGGCGATCGAGTCGCGCGCGTGGGTCGCGAGCACCGCGCCGAGCACGCTGACCCCGATCGCGCCGCCGAGGCTGCGGAAGAAGGCGATCAGCGACGAGCCGGCGCCCATGTCCTCGCGCCGGACGGAGTTCTGCACGACCAGCACGAGGTTCTGCATGACCATGCCGACCCCGGAGCCGACGATCGCCATGAAGACGCCGATCTCGACCAGCGAGGTGCGCTCGTCGATCGTGCCCATCAGCGCCAGCCCGGCGGTCAGCAGCGCCGCGCCGAGGACCATGAAGCCCTTGTAGCGGCCGGTGCGCGTGACGAGCCGCCCGATCAGCATCGAGGAGATGAACAGCCCGGCGACCATCGGGATCGTCAGCAGGCCCGACTCGGTCGGCGACTTGTCCCGCGCGATCTGCATGTACTGCGTGAGGAAGACGGTGGTGCCGAACATCGCGATGCCGACGGCGACGCTCGCGGTCACGGCCAGCACGACCTCGCGGTCGGCGAACAGGCGCAGCGGCACGAGCGGCTCGCGCACGCGGCGCTCGACCCACACGGCACCGACGCACAGCGCGAGGCCGAGCGCCACCAGCAGCGCGGTCTGCCACGAGCCCCAGGCGAACTGCTGCCCGGCGAGCGAGACCCAGATCAGCAGGCTCGCGACGCCGCCCGCGATCATCGCGGCGCCGGCGTAGTCGATCGAGACCTCGCGGCGATGGCGGGGGAGGTGCAGCGTGCGCTGGAGCACGACGAAGGCGGCGGCCGCGAACGGGACGCCGATGTAGAAGCACCAGCGCCAGCCGAGGCCGTCGGTGACCACGCCGCCCAGCAGCGGGCCGATCACCGTGCCGATGCCGAACACGGCGCCGAGATAGCCGGCGTAGCGGCCACGCTCGCGCGGTGAGACGAGGTCGGCGAGGATCACCTGCACGAGCGCGGTGAGGCCGCCGACACCGATCCCCTGCACGACGCGGAAGGCGATCAGCATGCCGGTCGACTGCGAGAGGCCGGCGAGCACGGAGCCGCCGACGTAGATCGCCAGGCCGGTCTGCACCAGCAGCTTGCGATCGAAGAGGTCGGAGAGCTTGCCCCAGACCGGCGTCGAGACCGTCAGGGCGAGCAGGGTGGAGGTGACGACCCAGGTGTAGGAGGACTGGCTGCCGCCGAGGTCGGCGATGATCTCGGGCAGCGCGGTCGAGACGACGGTGCTCGACAGGATCGCGACGAACATCCCGAGCAACAGGCCGGACATGGCCTCCAGCACTTCACGGTGGGTCATGCCCGACTCCAGGCGGGCGGGGGCGATGGCGCTCATACGGCGGCCTCCTTCGGTGGTGCCACCGTGTGCCGGAAGTCCTCGCGCAGCCGGTCGAGCCCGTGGGCGAGCGCGACGACCTCGTCGTCCTCCCAGCCGGCCATGGCGGTCGAGAACGCCTCGACCATCCGGCGGTGGGACTCCTCGAGGACGCGCGTGCCGGTCGCGGTGACGCTGACGCGGCGGGCGCGACGGTCGTCGGCGTCGGGCTCGCGGACGATGTAGCCCGAGCCCTCGAGCGCGGCGACCTGGCGGCTGGCGACGGAGACGTCGATGCTGAGGCGCTCGGCGACGTCCCCGATGCGCAGGGGGCCGTACTTGGCGATGACGGCGAGCGCCGTGAAGCCCTGCGAGCCGAGCTCGGCGAGGGCGTGACGGGCGATCGCGCGGTGCACCA
The DNA here is from genome assembly GCA_035264365.1 of Solirubrobacteraceae bacterium. Classification (GTDB taxonomy): domain Bacteria; phylum Actinomycetota; class Thermoleophilia; order Solirubrobacterales; family Solirubrobacteraceae; genus DATFQI01. Next base: position 10,001 of record DATFQI010000381.1, read on the forward strand.
GCCCGAGCTGGTTGCGGCTATGCAGCTGCAGATGAGAGGGC
>DATFQI010000382.1:0-3256 GCA_035264365.1 Solirubrobacteraceae bacterium
AACCCTCAGTGTTCAGCTGAGGCTCATACATCGATACGCGACTGCTCGATCCGCCGCGCGACGACCTCCGACCACTCCTCGCCGATGCCCCGGACACGCTCGGCGGAGGCGCGATGGTCGTACTCGACCCGCCGGTGCGAGAAGCGGCCGTCGTCGCCGAGCAGCGCGTATGCCGCGCGCGGGTCGCCGTCGAACGGCATCCCGACCGAGCCGGGGTTGACGAGCTCGACGCCGCCGGCCGACGTGCGCGCGAACGGCACGTGCGTGTGGCCGAACAGCACCCGTCGCGCGTCGGCCCCGTCAAGCAACTCCCCGTCGCGCTCGCCGTCGTCCGGCGCGAACGATTCGACGTCGCTCAGCGGCGAGCCGTGGCAGACCAGGATCCCTTCGTACGGGAGCGAGAACGGCAGCGACGCGAGGTCCGCCACGATCTCCTCGCCGAGCGCCGCACGCGCCGCGGCCACCGCGCCCGGCACGACCGGGTTGTCGGGCGCCGCGCCCGGGTCCGCGGTCCAGCGCTCGCCGTTGCCGCGGATCCAGGTGGCGCGCTCCAGCGCGCGCAGCCGCTCGACGGTCTCCGCCGGCCAGCCGCCGAACAGCGCGTAGTCGCCGCCGAGCAGCCAGCAGTCGGCCCCGGCGGCCTCGGCGTCGGCGACCACCGCCTCGAGCGCGGGGAGGTTGCCGTGCACGTCGTACAGGACCGCCAGCACGCCCCCGTTTGTAGCATCGGCGCGGTGAGCGACGCGCCGCCGCACGAGAGGGACCCGCTCGTCGTCACCGGCCCGACGCTGTCGCTGCGGTACGCCACCGAGGCCGACGCCCCGCGCCTGCTGGAGCTGGCTTCGGACGACGCGGTGACGCGCTACTTCTCGTGGGGCCCGTACACCGACGTCTCACAGCCCGAGCGCTACATCGCCTCGCTGCCCGCGAAGCGCGAGCGCGGGGAGCTGCTCGACTTCCTGATCGACCACCACGAGCACGGGCCGATCGGCGTGACCGGGCTCTCGGAGCTGTCGGTGCGCAACCGGCACGCGACGGTCGGCTCGTGGTTCGGGCGCCGGTGGTGGGGCAGCGGGGCCAACGCGGAGTCCAAGGCGCTGATCGCGGCGCTCGGCTTCGAGACGCTCGGGATGGACCGACTGACCGCCTGGGCCAACACGCGCAACGGGCGCTCGCAGGCCGCGCTGGAGAGCGTCGGCTTCAAGCGCGAGGGCGTCCTGCGCGCCTTCCACCGCCACGGCGACGTCCTCCACGACGTGGTCGTGTTCGGCATGACGCGGAACGGGTGGTTGAATTCTGACCTCCGCCGGGTACTCGTCCGCATCGAGGGGACGTCACCGCCGGCCTTCACCGTCGCGTGACGCCAACCATCCCGCGGATGCGGGGTGGCACGGACGACAACTGACGAGGCTGGGGAGCCGATCCGGACCACCGCGGGCCCAGGACCCGCGACCGGGCGCTGCCCTGCACCACGGCCTGGGGGAGGTCGCGATGCCTGTTGCTGCCGCACGGGGGACCACCTGTACGCGCGCCGCGCTCGGTGCGGCAACCGTGATGCTGTTCGCTGTACCGGGCACCGCCGCGGCGCAGACTCCGCTGCCGGTCCCGCTTCCTTCGACGCCCACGATCTCGCTCCCGCTGAGCGTGCCGGCCGTCCAGCCGTGCGCGGGCGCCCAGCGCCGCTCCGGTGAGCGCGCCCGCCGCTTCGCGATCGGCTGCCTGGTCAACAGGGCCCGCACGAGCCACGGCCTTCGCGGGTTCGCCTGGAACCGCCCGCTCGCCCGCGCCGCCAGCCGCCATGCGCGCGACATGTCGCGCCGCGGCTACTTCGCCCACCAGCGCGCAGGCGGCCCCTCGCTCGGGCGCCGGGCCCGCGCCGCCGGCTTCCGCGGCCGCGACGTCGGCGAGGCGATCGCCTACGGCTGCGGCTCCCTCTCCACACCTGCGTCGATCGTGGGCGCCTGGCTGGCGAGCCCGGGCCACCGGGCGATCCTGCTGTCGGGCCGCAGCCGCGTGGGGGTCGGGGTCGCCGGCCGCCCGCCGGCGAGCTGCGGCGGCCGCGGGGCGACCTACGTACTGGACGCGGGCTAGCGCTAATCCCGCTTGGCTTCCCAGCTGAACCCACGGATCGCGAGCACGAGCCCGGCCGCGGTCCAGAGGGCGAGCACGAGCAGCGCGACGGCGTGGTCCGCCACGCCCTCGCCGTGCACGATCGCCCCGGAGAGCCCGTCGACGAGGTGCTTGAGCGGGAGCACCTCGGCGACGTCGCGCAGCACCGCCGGCGCGTCCTGCTCGTCGTAGAAGACGCCGGCGATCATCAGCATCGGCAGGAAGACCGCGTTGACGTACGCGGGCGCGGACTCGGAGTTCGGGATCGCGTGCGACAGCGCGACGCCGAGTGAGGCGAAGCAGAGCACGCCGGCGAGCGTGAAGACGGCCAGCGCGAGCCAGTCGCCCGGCCACGAGACGCCGAACACCAGGTGCCCGGCGCAGATCACGATCGCGAGCTGGAGCACCACGTTGGTGACCGCGCTCGCGGCGACGCCCGCGAGATAGGCCGGCGCGGGCAGCGGCGTGCCCCGCAGCCGCTTGAGCACGCCGCTCTCGCGCAGGAAGGTGAGGTTGTAGGCGAGCGCGATGAACGTCGCCGACATCACGCTCACGCCCGCGATCCCCGGCACGATCACGTCCAGGTCCTCGCGGCGGCCGGCGAAGACGGCGCCGAACAGCGCGAGCAGCAGCAGCGGCAGCAGGAAGTTGAAGAAGGCGGCGGTCGGGTTGCGCCAGAACATCCGGCGCTCGAGCCGGAACTGCCGCCAGGCGATCGCCATCATGCGGCGGCCGGCTCCGGCTCCCGCTGCTCGGCCGTCAGCTCGAGGTAGACATCCTCGAGGCTCGGGCGGCTGACCGAGAGCTCCTCGAGCCGCTCGCCGCGCGCCAGCGCGGCCCTCGTGGCCTCGTGCAGCAGCGTCGTCGGATCCTCGGTGACGACCTCGACCAGCTCCGCGCCGAGCCGGTAGCTCACGCGGTAGCGGGCGACGCCGGCGATCAGCTCGCCCGGCGGCCCCTCGGCGAGGATCCGCCCGTCCTTGACGATCGCGACCCGGTCCGCCAGCGCCTGCGCCTCGTCGAGGTAGTGCGTGGTCAGCAGGACGGTCTTGCCGAGGTCGCGCAGCGCGCGCACGACCTCCCAGGCGGCGCGGCGGGCCGCGGGGTCGAAGCCGGTGGTGGGCTCGTCGAGGAAGATCAGCTCGGG
>DATFQI010000383.1:0-5044 GCA_035264365.1 Solirubrobacteraceae bacterium
CGTGCGGATCAGCTCGTGGAAGTGCTCGAAGTCGGCCTCGAGCGTGAGCCGGCCCTGCTTGCCGTACTCGAGCGCGACCGCGCGCACGAGGTGGCGCATCCCGATCACGCCGTCGTCGTCGGCGGCCTGGAAGGCGGCCGACAGCGAGCAGTTGCGGATCGAGCCGCCGGAGAGCTTGAACTGGGTGGCGAGGAAGTCGATGTCGAGGTCCTCCCCGAGCGGCGCCTCCTCGGGCAGCAGCAGCTGCCAGATGCGCTTGCGGTCCTCGACCTCCGGGAACGGGAAGTCGATCACGAAGTCGAGGCGGCGCACGAACGCGTCGTCGATGTTGCGCCGGTAGTTCGTGGCCAGGATGACCGCGCCCGCGTAGCCCTCCATCTTCTGCAGCAGGTAGGCGACCTCGATGTTCGCGTAGCGGTCGTGCGAGTCCGAGATCTCCGAGCGCTTGCCGAACAGCGCGTCCGCCTCGTCGAAGAACAGGATCGCGTTCGAGCCGTCGGCGGCGCCGAAGATGCGGTCGAGGTTCTTCTCGGTCTCGCCGATGTACTTGCTCACGATCGTCGCGAGGTCGACGCGGAAGATCTCCAGTCCGAGCTCGGCGGCCAGCACCTGCGCCGCCATCGTCTTGCCGGTGCCGGACTCGCCGGCGAACAGCACCTTCAGGCCCTGGGTGCGGGCGACGGAGCGGTCGTAGCCCCAGTCGGAGAGCACCCGGTCGCGGTGGCGCAGGTAGGCGGAGATCGACTGCAGCAGCTCGAGCTGGCGGTCGGGGACGACCAGGTCCTCCCACTTGTAGCCCGGCGGGAGCCGCGAGGCCAGCTCGCCGAGCCGCGAGGACGACGCCTGGCGGGAGCCGAGGTCCAGGTCGGAGTGCAGCGGGCGCTCCTCCCCGCGCGCGCTCGCGGCCAGGCGGGCGACCTCGGCGGCCTCGACGATCTGGCCCATCGAGAGACGGAACTTGGCGGCCACGTCGCGCGTGTCCTCGACGCCGGTGAGGTCGGTCCATGCCTGCTGGCGCTCCGCGTAGGTCGGCGGCGGCGCCTCCACGAGCAGGACCGTGCGCTCGCCGAGCGCCAGCGCGGCGCCGCGCGAGGGCGCCGCGATCACGGTGCGGTCGGCGCGCTCGTCGAGCGCGCGCAGCAGCCGGCCGCGCTCGGCGGGGTCGAGGTCCTCGAGCCCCTCGAAGACGATCGGGCGGCCCTCGAGCGCGGAGATCAGCGCCGCGTCGGCCATCACGTCGCGCTGCTCCATGTCGCGCACGTGCGCGACGACCAGCGGGCGGGCGTAGGCCTTCGCGAACAGCGCCTCGGCGTCGGGCCCGCAGAGCACGACCGGGAGCTCGCTCGGGCGCGAGAGCATCGCCGCGACGGCGGCCACGTGCTCGTGGCGGCCGGGGTCGTGGGCGGGGATCGGCACGAGCCGCAGCCGCGTGGGAGCCGGCAGCTCGTCCAGGCGGGCGCCGAGCAGGTGCGCGGCGAGCCGATCGGCGACCTTCAGGGGCCGCTCCGCCAGCGGGGTCTGCGCGTCGCCGAGCAGCTTCACCGCGCCGAGCCGGCGCAGCGCGCGGTCGACGTCGAAGCAGCTCATCACGTCGGCGGCGGTGACGCCTTCGCCCTCGAGCAGGTGCCCCACGAGGCGCGCGCTGGGGAGCTTGCGCGTGACGTCGTCCTGCAGGTACGCGAACAGCCGCCCGAAGCGCGGGTTGAGCTCCGGCGCCGCGCAGGTGGCGAGCACCGCGCCGTCGAGCAGGTCCAGCCCGAGGGCGGCCGTGACGGCGGCGAGCCGGTCGTCGGCGCCCGAGGCGGACTCGCCGCGGGTGAGCTGCAGCGCCGTCTCGTCGGAGATGTAGAGGCCGCGGAACGGGTCCGCCGGGTTGGGGTCGTTGGAGGCGACCCGCTGGACCGCGGCCATCACGCGGTGGTCGACGAAGTCGAAGCCGACCGTCTGGGTCATCGGGCGGACACCTAGGTGACCGAGTCGGCCACGTCGTCGGCCTCGGTCTCGAGGCTGTCGCCGGGCTGGGAGACCGTCAACGGGCCGCTGTTGGCGGCGCCGCGCTGCTGGACGACGTGCGCGAGCTCGTGCGCGATCAGGCGGTCGCCGTCGGCCGATCCGGGGTTGTACTCGCCCTTGGCGAAGTAGACGTCGGTGCCGGTCGCGAACGCGCGCGCGGACACCGACCGGTTGAGGGTGTCGGCGGTGTCGTCGGTGTGCACCGTGACGTCGCCGAGCGGCCCGAGGTCGCCCTCGAAGCGGCTGCGGACGTCCTGCGGGAGCCCGGCGCCGCTGCCGCGCGAGCCGTCGATCGTGCCCTGCACCTCGGGGTGGACCTGGCCGGTCGGCATGATCCCGGCGCCCTCACGCGCGAGCGTGTTGCCGAAGGCGTGGTTGCCGACGTCGGAGGCGAGCTGGTGCAGCGGCTTCTCGCGCTCGGCCTCGACGGGCTCCGGCGGCTCGATCCGCCGGCCCTGCTCGAGCTCGTGCTCCTTCTCGTGCTGGGCGCTCCAGCTCACGGGGCGAGCATACGGGCGCGTGGTCGGCGGCCGCAAGGGCTTTCCGTGCAGCCGGACGGGCCGAACGTCAACGGCGCTGGGTGGGGGTGGGGGAGGGTGGCCCCGGCCGCCTCGATGCCGTCGAGCGTGCAGTAACTCACGCATAGCCGTAGAAACTGCACGCTCGATGGAGGACCGCCGCGGCGGGTCGCTCCCTCGCCCCGCAGTTTCATCCCGGCGCGCCAACCCGTAGTCTTACCGGCGGATGGTCACCGGTGGTGAGAAGAAGCGGAAGGCGTCGCTGCCGGCGACGGTCGGCGCGTGGCTGAAGGTCTGGACGCCGCCGCGCGACGTCGAGGTCCCGCCGCCGCCGTCCCCGCGCACGCTGGCGATCGCCGGCGCGCTGCTGGTGATCGTCGTGGCGGGCGCCGCGGCGCTGATCGTCCCGGCGATCGACTCGAGCAAGGAGCGCAGCGCGGCGGCGCAGGCGCGGGAGGACGCGCAGCGGCGGGAGGCGAGCCGGCGCGCGACGATCCGCGAGCAGCGCCCGCGCACGCTCGATGCGGCATCGCTGCTGCCGGCCGCGGGCGCGTCCGACGCGCAGCTCGTCTCCGCCCGCGAGGCGCTGCTGCGCCGCGCCGAGACGGCGATCTCCGACGACGCGCGCGCCCGGGCGGACGCCGGCGAGATCGAGGGCAACCCGCAGGGCACGCAGTGCGAGCCCTACCCGAAGCGGTCTGACCGCGCCGACTGGCCCGACCGCGACCCGGGCGCCGAGCGCGGCGTCTACGACTGCCTCGTGTTCGTGCGCGCCGTCCCGGCGACGGAGACGAACGTCGGCGGCCAGGTCGGCTACCCGTTCCGCGCGGTGCTCGACTTCGAGCGCTTCAGCGTCACGTGGTGCAAGACCAACCCCGTGCCCGGCGAGCGCGTCGTGCCGGACCCGCGGCTCGTGCTCGAGCTGCCGAAGGCCTGTCGCGCGGCCTGAACCCGTCGGCCCCGGCTAGCAGGAGAACCGGACAGGGAGGCGAAAGGCCCTCTCCGATGGGATCCCCTAACCGTGATCGGAGCACGAAGTGACCGGCCAGGCCAAGGTCATCGCCTTCGCCAACCAGAAGGGCGGCGTGGCCAAGACGACCACCACGTTGAACCTCGCGGCGGCGTTCGCCGAAGAGGGGCACCGGGTGCTGTGCATCGACATGGACCCGCAGGGAAACCTGACCATGTCGCAGGGCATCGACCCCGACACGCTCGAGGTGTCGATGTTCGACGTGCTGGTGCACGACCTGTCCATCCGGGAGGTGATCCGGCGCCGCGAGGTGGACGTCGCGTGCTCCTCGATCGACCTCGCGGGAGCCGAGATCGCGATGTCGATGAAGATCGGCCGCGAGCGCTCGCTGGACAAGGCCCTGCGTGAGATCACGGAGGACTACGACTTCATCTGCATCGATACGCCGCCGTCCCTGGGACTATTGACGATCAACGCGCTGACCGCGGCCGACAAGGTGATCGTCCCCGTCCAGTGCGAGTATCTGTCGATGCGCGGGCTGATCCAGCTCCAGAACACCTTGTCCATGATCCGAGAGAACCTGAATCCCGACGTGGACATCGCGGGCATCCTCCCGACCATGGTCGATTCCAGGACGCTCCACGCCAAGGAGGCGATCGAGATCCTCGAGGAGAACTTCGGGGACCGGGTCTTCGGTGCGCGTATCCGAAAGACGATCCGGTTCGCCGAGGCGCCGGTGAAGGGGATGTCCGTGCTCAAGTACGACCCGACGGGGACGGCGGCTGACGCCTATCGCCAGCTGGCCAAGGAGGTGCTCTCGAATGGCAAGCGGTAAGCGCGCGAGCATGCGGGAAGGTCCGCTGGCCGCCCTCTTCCGGAAGACGGAGACCGAGGGCCTGGAGGACCGTGACGGCGCCGCGCAGGCGCCGCCAGAGCCGCCCCGTGCCGAGGAGCGCCCGCCGGCGCCGGCACCGGCGCCCGCGCCGCGCGCCGAGGAGCCCGTTCAGGAGCCGCGCGTGCCGACGCCGCAGGAGCGGCTGCGCCACGCCTTCTCCTCCGACCTGCCCGAGAACATGATGACCCCGCCCGCGCACACGGTCCCGCCGCCCTCCGCGTCGGACTACCAGTGGAGCTCGGCTCCGCAGGAGTCCACGCCCGGGCAGCCGCTGCTGCGCGTCGTCGGCGTCGGCGGCGGCGGCGTCAATGCCGTCAACCGGATGATCGAGGCCGAGATCCCGGGCGTCGAGTTCCTCGCCTTCAACACGGACGCGCAGTCGCTGCAGTCCTCCGACGCGCACGTGAAGCTCCAGCTCGGCGCGCAGATCACCCGCGGCCTCGGCTCCGGCTCCAACCCCGACCAGGGGCGTTCCGCGGCGATGGAGGACTCCGACCGCATCAAGACGCTGCTGCGCGGCTCGGACATGGTGTTCATCACCGCCGGCGAGGGCGGCGGTACGGGCACGGGCGCCGCGCCCGTGGTGGCGCGGATCGCCCGCGAGCTGGGCGCACTGACCGTCGGCATCGTCACGAAGCCGTTCGGCTT
>DATFQI010000384.1:0-8060 GCA_035264365.1 Solirubrobacteraceae bacterium
GCCCAGGCGAAGCTCGAGTTCGAGAAGCCCGACCTGCCCTCGTACTCGATGCCGAATGCGCTGATCTGCGAACGCGTTGCCTTGGAGACCGTGAGCTCGGAGCCGGCGGGGTGGAAGATCCCGACGAGCCGCGCGGGCTCACCGGTCTCCACGCCGAACGGCACGACGTCCTCGATCTCGAAGTCGACAGCATCGCCGATTCGGACGCTGTGGGTGAGGCCCTCCTCACGGACCTCGATCGGAGCGCGTTCGACGCCGAGGTTCTCCCCGATCAGCGGCCCGAGCGCCTCCATCGGGCCGCCGAGCTGCCCGCTGAACACCGCGCCGAGCTCAGCCCGCCGGTATCGAAACGCCGCTCGCCGCCAGGACGGCGAACGCGTTCGCCGCGCCGGCGACAGGCTCGCTCGAGCGCCTGCTCAAGCGCTAGCGGATGGGCGGTCCGCCGGCGCGAGCCGGCGGACCGAGCGGGGCTGACCCACGATCAGCCGGGGACTTAGACTTCGGTCGTGTCTGCGTCGGACCTAACGATGGCGGAGCAGCAGGCGGCGCTTCGGCGGGTCGCGGTCCTCACGGCCACAGGCGCCGCGCCGGCGGAGGTTTTCGAAGCGATCGCTCGTGAGGTCGCCGAGCTGCTCCACCCTCGGCTCGTGCAGATCTACCGGTGGGAGCGCGACGGGCGCGTGACCGTCGTAGGCACCTGGAGCGACGGGCCGAACCCGTTTCCCGCCGGCTCCAACTGGGGCTGGGACGATCCTTCGCTCGTCGCGATGAGGGAGACGATGCGGGATCGGCAGCCGGTCCGCATCGAGGACGTCGGGGAAGACATCGCACGCGAGCCCGTGGAGGCGGCCCTGAGGGTGGAGACCGGGGCGGCCGCTGGAGCGCCTGTGGTCGTCGACGGCGAGGGCTGGGGGCACATCGGCGTCGCGATGGCAAAGGGAACGCCGCTGCCTGATGGGATCGCGGAGCGGCTCGAGGAATTCACGGCGCTGGTTGCGGCGGCCATCTCCAGCAGCGAGACCCGCGAGCAGCTCGCGCGGCTGGCCGACGAGCAGGCCGCGCTCCGGCGGGTCGCCACGATCGTCGCCCGCGGGGCGCCGCCGGCGGAGGTCTTCGACGCGGTGGCAGCGGAGCTCGGGCGGCTCCTCGACGCGGCTTCCTCGGGCCTGATCCGCTTCGAGGACGAGAGCTCGGCCACGCTCGTCGCCGGCTGGGGCAGGCTCGGCGAGGTCGTCACCACCGGCGCCCGACTGCCGATCGGCGGGATGAACGTCATCACGCAGATCGCCCGGAGCGGCCGGCCGGCTCGCATCGACGACTACGACCCGGAGGCGAGCGGCGAGATCGGTGAGCACGCGCGCCGCCTCAAGACCAGCACCGCGGTCGGCTGTCCGATCCCGGTCGCCGGCCGCTTGTGGGGCGCGATCATCGCGGCGACGCTGAGTGGAGCCACGATGCCGGCCGACGCCGGGCCGCGCCTCGAGCAGTTCACGGAGCTGGTCGCCACCGCGATCTCCAACGCGGAGGCGCGCGCCGAGCTGGCTCGGCTGGTGGACCAGCAGGCCGCGCTGCGGCGCGTCGCCACGTTGGTTGCGGAGGAGGCTCCGGCCGAGGAGCTCCTCGCGAAGGTCGCCCAGGAAGTGGCGGGCGTCTTCGGACAGCGGATCGACAGCGCGATCATGCGGTACGAGCCCGACGACACCGCGAGCGTGGTCGCCGTGAGTGGTCAGCAGCCGGCGGGCGGCATTCGCGTCGGCGTGAGGATGCCGATCGACGGCAGCGGCATCGCGGCGACGGTGTACCGAGAGCGGCGCGCCGTGCGCCTCGACGACTACGCGAGCGCGGATGGGGCGATCGCCGACCACGCGAAGGTGCACGGGATCCGCGCGGCGGTGGGGTGCCCGATCCTGGTCCGAGGGCGCCCGTGGGGGGCGATGGTCGTGGCCCACTATGAGGAGCGCCCGTTCCCCCCGGATACCGAGCGGAACGTCTCGCAGTTCACGGAGCTGGTGGCGACCGCGATCGCCAACGCGGAGGCACACGCCGAACTCCAGCGTCTGGCGGCCGAGCAGGCGGTACTCCGCCGCGTGGCGACGCTCGTCGCGGAGGAGGCCGCGCCGGCCGACTTGTTCGGCGCGGTCATCGAGGAAGTGGGCCGGATGCTGGGAGCGGCCCAGGCCGGCATGATGCGCTACGAGAGCGGGCAGGAGGCAACGATCGTCGCCCAGCGCGGCCAGGACCCGTCGATCGTCCGGGTCGGCATGCGCATGTCGCTCGAGGGCGACAGCGTCGCCGCCCGCATCCTGCGGAGCGGCCGTCCAGCGCGGATCAACCATGCGCAAGAGGGGCGCGGCGACCTCGCCGAGCTCGTCCGGCGTACCAACGTGGACGTGACGATCGGCGCGCCGATCACGGTCGAGAACCGCCTCTGGGGCGTCATCGCCGCAAGTTGGAAGCCTGGAGACCTCCCGCCTGCCGGCGCCCAGGAGCGGCTGGCCGAGTTGGCGGGGCTGATCGACACCGCGATCGCGAACGCCCACAGCCGTGATCAGCTCACTGCGTCGCGCGCACGCGTCATCACCGCAGGCGACGAGGCCCGCCGCCGGGTCGTCCGTGACCTCCACGACGGTGCCCAGCAGCGTCTCGTCCACTCGATCGTCACGCTGAAGCTTGCACAGCGGGCGCAGCGCGAAGACCCGGAGCGGGCGGCGGTGCTGCTCGCCGAGGCACTGGACCACGCGGAGGAGGGAAACCGCGAGCTACGCGAGCTCGCGCACGGGATTCTCCCCGCTGTCTTGACACGCGGAGGGTTGGCGGCTGCCGTCGACAGCCTCGTCGCGCGTCTTGACCTCCCCATCCACGTGGAGGTCGCTCCGACGCGGCTCCCGCCGGAGATCGAGTCGAGCGCGTACTTCATCGTGGCCGAGGCGCTGACCAATGTCGTCAAGCATTCGCAGGCGACGAATGCGGAGGTGACCGCGAGTTTGAGCGGCGGCATGCTGACCGTCGAGGTAAGCGACGACGGCGTTGGCGGCGCCGACCCGGGTGGTTACGGGCTGCTGGGCATCGGTGATCGGGCGGCCGCCCTGGGAGGACGGATGGGACTTGATAGCCCGCCCGGCGAAGGCACCGTCGTGACCGCGATGCTGCCGCTGGCACCGTAGCGGCACGAGGCCAAGGGCGTCCTCCCGGCGATCCATTCTGCCCAGAGGAGCTCGACCGGCCCCCGGACCGGCGGTTCCGGCCGCGAGCGTCAGCCAGCGGCGAGAGCGCGCCTGAGCGGCTCGGGAAGCCGCAGCAGGTGCAGACGCGGCTCAGGCGCCGGCTCGGCCGCGGTGACGCGCTCCTGCGCGGTGACGGCGTGGGCGGCCCTGACGACGGCTGGGTCGAGGCGAGCGCCGGCGGCGCTGTCGAGGTGCGCGAGAGCCTCCTCGTGGCCGATCTGCGGCGTGCCGGCGGCGGTCAGAGCGCTCCACGCGTCGGCGACGGCGTTCACTCGGGCGGCGAGCGGGATGCCCTCGCCGCGCAGCCCGATGGGCCCGCCACGGCCGTTCCACCACTCGGCCAGCAGCTGCGCCTCGTAGTTCGCGCGGCTCGGGTCGCCGGCGGTCGCGATGACGTAATCCATGGGCTCGCCGGTCGGCGGCCGGCGGCGCGCGGCGTCGGCAACCTCGACGATGTGGCGGCGTTCGGCCCGCCCGAGCCCGAGCTGGATCGCGAGCGCGTGCGCGTAGCGGCGAGCCGCCGTGGCGCGCTCCAAGCGCGCCACCGGCCGCGTGCGCGCCGCGTAGGTGAGGAAGCTGCCCGGCAGGACTGCGATCAGCGCGAAGACCGCAAGCGCGAACACGTCGAGCGGACCCATGAGGATCACAGAGACCGCGCCGATCACGACCATGACCGCGCCGGCGGCGACCGTGTCGTACAGCAGATCGACGAACGCCCGGAACGGACGCCCGAGCCACAGCGGGCCGTAGATGGCGGGCCCTACCGCCCAGTTGACGTACTGCTGCACCAAGCCGGCGAGAATCAGCCAGTCGATCGCCGCGGCCGCGGTCGGATCGGGCGCGGTCGCCTGGAGAATCAGCCCGCCGGCCAGCGTGTACCAGCCGTAGGCCGCCACGTTGGCGAGGTTGCCGGCGCGCAGCAGTCGCTCGTGGCCGGTCGCCGCGTTGAAGACCATTGGCACGAGCACGACCGCGAACGCCGGAAGCGGCCCGCCGGCCGCCACCGCGATCAAGGCCACGGCCATGAGCGCGTCGAAACGGATGCCCGCCGGCAGCGGCACGTCGTGGCGATCCACGACGACCGCCATCGCAGCGAGCATCGCCAGCACCAGCGGCTCGCGCCAGTTCGCCACCGGAGCGATCAACACGTACGCAGGCACGAGCAGCGCCACCAGGGCAGCGTGGATCGCCACCCCGGAGCGCTGGCGTGCCGACCAGCCGCGAACCCCCGCCGTGGAGCCCTCCATGATCCTCCGTGTCTCGGCGTCCCGATCGATTCCGTGAGCTTATCCGGGCAGGCCATGCTCGTGGTATCGAGGACCTGTCTCGTCGCTCAGCACTTGTAGCCGCTCATCACCACTCCAGTCGTCAGGGACCCGCGCGATTTGGCGATTGGTCCAGGTTCGACGGACGGTACTCAAGGACGAGGGCTCGCCGGACCCCGTCGGTGGGGCATCGTCCAGCGAAGCGGGGGAGTCCCCGTCAGCCGGCCCCTCAGCGTCGCGCGAGCTGGCGTGCGGGGCCGGGCATCAGTTCAGCGCCGGTACCGCTGCCTCGCAGAAGTCGTCGTTGCGCCCCGTGGATTCCTTGACCGTCCCCAGGCGACTCAGGAGCTCGTCGTCCGAGGACCGCGCAAGCGAATCCTCCATGGCACGGGCGGGACATTGCGGCCGGCGAACGCCACGGTGACGATCCGTGCGCGGCCGCGTAGTAGTCGTTGACCCGCGGAGGTCAGCCGCACTCGTACCTTGAGTGTCGGAACCTTGGAGCCGAAACGCGCGTTGCCGCACGGATCGGGAAGTCGGGCGCTGCCGAGCAGCGTGCCGCCGTCGCTCCGGAGCGTCACTCTGCCCTGCAGGGTGACCGGGTCCGGTTCTCCGTCCACGGACAGGTACGGGCACTCGAGCTTGAACGTCACGGTGGACGTGTCGACTGCGACCGGATTCGGGACCAACGCGATCTGCTTGGAGTCCGCGAACTCTCTTCGCGTCACGCGCAGTCCGAACTGCGCCGTCTCGCAGTCCCCGGCAACGTAGTCCCGGGCGGCGGGTTGCACCTCGTCCAAACCGTTGCCGCAGTGGGCCGAGCCTGATGTGAGGGAGTCCGAGCCATCGTCGCCGCGTATCGCGTCCTGGCCGGCGCCGCCGTCGATGAAATCTCGGCCCCTTCCGCCGTTGAGGGTGTCCCGCCCGGCTTGTCCTTGGATGAAGTCGTCGCCGGCCAACCCCGCGACGCGGTCGTCGCCGCTGCCGCCGGCGAGCGAGTCGTCGCCCCCCAGTCCGTAGAGGCGGTCGCTCCCCGGCCCGCCGTTGAGGGAATTCCCGCGTGTGTCGCCGCGCAGCACGTCCGCGCCCCGGCCGCCGATGGCACCGGTGATCGAACGGAGCACGTCGCCCTCTCCGGCCTCGCCGTCACCGCCCGGATCGTCGAGGTCGACGAGCACCGGCGCGGTGCGCGACGCGTAGCTCACGATCGCGCCGCCTTCGCGGCCGTCGAGCACGTCGGAATCGGCGGCGCCGCTGGCGTCGCCGTCGATCAGGGTGTCCTGATTCGTGCCACCCAGCAGCGTGTCCCGGCCGCCGCCGCCATTCAGAATGCCGGCCGCGATGCTCGAGGACTCGAGGAGGTCATCGCCTCGTCCTCCGTTTGCTGACAGGCCGGGTCCACGGCTCTTTACGACGTCGTCCAGGTCGCCGGCCTCCACTTGCGCACCGATGAGGCCATTTAGGCCAAGGCCGGCGACGCTGCACTCCACGGTATGTGAATCGATCGACCGGCACGACCGGCCCGCCGTGATCACCGCGTTCGAATCGGTCACGCGGACGGTCAGCTGGTCGACCGTGGTCAACTGCACGTTATTGGCCTCGCCGGGCGCGGCGCGATAGGCGACGCTGGCCCAACCCGGTCCGTAATCGATGCGCGAACGATCGGCGAGCGACACCGTGGAGGCGGCGCAGACGCCGGGCGTTATCGCGAGTCCGGACGAGAGCGCAACGGTTAGCCGGACCAGCACGGGCCCAGCGTCCCAATCCCCGAGCGCACCGTCAACCCGCACCGATGGGGGAGCCGAGCAATACGTCCCTTCATCGCGAACTCCTTGCGTTGGTTTTCACCCGTGCCGGCGGGCCATGCGAAGAGCGTTGTCCACCTTCGTAACCGGGCCGACCTCGCCGGCGAAGCGCTGCTACGGGCACTGGCCCTTCGTGCGTTGGTAGATCGCATGCGCGCCGGTCGCCAGGGGGCCGTCGAACGGGCCGGTGGTCTCGTTGCCGAGGATCATCAGGCAGCGCCCTTGGACCCAGAAGATGTTGCCGACGACATGGCCGTCCTTGGACGCCGTCCAGCCGCGCGCGCCGGGGATGCCGGGGACCACGAAGCGGCGGAGCTTCCCACCGCCGGGCATCTGCCTTTGGATGTAGTCCTTGCGCTGCTCTTGCGCCAGCCAGCGCGCGGCGCCCTGCGGGCTCGCGAACAGCGTCACGCTGGTGACTCCGCGGGAGTCGGGGCCTTCGGTCGGCTGGTAGGTGGCCGGGCCCATCCCGGCGCTGCGCATCCGGCGCAGCTCTGCGTTCGTGAGGCCGGCTTTCTCCGCGAAGGTCTCGGCCTCGTCCGTGAGGATGCTCTCGACGCGACGGAAACCGGGCTGCTCGCCGTCGCGGAGCAGGAATCGCGTGTAGTCCACCTTCTCCGGCCGTGCGGCCGTCTTCGCCGCGGGCGCGGTCTCCCCACACCCGCCAGCCACGAAAGCGCCGCCCGCGAGTGCGATGACCAGACCGGCCTTGATGTGCCTGTGGGGGGTCATGCCGACGATCCTCCGCCGCCGCCCAGGCCCGCGCTATGGGCGGTTCGGGGCCGATGTCTTTACCCGGTGGGAAGGTCGGTCTTACGCTGAGGTCAGGGTGGGCGCGGCTATGAGCCGCACACCGGGCGGTAAGCCTGATCCGGGACGAACTCACTCCACTCGGCGCGCGTCAGCTCGCGGCCCGCCACGCGACAGGCGTGCTCCGACCAGGCGTCGGGGTCGACCTCCCAGCGCTCGGCATCGCCACTGTCACGGAGCACGAAGAGCTGCCGGCCGTCACGCGAGAACCGCGCGGTGACCCAGCCGAGCGGCCCCGGGAGCGTTCCGAGCGCGCGACGCGACGCGACGTTCCACAGGATCGCCGCCCCGTCGCCTGCCGTGGTGGCGAGCATCCTCCCGTCGGGAGAGAACTCCGCGCCGAGGACGCCCCCCTCGTGGCCGGTCAGGCGTCTGCCGGCGCGGCGGCGGCTCGCCACGTCCCACAGCTGCGTGTAACCCTCATGGGACGTTACGGCGAGCAGTCCGCCATCAGGTGAAAACCGGACCGCGCGGTCCGCGTCCTCGCCGGCGCCGTTGTTGAGGTGTGCGACGACACGGAGCGATCGCCCGTCGCGCAGCTCGGTGCCGTAGTTGGCGAGCCCGATCGCCAGGAGCTTGCCGTCGGGGCTGTACGACAGGCTGATCGCGCCCGTCGGGAGTCGCGGTCCGTCGCGCACGGTGCCGCTTCTCAGGTCGAGCAGCCGGACGTTGCCCAGGAGGTCCGCGACGGCGAGCCGGCCGCCGTCCGGGGAGAAGTCCAGGGCCTGCGCGTCGCTCGATGGCGGCGGGGTCCAGTTCGGACCCCGTGGAGCGCTGAACTTCGATCGGACACCGGGCAACGGCGGCCTGACCGGCCGGCCGCTGCGCGCGTCGCGCAGCGCGACGCTCCCACCGCTGCCGGTCACCGCGATCGTGCGCCCGTCAGGGCTGAACTCGACGGCCAGCGCGGCGTCCCCGTCGAGCCCCGGGAGCTCGCCCTGCAGTCGCAGCGTGCG
>DATFQI010000385.1:0-5943 GCA_035264365.1 Solirubrobacteraceae bacterium
GAGGATGCGCGCGACCGCGTAGAGCTCCGCGAGCAGATGGTCCTGCGACACGCCGGCGCCCCCGTGCGCCTGGATGGCGCGATCGATCACCCACGTGGCGACGGCAGGGGCCGCGACCTTGATCGCCGAGACCTCGACCCGTGCCCCGCGGTTGCCGACGGTGTCCATCAGCCAGGCGGTCTTGAGCACGAGCAGGCGCACCTGCTCGATCCTCACCCGCGCCTCCGAGATCCAGTGGCGGACGACGCCATGGTCGATGATCGGGCTCCCGAACGTCGACCGCGAGGCGGTCCGCCGGCACAGCAGCTCGAGCGCGCGCTCGGCCATCCCGATCGCCCGCATGGCATGGTGGATGCGGCCGGGGCCGAGCCGCTCCTGCGCCAGCCGGAAGCCCTCGCCCTCTTCCCCGAGCAGGTTCGCCGCCGGCACGCGGACGTCGTCGTAGACGATCTCGGCGTGGCCGCCGTGCGGTCCGTCGTCATAGCCGAACAGGCTCGTCGAGCGCACGATCCCGACTCCGGGCGTGCCTCTCGGGAGGAGGATCATGCTCTGGCGGCGGTGGCGCTCCTCGCCAGGGTCGGTGACGCCCATGACGATCAGCAGCTCACAGCGCGGCGACATCGCGCCTGACGTCCACCACTTGCGTCCGTTGATGACGTAGTCGTCGCCGTCGCGCTCGATCCGGGTCGCGATGTTCGTCGCGTCCGAGGACGCCACCTCGGGCTCGGTCATCGAGAAGGCCGACCGGATCCGTCCGTCGAGCAGCGGATCCAGCCAGCGCGCCTTCTGCGCGGCCGTGCCGAACAGCGACAGCAGCTCCATGTTGCCCGTGTCGGGCGCCGAGCAGTTGAGGGCCTCCGGCGCCAGCCAGGGGCTGCGGCCCGTGATCTCGGCCAGTGGCGCGTACTGCAGGTTGGTCAGCCCGGCACCGTGCTCGTGGATCGGCGGCAGGAACAAGTTCCACAGGCCGCGCTCCCGCGCCTGCACCTTGAGCTCTTCGATCACGGGAGGCGTGCCCCAGCGGTGCGCGGACCCGTCGACCTCCTCGCGGAAGCGCGGCTCCGCCGGGTACACGCACTCGTCCATGAAGGCGAGCAGCCGTTTGCGCAGCTGCTCTGTGGTGGCATCGAACGCGAAGTCCATCGGGCTAGCGGTGCGACCAGACGGGCTCGCGCTTCTCCAGGAAGGACTGCACGCCCTCGCGCGCGTCCTGGGACTGGTGCGCGACGTTGCAGGTCATGCTCTCGAGCGCGATCAGGGTCTCGGTGTCGCCGTCGAGGCCGCGGTTGGCGGCGAGCTTGGTGATCCGCATCGTGAACGCGCTCTTGTCCTTCATCGGCGCGACGAAGTCGGCGATCGCCTGGTCGAGCTCCTCGGCCGGCGCCGAGACGTTGGCCAGTCCCCAGTCCTCGCACTGCTTGCCGGAGAGCAGCTTGCCGGTCAGCAGCAGCTCCTTGGTCTTGCGCAGGCCGATGTAGCGGGGGAGCCGGTAGATCGGCCCCGCGCCGCCGAACAGCGCGCGGCGGATGTGGAAGTCGCCGATCTTGGCGTCGTCGGCGACGACGGCGAAGTCGCACGAGATCATCAGCTCGAAGCCGCCGGCGACGGCATAGCCCTCGACCACCGCGACGGTCGGCTTGGAGAGGTTGAAGGCGCGATCGAACGTGCGGGCGGAGACCTGGGCGATCCGGACCGAGTTGTTGGTGGTGCCGAGGAACTCGGCGTCGAGCATGTTCAGGTCGGCGCCCGCGCAGAAGGTGTTGCCGCGCCCGCGGATGAGGACCACGCGGACCGCGTCGTCGGCGTCCGCGCGCTCGAGCGCCTCCCCGAGTTGCGTGAGCAGACCCCAGTTCACGCAGTTCCTGACCTCCGGCCGGTTGAGCCAGATCGTGCAGATCCCCTCGGCGACCTCGTACTGCACGAACTCCTCCGTCGCCGCGGCTCCGTTCATCTGCGCACCCAGGGTCATCATCGCTCCATTCGGTTTGTCGAACTGACTTCAGCTAGATAGTACACGGCCGCTCCGGAATCGCAAGCCCATGGTTCGGCTGTACCAGGTGGTGGCGTACAGGCGCCGCGTCTGCAATACTGAAGTCAATTCATGCACGACCCCATCGCCATCCCACTTCCGCTTGCGGGCGTCGGCTCGGTGAACGCCTGGTTGCTGCCGGGCGATCCGGTGACCCTGATCGACACCGGGGCGCGGGACGAGGCCTCACTGTCGGCGCTCGAGCGGGGTCTCCAGCGCGAAGGGCTGCGCGTCGAGGACATCGAGCTGCTGCTCGCGACGCATCACCATCTCGACCACGTCGGCCTCGTCGCCACGATCCGGCGTCGCTCGGGCGCGTCGGTGGCCATGCTGGACGGCGTCGCCGACTACGCCGCGCGCTACTCGGCGGAGATCGAGCAGGACAGGCGGTTCGCGCGCGCGCTGATGACCCATCACGGCGCGCCGGAGCAGGTCATCGCCGACACGGAGGGGTTCTGGAGCTATATCCGAGCGACGACGGAGTCCTTCCAGGCCGACGTCAGGCTGGCCGACGGCGACCGGGTGCGCGCGGGCGGCCGCAGCCTCCGCGTCATCGCGCGGCCCGGCCACAGCACGACGGACACGCTGCTCGTGGACGATCGCGACGGCATCGCCTTCGTCGGCGACCACCTCCTTGCGCGGATCTCCTCGAACACGGAGATCTGCGCTCCCGATCGCGCGCCGGACGGCCGTGCGCGCTCGCGCCTGCGGTATCTCGAGAACCTCGAACGTACGCAGGCGATGCCGCTCACGCGACTGCTGACCGGCCACGGCGACCCCGTCACCGATCACCGGCGGCTCGTCACCGCGCGGCTCCGCGACCATCGTCGCCGGTGCGAGCGCATCCTCGCCATCCTGGGCGAGGGCCCCCGCACGGCGTTCGGGATCGCCGGCGGGCTCTGGCCGGAGCGGACGGTGCTCGAGCAGCCGTTGCTCGTCGTCTGGGAGGTGGTCGGCAACCTGGAGCTGCTGCTGGAGGCGCGCGCCGTTGCCGAGCGGGTCGGCGAAGACGGCTCGCTGTTCGAGGTCACCGAGATCGGGCGCGCGAGCGCGCGCGGCCGGCGCCCGCGGCGCCGTCCCGTCCCGGACTGCGCGGGTCGCCGGTGAGCCGCACGTCGCCGAGCGCCCGGGAGGTGCGCGGGCCGTTCGACCTCTCCGGCCGCGTGGCGCTCGTCACTGGCGGCACGCGCGGGCTCGGCCTCGCCATCGCGCGGGCGTTCTCGTCGGCCGGCGCCGACGTCGTCGTGGCCAGCCGCAAGGAGGACGCGTGCAGGGAAGTCGCCGCGGAGCTGCGCGCACGAGGCGGGCGGGCGCTGGGACACGCCTGCCACGTCGGCCGCTGGGACGACCTCGAGCGGCTCGTGGAGGCGGCCTACGGCGAGTTCGGCCGCGTCGACGTGCTCGTCAACAACGCCGGCGTCTCGCCGCTCTACCACGGGCTGGGGGAGGTGACCGAGGAGCTGTTCGACAAGGTGATCGCCGTCAACCTCAAGGGCCCGTTCCGCCTGTGCGCGCTCGTCGGCGAGCGCATGGCCGCGGGCGAGGGCGGCTCGATCATCAACGTCTCCAGCACGGGGGCGGTGCGCCCGACCGGCGACATCGTTCCGTACGCGGCCGCCAAGGCCGGCCTCAACGCACTGACGGTCGGCGTCGCCCATGCGCTCGGCCCGCGCGTGCGCGTCAACGCGATCATGCCCGGCCCGTTCCTCACGACGATCTCGGAGGCATGGGACATGGACGCGCTCGCCGAGCGCACGCGGACGTTCCCGCTGCGCCGCGCCGGGCTCGCGGAGGAGATCGCCGGCGCCGCCCTGTACCTGGCCGGCGAGGCGTCGAGCTACACGACCGGATCGATCCTCACGGTCGACGGCGGTGCGCAGTGGAGCATGCCCGGCACCGCCGATTCGCGCTGATCACGCGGCGGTGACGAGCCCGCCGTTGGGGCTCAGCGTCGCTCCGACGTAGTAGGCGGCGTCCTCAGAGGCCAGGAACGCCACGGTCGCGGCGATCTCCTCCGGTCGCGCCAGCCGGCCGGCCGGCGTGTGGTCCGCGATCACCTGCCGGCTCTCGTCGAGCTGTCCCTTGAGCGCGCTGGTGTCGACGTGCCCCGGGGCCACCGCGTTCACACGGATGCCCTGGACGATCAGCTCCTTGGCGACCGCCCTGGTGAACCCGAGGATCGCGGCCTTGGCCGCCGAGTAGTGCGGATGTCCGGTGCAGCCCTCGATCCCGCACACGGACGACATGTTCACGATCGCGCCGGAGCCGCGGGGGGCCATGAGCCGCGCCGCCGCGCGGGTGCAAAAGAACGTGCCGTCGAGGTGGACCGCGAGCAGCCGCCGCCACTCGTCGTCGCTCAGCCGCACCAGCGCGTCCAGCGGCGTCCGCACGCCTCCGGAGAGCGCCTCGAGCCGCTGGGTCTCCAGCAGCGGCATGACCCGCGCGAGGTGGGCTCCGCCGACCGCCCCCGCGTTGTTGACGAGGATGTCGACGGCGCCGAGCTCGCGCTCCACGCGCGCGAGCGCTGCATCCACGGCGTCGCTGTCGCCGACGTCGGCGTGCACCGCGAGGCCGGCGCCGATGGCGGCGATGGTCTGCCGCGCCGCGTCGAGCCGGAGGTCCATCGCTGCGACTCGCGCGCCCTCGCCGGCGAGGCGGTGGCAGATCGCCTCGCCGATGCCGGAGCCGCCGCCTGTCACGACGGCGATCCTGCCCTCGAGCCTCATGACGCCGGCTCCCGGTCCGGTACCGCGACGAGCCGGCCGCGGCCCCCGCCGGCCGCCAGCCGCTCGTAGGCTTCCGGGACCTCGGCCAGCGAGATGCGCTCGATCTCCATCGACACGGCGCCGTCGCGTGCGAGCTCGACCACCTCCGCCAGCTCCGACCGCGTGCCCCAGTTGGAGAAGATGACCGAGGTCTCGAGCGGAACGCCGCCGAAGTGCATCGGGAACCTCCCGCCCGCCAGCCCCAGCAGCGAGACGTGGCCTCCCGGCGCGACGGCGCCGGCGGCGAGGGAGAGCGTCTCGTCGCTGCCGACGCAGTCGAGGACGAGTGCCGCGCCCCGGGCGCCCGCGGCCCGCCGCAGCTCGAGGGGAGTAAGGCCGGCCGCCTGCAGCGCGGCGTCGGCGCCGCCGCGGGTCGCGACCTCGAGGGCCTCGTCGCGACGGTCCACGGCCACCACGCGCGACGGGCCGAGCGCCTTCAGGAGCTGGACGGCGACGTGGCCGAGCCCGCCGACGCCGATGACGATCGCGCTGGTTCCCGGTCGCAGCAGGCCCAGCGCGCGGCGGATCGCGTGGTAGGGCGTCAGCCCCGCGTCGGCCAGCGGCGCCGCGGCGACCGGGTCGAGCCCGTCGAGCGGCACGGTGAGGCGGGGCGACGGCACGACCACGTAGTCCGCCAGCCCGCCGTCGCGGCCGAGGCCCGCCCCGCGCGCCGTGGGCGGTCGCTCGCAGAGATGCTCGGCTCCGACGCTGCACGAGTGGCAGCCGCCGCAGCCCCACGGCCCGTAGACCAGGACCGGCTCGCCCGGCTCCAGACCCTCGGCTCCCGGGCCGAGCGCGGCAACGGTGCCGGCGATCTCGTGGCCGAGCGTGAACGGGAGCTCGTACGGGAGCGCTCCGGCGGGCCAGTGCATGAGATGCAGGTCGGAGTGGCAGAGCCCGGCCGCGGCCACCCGGACGAGGACCTCACCCGGCCTTGGTTCGGGCACAGGGACCTCGACGAGCCGGGCGGGTCGCTCCCATGCCGTGAGCCGGACTGCCTGCATCGGCAGGACGTTAGCATCCGAACTGAAGTCACGTCAACTTGGTGCTATGGTCCTTGCCGTGCCCGCCGATGCCCCCCTCTGGTTGAAGCTCGTGCTCCGCCTGGAGCGCGCGGTGGGCAGCCCGGTCGAGGCAGCCGTGCGAAGC
>DATFQI010000386.1:0-8785 GCA_035264365.1 Solirubrobacteraceae bacterium
CCGGCGCGCTGGTGCCCGCCGGCAGCGGCACCGGCGGCTCCTACCGGCGCAGGCCGAGCTCGCGGATGAGCGAGCGGTAGCCCTCGAGGTCCTTCTTCTGCAGGTAGTCGAGGAAGCGGCGGCGACGGCCGACGAGCATGAGCAGGCCGCGGCGCGAGTGGTGGTCGTGCTTGTGCTCGCGCAGGTGCTCGGTGAGGTGGTTGATGCGCCGCGTGAGCAGCGCGATCTGCACCTGCGTCGCGCCCGTGTCCGCCTCGGAGGCCCCGAAGCGGGTGACGATCTCGCGCTTCTCCTCGGGGGTCATCGCGGTCATGTGCGGCGTGGCACGGTAGCACGCGCTCCCTCCACCCGATCGCGCCCGGCGGCCTTCGCGGCGTACAGCGCCTCGTCGGCCCGGCGCAGCAGCTCCTCGGCCGTCTCCCCCTCCCACGTCGCCCAGCCGATGCTGACCGTGACGCCCGCTGTCCCGGCGCACGCGCGCAGCTTCTCGGCCGCGGTGGCGGCCGCCGGCGCGTCGGCGTCAGGCAGCAGCGCGAGGAACTCCTCGCCGCCGAGGCGCCCGACCTGGTCCTCGGCGCGCAGGTTGCGCCGCAGGTTGCCGGCCACGGCGGAGAGGACGCGGTCCCCCGCGGCGTGGCCTTGGCGGTCGTTGATGAGCTTGAAGTGGTCGATGTCGACGATCGCCACCGAGAGCGGCCGGTGGTGGCGGCGGGCGCCGCTGACCATGCCGTTGAGCGACGTCAGGATCGAGCGGCGGTTCGCGAGGCCGGTGAGCACGTCCTCGAAGATCAGCGTCTCCAGCCGCCGCGACTGGGCGACGAGCTCCTCCTGGAGCACCTTCGTGCGCCCGGCCGCATCGACACGGGCGACGAGCTCGGCGTCGGAGACGGGCTCCACGAGGAAGTCCTGGGCGCCGCCGCGCAGTGCCGACACGGCCGCGTCGAGGTCCAGGTCGTGGCGCTCGAGCAGCACGACCGCGCTGCGGTAGGCGTCGGGGTCGCCCTTGAGCTCCGCCAGCAGGTCCTGGCCGTCGTCGCGGCACAGCTCGACGTCGACGAGCACGACGTCGGGCGGCCGCTCGCGGCAGGCGTCAATCGCCTCGGCGGCGGTCGCGAGCGCCCGCACCTCGTGGCCGACGTGCGAGAGCACGCGCACGAACCGGCTCAGCGTCCCGGGGTCGGCATGGGCGATGACCACCTGCATGTGCTCCACGACTACCCATGGTGCCGCGCCGGTACCCCGCCCGCCGGTGCATTGGGGTCTTCACCCCAGCGGCTTGGCGAACCAGTGGTGCGCGTGCGGCTCGTCGTTGAAGCGCTCGATCTCCTCGTACCCGGCGGCGCGGTAGAGCCCGATCGCCTCCGTCAGCGCGCGGTTGGTGTCCAGCCGCAGGGTGCGCACGCCGGCCTCGCGGGCGTGGCGCTCGAGCTCGGCAAGGAGGCGGCGGCCGAGGCCCAGCCCACGCGCCCGCGGCGCGACCCACATCCGCTTGGCGTCGGCGACGCCGCCGCCGTGGTGCCAGAGGACGCCGCAGCCGACCGGCTCACCGTCGAGGCGCGCGATCAGGATCAGCCCTCGCGGAGGCGCCATGTCGGCCGGCTCGAGCCGGATCCCGGCGGCCTGGTCCCAGCCGTGCTCGAAGCGCTCGTCGATCTCCGCGAAGTAGGCGGCCAGGCACGCCTGCGCAGCCGCGCCGGCGGGGTCCTCGGGCGCGACCTCGACGAGGCCGGCGGTCAGCAGCCGCTCGACGGTCGCCATCGCCTCGATCAGGCGCTCGCGCTGGCCGTCGCCGAGGGGCG
Source organism: Solirubrobacteraceae bacterium (assembly GCA_035264365.1). Lineage (GTDB taxonomy): Bacteria > Actinomycetota > Thermoleophilia > Solirubrobacterales > Solirubrobacteraceae > DATFQI01. Next base: position 1,800 of record DATFQI010000386.1, read on the forward strand.
CGAGCAGGGAGCCGGCGAGGGCGTCGCTCGCGCGGTCGAGGCGCGCCCGCTCCTCGCGCCCCGCGTCCGTGAGCCGTACGGACCGCACGCGCCGGTCGGCGCTGTCGGGCGCGCGCTCCACGAGCCCCTCGCGCTCGAGCCCGGCGACGAGCCGGCTCAGGTAGCCCGAGTCGAGGTCCAGCCGCGCGCGCAGGGCGCGCAGGTCGGTGTCGGCGGCGCCGATCTCCCACAGCGCGCGATTGGCGCCGAGCGGGCGGCCGGTCGTGAGGTAGGTGTCCTCCAGGGCGCCGATCCGGCGGGTCACGAGCCGGTTGAATGAGCGGACCTGCTCGACGGCGTCCATATCTCTGACTTTAGTCAGAGTCAAGCCGCGATGCGCCGGGCCTCGTCGACGTCCCGGTGCATCTGCTCGACGAGCGCGTCGACGCTGTCGAAGCGCTTCTCGCCGCGCAGGCGCTCGAGGAACTCCAGTCGCAGCTCCTGCCCGTAGATGTCGCCGTCGAAGTCGAGCAGGTAGGCCTCGACGAGCAGCCCGCGGCCCGTCTGGAATGTCGGGCGCACGCCGACGTTGACGGCCGCGACCCGGCGCTCGCCGCCGACCTCCGCGCGGCAGGCGTAGATCCCGTGGTCGGGCACCACGAGCGCGTTGTCGGGCACCAGGTTGGCGGTCGGGAAGCCGAGCGTGCGGCCGCGCTTGTCGCCGTGGGCGACCGTGCCGCGCATCTGGAACGGGGCGCCGAGGAAGCGGGCGGCCGCGGCGACGTCGCCGACCGACACCAGCCCGCGGATGTGCGTCGAGGAGACGATCTCGCCGTCGACCTCGACCAGCTCCGCGACGCGCGTCTGGAAGGCGTCCTGCGCGCGCAACAGCGTGGTGTCGCCCTTGGCGCGGTTGCCGAAGCGGAAGTTCTCCCCGACCGAGACGGTGCGGGCGCCGAGCCGCTCGATCAGCTCGCGGTCGATGAACTCCTGCGCGGTCTGGGCGGCGAAGGAGCCGTCGAACGGGATCACGACGAGCTCGCGCACGCCCAGCGCAGCGATCAGGTCGGCCTTGATCGCCAGCGGCGTCAGCAGCTTCGGGGCCGAGTCGGGCGCGACCACGAAGCGCGGGTGCGGCTCGAAGGTCAGCACGGTGTCGGCGCCACGGATCACCTCGCGGTGGCCGATGTGCACGCCGTCGAACTCGCCCACGGCGAGGTGGCGCTCGCGCGGCTGCGCATCGGGGAGCCAGGTGACCGAGAGCGTGGCCATCAGCCGCGGAAGCCTACGACGGGTTTCAAGACGCCCGGCTCACGGGGCTCCGCGATCGCGATCAGGCCGTCCGCGTCCGTGAGCCGCACGTAGGCAGCGGCCGCACTCGCGGGGCCGTCGTCCGCGCTCGTCGCGGCGACCGCTACGCCGTGGCCCGCCCCCGTCGCGGCGACCGCGACGCCGTGGCCCGCGCGGCGGGCGTCGTCGCCTTCCAGGTGGACCTCGGGCAGGAAGCCGAGGGCATCGCGCAGCGGGACGATCCGCTCCTCGTCGGCGTCGGCGACCTCGAAAGGGCCGATCGCGGTGCGGCGCAGCTCGAGGCAGTACGCGTCGCCGAGGTCGGCGACCAGCGAGCGCACGTAGGTGCCCGAGGAGCACTCGATGACGAGGCCCGCGCGGTCGTCCTCGCGCCATTCCTGCTCGAAGCGGGTGACCGTCACCTCCCGCTCGGCGGTCTCGACGGCCTCGCCGCGGCGGGCCTTCGCGTAGGCCCGCTCGCCGCCGATCTTGACGGCGCTGTAGGCGGGCGGGCGCTGGCGCAGGACGCCGGTCGGCAGCGCGAGCGGCTCCGGCGGCATCCGTCCCTCTGCCAGCTCGCCCTCGGGGTCGCCGGTGGTCGAGGTCCAGCCCAGCCGCGCGACGGTCTCGTAGCGCTTGGGCAGCGCCATCAGGAAGCGCTGCACGCGCGTGGCGCGACCCACGAGCACGAGCAGGAGCCCGGTCGCGAACGGATCCAGCGTGCCCGCGTGGCCCACCTTCACGCCGCGGCCGAGCCTCCGGCGCGTACGGGCGACGACGTCGTGCGACGTGATCCCGGCCGGCTTGTCGACCAGGATGACCCCGTCCGTCAAAGCTGGCGGGCGAGCTCGGTGCGGAGGACCTCGACCAGCTCCGGGAAGTCCAGGTCGGTCGAGAAGCCGGCGGCGCGGCGGTGCCCGCCGCCGCCCAGCGAGCGCGCGATCCGCGAGACGTCGACGCGGCCGTCGGTGGCGCGCAGCGAGACCTTGCGGCGCGGCGGTTCGTCCGTGAGCAGGTCGCGCACGAGCGCGGCGACCGCGGTGCCCTCGACGGAGCGCAGGTGGTCCACGACGCCTTCGGAGTAGCTCTCGTCGGCGCCCGTCTCCCGGTAGTCCTCGAGCGTGAGGTGCGTGACGGTCAGCAGGCCGCCGTCGTAGCGCTCCACGTGGGTCAGGCCGCGCGCCAGCAGCTCGAGCTTGCCCTGCGGCATCCCCTCGTAGAGGCGCCGGAAGATCCCGTGGCCGTCGACCCCGCCCTCGAGCAGCGCGGCCGCCATCTCGTGCGCGCGCGGGCCGGTGTTGTCGTACATGAAGCGGCCCGTGTCGGTCACCAGCCCCACGTAGAGCGCCTCGCCGATCGCCGGCGTGAGCTCCACGTCGAGCTCCTGCATCAGGTCCCAGACCATCTCGGCCGTGCACGACGCGATGCCGTCGACCCAGTTGACCGTGCCGAAGCGCGTGTTGTCGTGGTGGTGGTCGATGTTGAGGATCCGGTGGTCCTCGTGCTTGAGCTGGTGCGCGCTCGTGCGGTCGATGTTGCCGCAGTCCAGGAACACGAGCACCCGCTCGCAGAGGTCCGGCGGCGGCTCGGTGACGAGCCCCTCCAGGTGCAGGAAGCGGTACTCGTAGGGCAGCGGGAACTCGTCGGCGGCCACGAACGCGAGCGAGTCCTTGCCGATCGCCGTCAGCACGTGCTGCATCGCCGCCAGCGAGCCGATCGCGTCGCCGTCAGGGCGCTCGTGCGTGGTCAGCAGGAAGCGGTCGGTCTCGCGGATCGCGTCCATCAGCTGGGCGCGACTCGAGCTGGCGCCGTTCTCCGAGCTCACGACGACCTCCGCTCCGCCTCTTCGATCTCGAGCAGCTCCGCGATCCGCAGGCCGCGGTCGAGCGAGTCGTCGTAGAGGAACTCCAGCGTGGGCGTGTTCTTGAGCCGCAGCTCGCTCGCGACGCGCTTCTGCAGGTAGCCGTGGGCGGACTCGAGCCCGGCCATCGAGCGGCGGCGCACGGGGTCCTCGCCGAGCACCGACACGTACACGCGCGCATGGCGCAGATCAGGTGATGTCTCCACGGCGGTCACGGTGACGAACCCGACGCGCGGGTCCTTGATCTCAGAGGTGATTGCGCCCGACAAGACCTCCCTCATGGCCTCGTCGACCCGGCGCATCCGGTCGGCGCTCATCCTATTCCTCCGATGTCTTCCCAGGAGGCGATGCGCCGTTCGGTCCGCACGCCCTGCGGGAAGCTCGCGTCGAGCATCCGCTGCACGCGGTCGGCGGCCTCGTCGCAGCGCGCCGGCGACGCCTCGGCGAACGCGACGGCCAGCGTCGAGCGCTGCCACGTGTCGAGCCCGCCGACCTCGGCGACCGAGGCGCCCATCCGCTGGCGCAGATGGGCCTTGACCCGGTTGAGCTCCGCCCGCTTGGCCTTCAGGGAGCCGGCCTCGGGGAAGTGCAGGTGGACGCGCATGAGCACCACGAACGCGCGCTCGCTGGACAACTAGGAGAGCTTGCGCTCGACCTGGCGCGTCTCGTACGCCTCGATGATGTCGCCTTCCTTGATGTCGGCGTAGTTGGCGAGCACGATGCCGCACTCGAAGCCGGCGGCGACCTCGCGAACGTCGTCGTTGACGCGCCGCAGCGAGGCGATCTCGCCGGTGTGCACGACGGTGCCGTCCCGCACCAGGCGGATCTTGGCGCCACGCGTGATGCGGCCGTCGGTGACCATCGAGCCGGCGATCGTGCCCACGCGAGAGGCTCGGAAGATTGCGCGCACCTCGGCGGCGCCGACCGTCTCCTCGACCTCCTCGGGGGCGAGCATGCCCTGCATGGCGTCGCGCAGCTCGTCGATCGCGCGGTAGATCACGGAGTAGCTGCGGATCTCGACGCCCTCGCGGTCGGCCAGCTGGGCGGCCTCGCCGACGGGCCGGACGTTGAAGCCCAGGACGACCGCCTCGGACGCGGCAGCCAGGTTGACGTCGGACTCCGTGATGCCGCCGACGCCGGAGCGCACGACCTGCACCTGGACCTCGGACTGCGGCAGCTTGGCGATCTCGTCCTCGAAGGCCTCCAGCGAGCCGGAGACGTCCGCCTTGAGCACGAGGTTCAGCTCGGACACGACGCCGCCGCGGGCCTGGTCGAAGATCGTCTCGAGCGACATCTTCTTGCCGGAGCGGCGGGCCTGCTGCTCGAGCTTGAGCCGGTTCGCGCGCTCGCCGGCGAGCGAACGCGCGGCACGGTCGTTCTCGACGACGCGGACGAACTCGCCCGCCTCGGGCACGGAGTCGAAGCCGAGCACCTCGACCGGCATCGAGGGGCCGGCCTCCTTGACGCGGGTGCCGTGGAAGTCGTGCATCGCCCGCACGCGGCCCCAGTGGGCGCCCGCGACGAGCGCGTCGCCGACCTTCAGCGTGCCGCGCTGGACGAGCACCGTCACGACGGCGCCGCGGCCAGGGTCGAGCTTGGCCTCGATGACCTGGCCGGAGGCGGTCGTGTCGGGGTTGGCCTTGAGCTCCTCGACCTCGGCGACGAGCAGGATCGACTCGATCAGCTCGTCGAGGTTCTGCTTGGTCTTGGCCGAGACGTCGACGAACATCGTCTCCCCGCCCCACTCCTCCGGCTGCAGGCCGAGGTTGGTCATCTCGGTGCGGACGCGGTCGGGCTGCGCGCCCTCCTTGTCGATCTTGTTGACCGCGACGAGCATCGGCACCTCGGCCGCCTTCGCGTGGTCGATCGCCTCGCGCGTCTGCGGCATCACGCCGTCGTCGGCGGCCACGACGATCACGGCGATGTCCGCGACCTGGCCGCCGCGGGCGCGCATGGCGGTGAACGCCTCGTGGCCCGGGGTGTCGAGGAAGGTGATCGTCTTGCCGTCGTGGCGCACCTGGTAGGCGCCGATGTGCTGGGTGATGCCGCCCGCCTCGCCCTCGGCCACCTCGGTCTGGCGCACGGCGTCGAGCAGCGACGTCTTGCCGTGGTCGACGTGGCCCATGATCGTCACGACCGGCGCGCGATACTTGAGCTCGTCGGCGGCGTCCTCGAAGACCGGCTCGGCGTCCGCCTCGTCGGCGGCGTGGACGATCTCGATCTCCTTGTCGAACTCCTCGGCGATGATCTCGATCTCGTCGTCGGCCAACGTCTGCGTGAGCGTCGCCATCTTGCCCAGGCCCATCAGCTTCTTGATCAGCTCGGGGACCGGCACGCCGAGGTACTCGCTGACGTCCTTGACCGTGGAGCCGGAGTTGACCCGGATCGTGTCGGCCTTCAGGACGCTGGCGTCCTGCGGGGTCGGCTCGGTGTAGGTGCCGCGGCGACGGCGACCGCCACGGCGCGGGGGCCGGCGCGGCGGGCCGCCACCGGGGCCGCCGGGGCCGCCCGGGCCGCCGGGGCCCTGGCGGCGCGAAGCCTGCGAGTCGATGACGACGCGGCGCACGCCGCCGCCCGCGCCGGGGGCGCGCTCGCCCTGCAGCGAGGAGCGGGTCGGCCGCTTGTTGCCGTCGCGGTTGCCGCCGCCCTGACCTTCGCGCGGCTTGTCGCCGCTGGGCGCTTCGGGCTTGTTGTCCGGCGGGCGCGGGGCGCGCGGCGCGGGGCGGTCGAAGCCGACGCCCGTGTGCGGCGGCGGCTGCGGCGCCTGCTTCTTCTTGGCGCCGTTGCTGGACGCCTTCGGCTTCGGCTTGCCGGTGAGCGCGGCGTCGGCCAGCTCAGTGTCCACCGCCGTCGCGGCAGCCTTGACCTCCAGGCCGTAGGCCTGCAGGCGCTTCATGACCTCGCTCGAGGGCATGTCGTACTGCTTCGCTAGCTCGTGGACGCGCTTCTTGGCCATGTGGAGATGAATTCTACGGTTCTTTCGGGGATGGTCACGGGCGCTCGGAAGGCCCGGTGGAACCCGCGGCGGGCGACGGCTGCCTCCCAGCACGCGGCGGTCGGGTGAAGCCAGGCTCCGCGGCCCGGAGCAGTGGCGTCGGGATCTGGAACGACCGCACCCTCCACGGTAGCGAAGCGGTGCAGACGCTCCCTCGGCTCGCGGGCTCCGCAGCCCGCGCAGCGCCTATGCGGAGCCGACGACGTCGGTGTCCTTGTGCTCGAGCGCCTGATGGCTCTCGAGCCCGCAGTAGCGGGAATTCGGCAGTGCGGCGTTGGGGCAGCGCCGTCCGTTGCCGAGGATGGCGGCGCAGCGGCCGCCGACCTCCTCCTCCTCGTAGCCGGAGTCGGTCTCCTCCTTGGCGAACTCGGTCTCGGAGCGGATGTCGACGCGCCACCCGGTCAGGCGGGCGGCCAGCCGGGCGTTCTGGCCCTCCCGGCCGATCGCCAGCGAGAGCTGGTCGTCGGGCACGATCACCGTGGCCTGCTTGTTCTCGTCGTTGACGAGCACCTCGCGCACGCGCGCGGGGCTGAGCGCCTTGGCGACGAACCGGGCCGGCTCGTCGTTGTAGGGGATGATGTCGATCTTCTCGCCGCGCAGCTCGGAGACGACCATGCGCACGCGCGAGCCGCGCGGGCCGACGCACGCACCCACCGGATCGACGCCGTCGGCGTGCGAGACGACCGCGATCTTCGAGCGGTAGCCGGGCTCGCGGGCGACGTTGGTGATCTCCACCAGGCCGTCGGCGATCTCGGGCACCTCGAGCTCGAACAGGCTCTTGATCAGCTCGGGGTCGCGGCGCGAGACGATGATGCTCGGGCCGCGCGTCGAGGAGGAGACCTCCTTGATGACGGCCTTGAT
>DATFQI010000387.1:0-22816 GCA_035264365.1 Solirubrobacteraceae bacterium
ACGCTGCACGCGCAGCCTGGCGAGGACGTCGGGGAGATCGTGGACGCGCTGCGGGCGCGCGCGGGACGGGTGATCTTCGACGGCTTCCCGACCGGCGTGGCGGTGACCTACGGCATGCACCACGGCGGGCCGTTCCCGGCAACGAGCGCGTCCGCGCACACGTCCGTCGGGATGACGGCGATCACGCGCTGGCTGCGTCCCGTCGCCTACCAGAACGCCCCGGAGCAGCTGCTGCCGGCGGAGCTGCGGGCCGACAACCCGCTCGGGATCTGGCGCCGGGTCGACGGCGAGCTGACGCGCGCGCCGCTCTAGGCGGGCCACTACCCTCAGGGGTATGCCCGCCCAGGCCTACGCCGGCAAGGAGTGCGTCTGCCAGTTCCGCAAGGGGATCTGCGATCAGACGTGCGTGCAGGGGATGCTCGAGACCCCCTTCTACATCGCCTGCCTGAAGCTGACCGGGCGCCGCTGCCTGGTCGTCGGCGGCGGCGACATCGGGCTCGAGAAGGTCGAGGGCCTGCTCGCGTGCGACGCGAAGGTCGTGCTCGTCGCCCCGGACGCGATCGAGCCGCTGCAGGAGCTCGCCGCGGAGGGCTCGATCGAGTGGGAGCGGCGCGAGTACCGCTCCGAGGACCTCGAGCGCACGTTCATCGCGATCGCCGCGACGAACGACACCGACGTCAACATCCGCGTCTACGAGGACGCGGAGCGCCGCGCGATGCTCGTGAACATCGTCGACGTCCCGCCGCTGTGCAACTTCATCCTGCCGGCGATCGTCCGCACCGGGCCGCTGGCGATCGCGATCTCGACCGCGGGCGCCTCGCCCGCGCTGGCCAAGCGGATCAAGCGCCAGATCGCCGACGAGTACGGCGAGCCCTATGCGCGGCTCGCGGTGCTCTTGAACGAGGCGCGCGGGTGGGCCAAGGGCACGCTGCCCACCTACCAGGACCGCAAAGAGTTCTTCGAGGGGATCGTCAACGGCGACCCCGACCCCGTCGCGCTGCTGCGCTCGGGTGACGAGGCGGGGGTGCGGGCGATCATCGCGGCGGCCCAGGCCGCCCACGCGCCTGCCGCCGCCTGACCGGCCGGGGGCGTTGCGCCGCCGCGCGTCAACGGCTCCAGGTGGGGAAGCGGGTGTGCCGTGAACGTCGATCGAGGGACCACGGGCCGGGGTCGAATCGACGTTGACGGCGATAATCGCCGTGAACGTCGATCTCGGACTCGGCGCGGTGCAGCGGATCGACGTTGACGGCACGCCGCCGGCGCCCTCACCACCCCTACCCCGCCGCCGTTGACGTCCGCCGGTGCTGCGGCCGCCTCACCTACCATGGCTCGCATCCGCACCGGGATCCTCACCGTCTCCACGTCCGTCTCGCGCCGCGAGAAGGAGGACCTGTCGGGCCCGAAGCTGGCCGCCGCAGCCGAGCAGGCCGGCTGCGAGGTGGTCGCGATGGAGGTCGTCCCCGACGACTTCGCGCTGATCGAGGACCGGCTGAACTCGCTGATCGACTACGGCTGCGAGCTCGTGTTCACGACCGGCGGCACCGGGCTGACGCCGAACGACATCACCCCCGAGGCGACGCGCGCGGTGATCGACCGCGAGGCGCCGGGGTTCGCGGAGGCGCTGCGGGCCGAGGGCGCGCGGCACACGCCGATGGGGATCCTCTCGCGCGGGATCTCGGGGATCGCCGGGCAGTGCCTGATCGTCAACTTCCCGGGCTCGCCGAAGGCGGTCGAGGAGGGCTTCGGCGTGCTCGCCCCGACGCTCCGGCACGTGGTGCGGACGCTGCGCGGCGACTCGTCGCACCATGCCACCGACTGAGGGCGCCGAGGCGGCGCCCGAGGCAGAGGGCGGGCACGGCGCGTCGGCCGCCCCGGCGATCGCGCTGCGCGACCTCGGGAGGGCCTACGGCGAGCGGGTCGCCCTGAGCGGCGTGACGCTGTCGGTGCCGGTGGGCCAGACGCTCGCGGTCTTCGGCGCCAACGGGGCCGGCAAGACGACGCTGCTGCGGATCCTCGCCACGCTGCTGCGGCCGCACCGGGGCGAGGCGCGCGTGCTCGGCCACGCGTTGCCGGGCGAGGGCTGGGCGGTGCGCGGGCGGGTCGGGCTGCTGGGCCACGATCCGCTCCTCTACCGCGACCTCTCCGCCCGCGAGAACCTGCGCTTCCACGCGCGCCTCCACGGACTGGCGGGCCGCGCCCGCACCGCCGCGAGCAGTGGCGCCGCCGCGAGCAGTGGCGCCGCCGCGAGGCCCGCCCGGGGCGGCTCCGCCGGAGAGCGGATCGAGGGGCTGCTGGAGGCGGTCGGGATGACGCGGCGGGCGGACGAGCCGGTCCACACGCTGTCTCGCGGGATGGTGCAGCGGGTGGCGGTCTGCCGTGCCGTTCTGCACGAGCCCGAGCTGCTGCTGCTCGACGAGCCGCTGGCGAACCTCGACCCGGGGGCGGCCGCGGCGGTCGGGGCGCTGATCGGCCCGGGGGCCGGGGTGACGCGGGTGGTCATCTCGCACGACGTCGCGCACGGGCTCGCGGAGGCCGACGTGGTGCTCGGGCTGCGCGGCGGGAAGCAGGCGCTCGCGGTGTCGCGGGCGGCGGTCGACGAGGCGGCCGTGCGGGAGCTGTACAGGTGAGCGCGCCGCGCGGACCGCGTGGGGATGGCGCACCGCGCGCCACGCCGACGCGCGGGACGCCGACGCGCACGGCCGTGGCGGCGCTGGTCCGCAAGGACCTGCGGGCCGAGCTGCGGACGGGCGACACGCTGCCGGCGATGGCGCTGTTCAGCATCTCGACGTTCGTGCTGTTCCACTTCGGGCTCGACGCGCGCTCGCTCGAGGGCGATCTGGCGGCCGGCGTGTTCTGGGTGACGATGCTGTTCGCGGCCGTGCTCGCGGTCAACCGGCAGTTCGTGGCCGAGCGCGAGGAGGGCGGCTTCGACGGCTTCCTGCTCGCGCCCGTGGACCGCACGTCGCTGTTCCTGGCCAAGGCGGCGGTGCTGTTCGTCTTCCTCGTCGCGCTGCAGGTCGTCGCCGTGCCGGCGTTCGCGATCCTGCTGCTGGAGCCCTCCCCCGGGCCCGGCCTGCCCGAGCTGATCGGGCTGCTGCTGCTCGCCGACGCCGGGATCGCGGCGGTGGGGACGCTGGTCGGCGCGCTCGCCGTGCAGACCCGCGCACGCGAGGTGATCGTGCCGCTGCTCGTCCTGCCGCTGATGATCCCGGTCGTGATCGCCGCCGCGAGGGGCACGGCGCCACTCTGGCTGGAGGCGGGCGCGGCGGCGGTCGAGGGCCGCTGGCCGCTGATCCTCGGGCTCTATGATCTCGTGTTCGGGCTGCTCGCCTACGCGGTCTTCGACTACCTCCTCGACGAGTGACGCAAGCCAAGTTCTCCAGGGGCCTCGTCCCCCTCTCGATCGTCTCCGTCGTCCTCCTCGTCGGAGGCTTCGCGATGGTCTTCTTCTACGCGCCCAACGAGGCCGACCAGGGCTTCGTGCAGAAGATCTTCTACCTGCACGTCCCGCTCGCGATCGTCGCGCTGTTCGGCTTCGTCGCCGGCGGCGTCTACGGGATCCGCTTCCTGCGCTCGGGCGACCGCACCTACGACCTGCGCTCCTACGTCGCGATCCACATCTCGCTGATCCTCGCCGTCGGCGCGCTGATCACGGGCTCGATCTGGGCCAAGGCCTCCTGGGGCTCGTGGTGGGTCTGGGACGAGCCGACGCTCGTCTCGTTCCTGATCGTGTTCCTGCTCTACGCCTGCTACCAGCCGCTGCGCTTCTCGATCGAGGACCCGGAGCGTCAGGCGCGCTACGCCGCGGTGTTCGCGATCGTCGGCGGGGCGTTCGTGCCGCTGAACTTCATGGCCGTGCGCGCGGCGGAGTCGCTCGTCCATCCCCGCGTCCTGTCCACCACGGGCGGCGCGATGCCCGGCTCGATGCGCGTGACGTTCCTCGTCTGCCTCGCCGGCATGGCGCTGCTGTTCGTCACGCTCAACAAGTACGAGCTGACCTCCAAGCAGGCGACGTTCGCGCTGCGGGCGCTGAAGCGCCGGCTGGCCGGCGACGACGACTGGGTCCCCATCCGCCGCAGCGCGGCCCCGCAGCTCTGATGGGTCCCGCGCTGCCGCTCGACGACGCCGGCCCGTACGTGGCCGCGGCCTACCTGGTCTTCCTCGCGCTCGTGGTGATCTACGTCGCGATCATGGCCGCCAAGCTCTCCCGCATCTCGCGCGAGATCGGCGAGCTGGCGGAGCTCGCGGCGCGCCGTGACGAGGAGCGCGAGGCCCAGCGCGAGACGGTGCCGCGATGAGCGAGCTGCTCGCGCTCGGCACCTCGCACAAGACCGCGCCGCTGGCGCTGCGCGAGAAGCTGGCGCTGCTCGACGGCGGCGCCGAGGCGCTGATCCGCGAGCTGACCGGCCACGAGCACGTCTCGGAGGCCGTCGCGATCTCCACATGCAACCGCACGGAGCTGTACCTCGTCGTCTCCGACCCCGTAGAGGCCGAGTCGTACGTGCTCGGGCTGCTCGCGCGCCGCGCGGCGATCCGCCCGACCGAGCTGATGGGGAGCATGTACTCGCTGCGCAACTGCGACGCCGCGCGCCACCTGTACCGCGTCAGCAGCGGCCTCGAGTCGATGATCGTCGGCGAGGCCGAGGTCCAGGGCCAGGTCAAGCGCGCGTACGAGCTCGCGCTCGGCGCCCGCACCACCGGCCCGATGACGAACAAGCTCTTCCGCGCCGCGCTGGCGACCGGCAAGCGCGTGCGCACCGAGACCGCGATCTCCGTCGGCCGCGCCTCGGTCGCCTCGGTCGCCGTGGACGCGGCGACCGACGCGCTCGGCGACCTCACGCAGCGCCACGTGGTGATCGTGGGCGCCGGCGAGACCGCCGAGCTGACGGCGCAGGCGCTGCACGACCAGGGCGTCACGACGATGTTCGTGGCCAACCGCCGCCGCGAGCGCGCGATCGCGCTCGCCCGGCGCTTCGGCGGCGCCTCGGGCTCGTTCGACGCGCTGCCCGGCGAGCTCGAGCGGGCCGACATCGTGATCGCCTCGACCGCCTCGCCGCACACGCTGCTCGGCGCCGACGAGATCGCCGAGGTGATGACGGCGCGCCGCGGCCGGCCGCTGCTGCTCGTCGACCTCGCCGTGCCCCGCGACATCGACGCGCAGTGCGCCGAGCTGCCCGGCGTCACCGTGCTCGACATGGACGCGCTGCAGGGCACGGTCTCGCGCCACATGCAGGTGCGCCGCGCCGAGGCCCGCCGTGCCGAGGGCATCGTCGAGGAGGAGATCCAGGCGTTCGCGGGCTGGCTCGGCCAGCTCGAGGTGCTGCCGACCCTCTCGGCGCTGCGCGCCCGCGGCGACGAGGTCGTCGACCGGCTGCTGGCCGAGAACGCCGGCCGTTGGGAGGGCCTCACGGACGCCGACCGCGAGCGCGTCGAGACGCTCGCGCGCGCGGTCGTCAAGCGGCTGCTGCACGAGCCGACGATGCGCGTGAAGGGCCTCGAGGCCGAGCAGCGCCACGCCCGCCTGCAGCTCCTGCGCGAGCTCTTCGGGCTCGAGGAGGCCGACGCGGAGGCGGACGCCGCCCCCGCCGAGGTCCGCTCCCTGCGGCCGCGTTGACCCCGCTGCGGATCGGCACCCGCGGCAGCCGGTTGGCGCTCGCGCAGGCGCGCGCCGTCGCAGCCGCGATCGGCGGTGGCACCGAGCTCGTGGAGATCACGACCGCCGGCGACGTCGACCGTGCGCGCGGCGACAAGTCGCGCTGGACCGGCGCGCTCGAGGCCGCGCTGGTGGCCGGCGACATCGACCTCGCGGTGCACTCGGCCAAGGACGTGCCGGGCGAGCTGGCCGAGGGCACGGCGATCGTGGCCGCGCCGCGGCGCGCGAACCCCTACGACGTGCTGGTCGGGGAGCAGCGCCTCGACGGCGTGCGCGAGGGCGCCCGCGTGGGCACGAGCGCGCTGCGCCGCCGCGCGCAGCTGCTCGCCGCGCGGCCGGACCTCGAGGTCCGCGAGCTGCGTGGCAACGTCGACACCCGGCTGCGCAAGCTCGCCGCGGGCGAGGCCGACGTGATCGTGCTCGCCGCCGCCGGGCTCGCGCGGCTGGACCGCCTCGGCGAGGCCGGAGGGCGGCTCGACGGCGAGCTGTTCGTGCCCGCCGCCGGCCAGGGCGTGATCGCCGTCCAGGCGCGCACCCCGAGTGCCGCCGCCGATGCCGTCGCCTCCGCCGTGAACCATGCGGCCACGATGGCGTGCCTGCAGGCGGAACGGGCCGCCGTACGGGCGCTCGGCGCGAGTTGTCACGCCCCCGTGGGCGTTTCGGCACGGCTCGTCGCGGAGTCGTTGCAGATCCGCGGCTTCGCCGGCCTACCCGACGGGTCGGAGTGGGTGCTCGACGAGCACGCCGCGACGGTGGCCGATCCGGGTGCGGCGCCGGACGCGCGCCGAGCGGAGGAGGCCGGGCGCGAGCTCGCCCGCCGGATGCAGCTGGCGGGCGCGGACGACGTGCTGCGCCGCGCGGAGGAGGCGGCCGCGTGAGCCACGGCATCGTGCACCTCGTCGGCGCAGGACCGGGCGACCCGGGGCTGCTGACCGTGCGCGCGGTCGAACTGATCGCACGAGCCGACGTGATCCTGCACGACCGGCTGATCCCGCGCGAGGCGCTCGCGCACGCGCGCCCGGACGCGGAGCTCGTCTACGTCGGCAAGGAGGGCGCCGGCGCGCAGGTCCCGCAGGAGAACACGCACGCGTTCCTGCTCGAGCACGCGCGTGCCGGCCGCCGCGTCGTGCGGCTCAAGGGCGGCGACCCGTTCGTGTTCGGCCGCGGCGGCGAGGAGGCGCTGCTGCTGCGCGATGCGGGCATCCCGTTCGAGGTCGTCCCCGGCATCACCGCCGGCGTCGCCGCGCCCGCCTATGCCGGCATCCCCGTCACCCAGCGCGAGCTCGCCAGCGCCGTCGCGTTCGTCACCGGCCACGAGGACCCGGCCAAGCCGGAGTCCCAGCTCGACTGGCCCGCGCTGGCCGCGTTCCCGGGCACGCTCGTCTTCTACATGGGCGTGCGCGCGCTGCCGCGGATCGCCGAGCGGCTCGTCGCCGGCGGCCGGGCGCCCACTGAGCCCGTCGCGGTGGTCGAGCGCGGCACGCTGCCCGGCCAGCGCACGCTGCTCGCCACGCTCGACGACGTGGCCGAGCGGGCCGCCGAGCTGCGGATCAAGGCCCCGGCGATCACGCTCGTGGGCCCCGTCGCCGCGCTGCGCGAGCAGATCGCCTGGCTCGAGGCGCGCCCGCTGCACGGCCGCACGATCGCCGTCACGCGCGCGCGGGCGCAGGCCTCGCAGCTCGCCAGCCGCCTGCGCGAGCTCGGCGCGGCGGTCGTCGAGGCGCCCGCGATCCGCATCGAGCCGCTGCCCGCGACCAGGCCCGACCTGGCCGGCTACGACCTCGTCGCGATCACCTCCCCCAACGGCGCCGACCGTTTCATGACCCTGCTGCGCGACGCCCGCGAGCTGGCCGGGGTCACGGTCGCCGCGATCGGACCCGGCACCGCGCGCGCCCTGCGCGAGCGCGGGATCGAGCCCGACGTGGTGCCCGAGCGCGCCGTGGCCGAGGGGCTCGTGGAGGCACTCCGCGAGATCCCCGTCACCCGAGCCCTGATCGCGCGCGCGAAGGAGGGCCGCGACGTGCTCCCGGACGCCCTGCGCGAGCGCGGCGCCGAGGTCGACGTGCTCGCGCTCTACGAGACGGTCGCCGAGCCGCTCGACGACGCGACGCGCACGGCCGCTGCCGCCGCCGACTACCTGACCTTCACCTCGGCCTCCTCGGTGCGCTTCTACGCGCAGGCGGGCGGCGCCCTCGAAGGCCCGCGGATCGTCTCGATCGGCCCGGCGACGAGCGCCGCGTTGCGCGAGCACGGCAGAGAGCCGGACCTCGAGGCCGACCCGCACACGCCCGACGGCCTGGTCGAGGGCCTGCTGCGCGACGCAGCGTCCTAGACGTCGTCCACGGAGAACGTGTCGCAGTCGGCCGGCTCGCCCGAGGCCTGGCCGGTGCGGAACCACTTCGCGCGCTGCGCGGAGCTGCCGTGGGTGAAGGAGTCCGGGCGGACCTCCCCGGTCGCCCGCCGCTGCAGGCGGTCGTCGCCGACCGCCTCCGAGGCCCTGATCGCCTCGGCGAGATCGCCGTCGTCGAGCTGGTCGAACACCGAATGCGCCCACACGCCGGCGTAGCAGTCGGCCTGCAGCTCGAGCCGCACGGAGAGCGGGTTGGCCTGGCCGGGGTCCTCGCGCTGCAGGCGCCGGACGTCGTCGTTGGTGCCGCGCAGGTTCTGCACGTGGTGGCCGACCTCGTGCGCGATCACGTAGGCCCACGCGAAGTCGCCCGGGGCGCCGAGCTGCTGCTCCATGTCGCCGAAGAAGGAGAGGTCGAGGTAGACCCGCTGGTCGGCCGGGCAGTAGAACGGGCCGACCGCGGAGCTGGCGTTCCCGCAGCCGGTCGAGACTGCGCCGCGGTAGAGGTAGAGCTTGGCGTCGCGATAGCCGCCGAACGTCCGCGTCCAGCTGCGCTGCGCGGAGTCGAACACGTACTCGCTGAAGTCGCGCAGGTCGCGCTCCGGGTCCTGGTCGGCGGGGATCGCGCCGCCGCCCGGCGCCTGCGTGCCGTCGTCGAACGCGGACGGCACGGCGTAGCCGCTCCCGCCCCCGAGCAGCTGGACCGCGAGGAACACGAGCACGCCGACGAGCCCGAGCCCGCCCGGGACCGCGACCCGCCCGCCGCCGGACATCCGGCTGCCGCGGGCATCGATCGTGTTCCCGCTCGACTGTCCGCGCTTCCACCGCATCCGCCGGAGTGGTACCCGGTCGGCACAATGATTCGAGCATGGCCCGCCCGATCACCTTCCTGTCCGACTACGGGCTGCGCGACGAGTTCGTCGGCGTCGTCCATGCCGTGATCGCCCGGATCGCCCCCGGCGCGCCGGTCATCGACCTCACGCACGGCATCCCGCGGCACGACGTGGAGACCGGCGCGCGCGTGCTGGCGCGCTCGCTCCCCTACGCGCCCGCGGGCGTGCACCTGGCCGTCGTCGACCCCGGGGTCGGCGCGCGCCGGCGCGCGGTCGCGCTGCTCACGGCCGAGGAGGAGCGGGTGCTGGTCGGGCCCGACAACGGCCTGCTGATGCCCGCGGCCGACCGCTTCGGCGGCGTCGCGGAGGCGGTCGAGATCTCGGCCTCCGCCTGGCGGCTGGAGCCCGTCTCGGCGACCTTCCACGGCCGCGACGTGTTCGCCCCCGTGGCCGCCCGGCTGGCGGGCGGCGAGCCGCTCGCGGAGGCCGGCCCGCCGCTCGAGCCGGAAAAGCTCCTGCGGCTCGAGCTGACCCGCGCGCGGGTCGAGGACGGCGGCCTCGTCGCGCGCGTGGTGGAGGTCGACGGCTTCGGCAACCTCGCGCTCGACGCGCGCCTGCGCGACCTCAAGGGCACCGACATCCGGCTCGGCGACCCGATCGCCGTCCGCCGCGACACGCGCCGCGCGCCCGGCGTGTTCGCGCGGACGTTCGCCGACGTGGAGCGCGGCGGGCTGCTGCTCTACGAGGACGCCGGCGGCGCGCTGGCGGTCGCGATCAACGGCGGCGACGCCGGCCGGCTGCTCGGCGCCCGCACGGGCGACGAGCTGCGCGTGGAGCGCACGTGAGCCGCCTCGGGCGGCCGCGGCTGCACCTGCGCTCGATCGGCTCGACCAACGCGCGCGCCCGCGAGCTGGCCCAGGCCGGCGCCCCGCACGGGACCGCCGTCACCGCAGACGAGCAGACCGCCGGGCGCGGGCGGCAGGGGCGCGGCTGGGCGACCCCGCCGGGCAGCGCGCTCGCCGTCTCGCTGGTGATCCGCGACCCGGACCCGCTGCTGTCGCTGCGCGCCGGGCTCGCCGTCGCCGACCTCGCCGGGGCCCGGGCGCTCGTGAAGTGGCCCAACGACGTGCTCGTCGACGGGCGCAAGGTCGCGGGCGTGCTCGTCGAGGGGCACCTGCAGGAGGGCTGGGCGGTGCTCGGGATCGGCGTCAACGCGGCGCTCGATCCCGCCGTGCTGCCGGACGAGGTGCGCGAGCGCGCCGGCACGCTCGGGCTCGACCCGTCGCAGCTGCCGCGCGCGCTCGGCGACCTGCTCGCCGCGCTCGAGCGGCGGCTCGCGGAGACGCAGGAGGAGACGCTGGCCGCGCTGCGCGGACTCGACGCGCTCGCCGGCCGTCCGGTGCGCTGGGAGGGCGGCGCGGGAACCGGGGCCGGGATCGCGGACGACGGCGCGCTGCTCGTGCGCGGCGCGGAGGGCACGCTGCACGCCCTCGCCGCGGGCGAGGTGCACCTGGGCTAGGCGGTCGTGAAGCCGACGCAGAAGAACGCCGAGCGCGCCCGGAAGCGCTTCAGCCCATCTTGCGCGGATCGACGAACACGTCGTCGATCTGCCAGTCGCCCAACGCATCCGGGGGCCGATAACCAGAGCGGATGGGCTCCCTCGACGTCGACGCGCGGCTCGAGTCGCTGCTGCGCACTGCCGCGGACCGCGCGGCCTCGCCGCTCCGGCCCCGCCACCGGCGCGTCGACCTGCTGAGCGCGCTCGCGATGAGCGCCGCCGTCGCCGCGCTGGCCGCGTGGCTGCCGGCCGGGCGGGAGGACTCGTGGCTGACGTTCGCGCTGCTGCTGGCGCTGCTCACGCTCGCCAGCCGCGTCCGCTTCACGGTCGGCGCCTTCACCGGAGCGCCCACGCAGCCGTTCCTGGTCGCCGCCTTCCTGCTGCTCCCGCCCGCCGCGGCCGTGGCGATCTGGATCGCCGCCGACGTGCTCGTCCGGCTCCCGGACTACCTGCGCCGGCGCACCCATCCAGACCACCTGCTGCTGCACTTCGGCGACGCCTGGCCCGCGCTCGGGCCGGCGCTCGTCATCGGCCTGCTCCACCCGGGCGAGCCGACGCTCGACGCCTGGTGGGTCGTCGCGCTGGCGCTCGCCGCCCAGATCGCGATCGAGACCGTCGCGTTCGAGGCGCGTGCCTGGCTCGCGCACGGCGTCCCGCCCCGGCTCGGCGTGCGCGAGGCCGCGATCTCGTTCGCCGTCGACGGCGCGCTCGCGCCGATCGGCCTCGTGATCGCGATCGTCGCCTTCGACCAGCCGTGGGCGCTGCTGACGGCGCTGCCGCTCGTCGGGCTGCTGGCGGTGCTGGCGCGCGAGCGCGAGCGCCGGATCGAGCACGCCGTCGCGCTCTCGGAGGCCTACCGCGGGACCGCGCTGCTGATGGGCGAGACGCTCGAGTCCGAGGACCCCTACACGGGCGGCGAGCACACCTGGGGCGTCGTCTCGCTGGTGCTGCGCGTCGGCGACGAGATGGGCCTCGGCGCGATCGAGCGCCGCCACCTCGAGTTCACCGCGCTGCTGCACGACGTCGGCAAGCTGCGCACCCCGCCGGAGATCCTCAACAAGCCCGCCGCGCTGACCGAGGAGATGTGGGCGATCGTGCGCCGCCATCCGGTCGACGGCCAGCAGATGCTCGAGCGGATCGGCGGCGTGCTCGCCGAGGTCGGCGAGAGCGTCCGCGCGCATCACGAGCGCTGGGACGGCGGCGGCTACCCCGACGGCATCGCCGGTGAGGCGATCCCGCCGGCCGCGCGCATCGTCGCCGTCTGCGATGCCTTCAGCGCGATGACCACGAACCGCCCCTACCGCCCGGCGATGCCGGTCGCGGACGCGCTCGCGGAGCTGCGCGCGGGCGCCGGGACGCAGCTCGACCCGCGGGTCGTCGCCGCCAGCGAGCGGGTCGGGCCGACGCGGCCGGGCGCGGGCGACGCCGTCCGCGGCGTGCTCGCGCGGATCGAGCGGGTCTGGCCGGGGCTTACGCGGCTTCGTCGCCTGCGGCGCCCTCGACGGCGGCGCGGACGCGCTCCGTCGCGGCCTCGAGCGGGCTCGGCGCGGCGGCCGGCTTCTTGCGCGCGCGGCTGGGACGCTTGGGCTTCGCGGCCGGCTCGCCGGCCTCCACCGCGGCCTTGGCCTCGACGGCCGCCTCGACCTTGGGATTGCGGGCGCGCGGCGCGCGCTTGGGCTTCGGCTTCTCCTCGGCCTCGGCCTGCGGCGCCTCGGAAGGCTCGGGCGGCTTCTTCGCCCGCGAGCGCGGGGCGCGCTTGGGCTTCGGGGTCTCGGTCTCGGCCTCCGGTGCCGCCTCGGCGACCGGCTCCGCCGGCTTCTTCGCCCGCGAGCGCGTCGGGCGCTTCGGCTTCGGCTCCGGCGCCTCCTCCTCGGTCGCCGCGGCCGGCGCGGCGTCGCCCGGATCGGCGTCCACGGCACGCTTGCGCGGGGCGCGACGGCGCTTGGGCCTGGGCGTCTCCGCGGCGGCCCCATCGCCGGAGCCCTCGGCGGCCTGCTCGCCCTCCTCCGCGCCGGCGGCCAGCGCCTCGGCGGCGGCCGCCGTCGTCGCGACGGCCTCGACCTGGCTCTCGCCCGCCCCCCTCTTGCGGCGGCGGCGCGAGGAGCGCTTGCCCTTGCCCTTCGGGAAGTTGCGCAGCAGCTCGCGGGCGAGCGCGGCGGGCTTGCGCGACATCCGCGTGCGCGCGCCGTTGATGACCTCGCCGGCCTCGGCAGTATGCGGCAGCGCGGCGGCCAGCAGCGCGGCGCTCAGCCGTCGGTCCTGCTGGCGGGCGGCGTGCACGAGCCGCCGGGCGTTCCTCGCGTGGGCGCCGCCGGAGGAGTTCACCAGCAGCCCCAGCAGCCGCTTGGTCTCCGGCCAGCGCTGCACGGCGTACTCCTCGTGCACCTCGCGCGTGAGGTTCGCGCAGCGCCAGATCCAGTTGTTGGCCTGGTCGCGGCGGCCGATCTTCTTCTCGGCCAGCGCCTGCAGGACGACCTTGACGCCCTCGCGCTTGTCGTCGCGCGGCCAGCCCTCGACGAAGTCCAGCGCGCGGTCGAAGGCCTCGGCGTCCTTGCTGGCCGCGATCTCCTGCAGCGCGCGCAGGCGCAGCTGCGGGTTCTTGTTGCGCTCGACGGCGGTCAGCAGGAACGTGCGCTTGAGCTCGCCGCCCTGGTCGAAGTGCAGCATCGCGCGCGCCCGGCGCCAGCCCGCGGGCGCCACGCGGGCGCCGGCCAGCGCGGCCCACTGGACCTGCTCGCCGTAGTCGAGGTGCTCGACGGCGATCCGCCACAGCTCGCGCTCGAAGACCTCGATCCGGCGGTTCTCGTCGGCGGTGACGGGCAGCACGCGGCGCTCGACGCGCAACCGCCGGCCGCGCCCGCGGCGCACGGGCCCGACCACGATCGCGCCGCCGCGGTAGACGTCGCGGTCCAGCAGCGAGTGCAGCGTCACGACCGGGTCGTCGTGCTTGGTCGCCGGGTGGACGAAGTCGACGACGATGCCCGCCTCCTTGCCCGGCTGGCGGCGCGTCACGCGACCGACGCGCTGCTGGTAGATGCGCTTGGAGGCGGTCGGCGCCAGGTGCATGCAGACCGTCGCGCGCGGCGAGTTCCAGCCCTCCGCGAGCAGCTGCGCGTTGACGAGCACGTCGATGTCGCCGCGCTCGTAGCGGGCGAGGATCTCGGCCAGCTCGCGCTTGGGCGTCTCGCCGGAGACGGCCTGCGCCTTCAGACCGACCTCGCGGAACGCCTCCGCGACGTTGTAGGCGTGGCGCACGCCGGCGGAGTAGACGACGCCGGGGACGCCGTTGAAGCGGGTCTTGTAGAGATCGGCGATCGCCAGGTTGAACGGCAGCTGGTCCAGCAGCTCGGCCAGCAGCTCCTGGTCGAACTCGGTGTCCACCTCGCCGCGGCGCAGCGGCACCTTGGCGATCGTGCGCACGCCCGGGCCGGGCGGGATCCGCACGCAGCGCAGCGGCGCGATGACGCCGCGCCGGGCGGCCTGAGCGAGGTCGAAGCGCGACGTCTGGGTCGGGAAGAGATCGGTGACGTGGCGGGCGATCAGCGCGCCCGTCGCGGTCATGCCGACGAAGATCGGGCCGCCCCACTGGCGGATCGACGCGGAGGTCTTCTCGCCCAGGGCGGTGTGCGCCTCGTCGCAGATGACGATCGAGTAGGCGTCGGAGATCTTGCCCGCGTTGCGGACGAACCACTGGTAGGTCTCGACGGTGACCGGGCCGTTGCCGGGGTCCTTGTCGCCGAGCAGGGCGGGCGAGATGCGCTTGGCGTAGCCGCGGTCGCGCAGCTCGCCGTGGAACTGGTCGACGAGGTTGCGGCGGTGGGTGAGGATCAGCACGCCGCCGGTGCGCGAGGCCTCGACGAAGCCGAGCGCGGCGACCGTCTTGCCGGCGCCCGTCGCGTGCTCGAACCAGAAGCGCTTGGCCGCGTTGGGATCCTCGGGCTGCTCGTCGAGCTGGGCGTCGTCGTCCTCCTCGGCGTCCGGGCTCCAGTCCAGCGGCTCCTCGTCCTCGTCGGCCTCCTCGTCCTCCTCCTCGCCCGGGATGCCGACGGGGGCGAGAGCGAGGACGTCGTCGGCGAGCGGGGCGTTGCCGTTGGACTGCCCGTTGCCGTTGCGCTGGGCCTCGGCCAGCAGCGCGGTCAGCGTGCCCGACAGCGCGTCGACCTGATGCGCGCTGAGCACCGTGCCGTCGACGAGCTTGGGCTCCTCCTCGCTGAGCAGCCGCTCGAGCCCCAGCAGCAGCGAGAACTTGCGCCGCCACGCCACCGACGGCTGCTTCTCGCCGGCCTCGATCTCCGCCACCGCCGCGTCGAAGGCGACCCGGCGCGGCGAGCCGGGCGCGAGCGCGGTCGCGACGTCCTCACCCTCGGTGAGGAAGGGCTCGCGGGTGAACTTCGCGGCGCGCTCGAGGTCCGCGGAAGTCGGTGCGTGCGTGGCGGGATCGGCCACTGAGGTGGATTCGGCCAAGGAAAGGCGAGACGTTCGTGAAAGAGACGGACGGCGCGATGAAGTGCGCTGACCGGTGAAACACTCGCGGGCTCGACGTCGAGCCGGGTATCGCGCGGCTGCGCCCCTTCGAATGTGCCGCCCGCGAGTGAGTCCATTAAAGCAGCCATGCCGGAGCGCGTGACGGGTGTGCGACCCTGATCGGCGATGAAACCGGGCTTGATGCTGCTCGGCGCGGTCGCCCTCGTGGTGGTGCTTGTCATCGGCCTGACGCAAGCGGGGGGCACCGACGCGCCGGAGAAGGAGCAGGGCACGTTCGACCTCGCGAAGGCCAAGCGGCAGCTCGCCGGCGCCCCCGCGCCGCTCGCCGCGCTGCACGGGCAGTCCAACGAGCTGCTCGAGGGCGGCACCGGCGCCTTCCGGGCGCGCCTGCGCGAGCTGCGCGGACACCCGGTCGTGATCAACAAGTGGGCGTCCTGGTGCGGGCCCTGCCGCGCCGAGCTGCCGATCCTGCAGGACATCGCCACCGAGCGCGGCAAGGAGATCGCCTTCGTCGGCGTCAACGCGCGCGACAAGCGTCCCGCGGCGGAGCGCTTCATCACCCGCTACCCGGTGCCCTACCCGTCCTACGAGGACCCCGACGAGGCGATCGCCCGCGCCATGAGAGCGCCGTCGAACTTCCCGGTGACGCTGTTCGTGGACGCGCAGGGCAACACGGTCTTCACCCACCAGGGCGGCTACCGCAGCGCCGCCGATCTCGCCGCCGACATCGACGAGCATCTCGGTGGATCCTGAGGTCCGCGTCGACCCGCTGAGCGGCCTGCGGTCGATCGTGGCCGGGGACCGCGCCGCCCGCCCCGGCGGCGGCTTCACCGTGACCGCGCCGGAGCCGGTCGTCCCCGCCGACGACCCGTTCCTGGAGGGCCACGAGGACCAGACGCCGCCCGAGGTCCACGCGCTGCGGCCGGCGGGCGGGGCGCCCGACACGCCGGGCTGGCTCGTGCGCGCCGTCCCGAACCTCTACCCGGCGCTCGTGGCGGAGGCCCGCGAGCCCGCGCCGGAGGCCAACCCGGACCTCTTCTCGGCGCACGCGGCCGCGGGCGCGCACGAGGTGATCGTCAACGCGCCGCAGCCCGTGGCCTCGCTCTCGGACCTGGAGCCGGCGCAGCTCGCCACCGCGATGGAGACGTGGCGCGCGCGCATGCGCGCGCACGAAGGCGCCGCCTGCCGTCATCTGATCGTCAACGAGCGCGCCGAGGCGGGCGCGTCGCTGCCGCACACCCATGCGCAGCTCTTCGCGCTCGGCTTCGTCCCCGCCGCGATCGCCCGCGAGCGCGAGCGCTTCAGCGCCTACGCGGTGCGCACGATGGGCTCCAACCTGCTGGGCGACCTCGTGCAGGAGGAGGTCCGGCGGCGCGCGCGGATCGTGGCGATCGACGACGAGGCCGTGCTGATGGTGCCGTGGGCGTCGCAGGTGCCGTTCCAGCTGATGCTCGCCCCGCGCAGGACCGCCGCGCGCTTCGAGGACGACGGCCCGCTCGGCGCGGCGCTGCTGCACGACGGGCTCTCGCGGCTGCGGCGGCTGTTCGGCGCCTCGCCACCGCTGAACCTGTGGGTGCGCACGGCTCCTCAGGGAGCGGAGCAGTTCTGCTGGCGCATCGACGTGCTGCCGCGGCTCGTGCACCGCGCCGGGCTGGAGCTCGGCGCGGGCGTCCAGCTGTGCACGGTCGCGCCGGAGCGCGCGGCGGCGCAGCTGCAAGAAGCATGACCGCCCGCTCATGCCGCCCTGCGGCGCGCCGATAACAGGCGTGATGCCCTCGGAGAGCCCGGGCCGATACCGCTGGCGGCGCGTGATCGCGGCCTGCGGCGTGCTGACCTCGATCGTCGCCATCGCGGCGATCTTCAACGACGGCCAGAACCGCCTCGTCTCGCTGTGGCTGCTGTTCGCCGGGGTCGCCCTCGCCTTCCTGAGCCTCCACGCGATCCGCAAGGAGCGCCGCGCCAGCGAGCTGCTCGCCCGCCGCCAAGCCGAGCGCGACCAGGCCGAGACCCGCCGCCGCGCCGCCGAGGCGCGCTCGAACGAGCTCGCCGAGACGTCGCCCGACATCGTCTCCGTGCACGGTCCCGACGGCCGCATCACGTCCATCTCGCAGGCCTCGCGCGCCGTGCTCGGCTACGACCCCGACGAGCTGATCGGCCGCGCCGGCGACGACTTCGTGCACGTCGAGGACCTCCCGGTCATCCTCGCGATGCGCAACCGCGCACGGGAGGCCGACGATGTGAGCGCCACCTTCCGCATGGTCCGCCGCGACGGGCACCCGATCTGGGTCGAGGCCAAGCTGCACATCGTCCGCGACGCCGGGGGCCGGGTCGCCGAGACGCACTCGATCGTCCGCGACGTCCACGAGCGCGTGGAGGCCCAGCGCGCCCTCGTGGAGGCCGAGGAGCGCTTCCGCACCGCCTTCGAGGAGGGCGCGGCCGGGATGGCGATCGTCGCCCCCGACGGCCGCCTGCTGCGCGTCAACCGCTCGCTGTGCTCGGTCACCGGCCACCAGCCCGCCGACCTCGAGGGCCGCACGATGCTCTCGCTGCTGCATCCCGAGGACCGCCCGCAGCACGAGGAGGAGAGCGACCGCATGCTCTCCGGGCAGATCGCCACCGCCCGCGGCGAGCGCCGCTACCTGCACGACGACGGCCGCGTCGTGTGGGTCTCCGTCTCGACCACGCTGGTGCGCGACGCCGGTGGCGCGCCGCTGCACTTCCTCACCCAGGTCCAGGACGTCACCGAGCGCCGCCGCTACGAGGCCGAGCTGCGCCACATGGCCGACCACGACGCGCTCACCGGGCTGCTCAACCGGCGCTCGTTCGAGCGCGAGCTCGAGCGCCACGTCGACCACGTCGCCCGCTACGGGCCGCGCGGCGCGGCGATCCTGATCGACGTCGACCTGTTCAAGAACGTCAACGACACGCTCGGCCACAGCGCCGGCGACCAGCTGATCGGCAAGGTCGCCGACGCGCTGCGCGAGCGCCTGCGCGACGGCGAGGTGATCGCCCGCCTGGGCGGCGACGAGTTCGCCGTGCTGGTGCCCGACGGCGGGCCCGAGGACGCCCGCTCGATCGCCGAGGACCTGCTCGAGGCGATCCGCGCCGTGCGCATCTCCAGCCACTCGGGCCGGCTGCGCAACGTCAGCGCCTCGATCGGCGTCGCCCCGTTCGACTCGCGCCGCCTGACCGGCGAGGACGTGCTCGTCAACGCCGACCTCGCGATGTACGAGGCGAAGGAGGCGGGCCGCGACCGCGTCGCCTCGCACGTCGCCGCCAAGGACGCGCCCCACCGGCTCGCCTCGCGACTGTCCTGGACCGACGTGATCCGCGACGCGCTCGACGAGGAGCGGCTCGTGCTGCAGGCGCAGCCGATCATGGACGTCGGCACGGGCGAGATCCACCAGTACGAGATGCTGCTGCGCATGCGCGACCCGCTCGGGGAGCTGATCTCCCCGGCCGCGTTCCTGCCGGTCGCCGAGCGCTACGACCTGATCGGGGCGATCGACAAGTGGGTCGTCAAGCGCGCGATCGGGATGCTCGGCGAGGAGCTCGCGCGCAAGAACCGCCTCGTCTTCGAGGTCAACATCTCCGGCCGCTCGACCGGAGACCCGGAGCTGCTCGAGCTGATCGAGCACGAGCTGGCCGCCAACGACGTCGCGCCGGAGCAGGTGATCTTCGAGATCACCGAGACGACCGCGGTCGGCAACATCCCGCGCGCGCAGGAGTTCGCCGCCCACCTCAACCAGCTCGGCTGCCGCTTCGCGCTCGACGACTTCGGCGCCGCCTTCGCGAGCTTCTACTACCTCAAGCACCTGCCGTTCGACTACCTCAAGATCGACGGCGAGTTCGTGCGCACGTGCCTCGACGACCGCACGGACCAGCTCGTGATCCAGGCCGTCGTGGACATCGCGCGCGGCCTCGGCAAGCGCACGGTGGCGGAGATGGTCGGCGACCAGCAGACGCTCGACCTGCTGGCGACGCTCGGCGTCGACCACGCGCAGGGCTACCACATCGGCAAGCCCGCGCCGCTGGCGCTGTGGCTGGTGGAGGCCAAACGCAAGCGCGAGCGGGCCGTCAAGGGCAAGCCCTCGCTCGAAGTGGTTTCGCGCGCAACCTCCTAGTCTGGAGGGCCGTGCTGTGGGTCGTCCTCACCATCGCGATCTCGCTCGCGCTCGGCGTCGCCGCTGAGCGCCGCCACCGCGAGCGCGCGTCCGCCGCGGCGCGGCGCATGCTCAAGGTGCTGCTCTACGGGTTCACGCCGCCCGTGGCGTTCCTGAACATCGTCGGCCTCGAGCTCACCGCCGACGTCGGCGGCGGCATCGTGATCGGCTGGCTCGCGCTGATCCTGGCGGGCGTTCTCGCGTGGGCGTTCGGCCGCCACGTGCTCGGGCTGCGCCCGCCGTCCAACGGCGTGCTCGTGAACATCAGCCTGCAGGGCAACACGAACTACCTCGGGCTGCCCCTGTGCGCCGCGCTGCTGGGCACGGAGCACCTGCCGGAGGCGATCGCCTACGACTCGTTCGTTCAGGCGCCCGTGTTCCTGCTCGGCGTGTTCGGCGTGGCCGCCGCGATGGGCGAGAAGGCGGGCGGGACGACCGGCGAGCGCGTGCGCGCGTTCGTGTTCAAGAACCCGGTCCTGCTGGCCGTGCTCGCCGGCCTGGTCGCCCCGGCCTCGCTCGCACCGGGCGCGCTCGTCGACGTCTCGCACGTGATCGTCTTCCTGGCCCTGCCGTGGGGCTTCTTCTGCGCAGGCGTGATCCTGGCCGAGCACCTGGAGCGCGACAGGGTCCTCGCCCGCCCCGCGATCAGCGCGCCGGTCGGCGCCGCGGTCGTGATGCGGCTCGTGCTCGCCCCGCTCCTGCTGCTGCTGCTCGCGGCCCCGTTCATCGACCTCCCGCCCGCCTACCTGCTCGCCGCCGCCACCCCGGCCGGGCTCAACGGCCTCACGGTCGCGCACGCCTACGGGCTCGACCTGCGCTATGCGGCGTCATCGCTGGCGTGGACGACGGGGATCGGCGTGGCGGGGATGTCGGCGCTGGCGCTCGCGCTGTGAGGGCGCTCGTCCAGCGCGTCTCGCGCGCCTCCGTGGCCGTCGCCGGCGAGCGCGTCTCGGAGATCGGGCCGGGTCTGCTGGTGCTGCTCGGCATCACGCACGACGACCGGCCGGAGCACGCCGACCGGCTCGCCGAGAAGGTGCGCGCGCTGCGCATCTTCGAGGACGCGGACGGGCGCATGAACGAGCCGCTCGGCGAGCGGGAGATCCTCTGCGTCTCGCAGTTCACGCTCTACGGCGACGCGCGCAAGGGCAACCGGCCGGCGTTCGTGGCCGCCGCGCGGCCGGAGGTGGCCGAGCCGCTCTACGAGCGCTTCTGCGAGCGCTCCGGCGCCCGGCGCGGTGCGTTCGGCGAGCACATGGACGTCGAGCTCGTCAACGACGGGCCCGTGACGATCTTGATCGAGATCTAGGTTTCGCCTGCCAGGCGAGCGAGCTCCTTCGTCGCCGCTCGCCTTCGGCGACGTTACCCTCGCCGAATGCCGCCAGAGGAAAGATTCGTAGCGCGCTTCGCCGCCGAGCCGCCGCAGAGCCCGCTCCCCTACGGCCGCTGGGCCGAGACCCTCCAGGCCGAGTTCCTGGCCGCCTGCCTGAAGATCGACGCCGAGGGCGAGGACCTCGGCGACGCCGGCGATCTGGCCTACTACCCCGACCGCACCTGGTCCGGGCGTACCTACGTCCCGGTGACGACGCGCTCCAGCACCGGCTTCGAGCTCTACGGCTACGTCTCGTTCTCGCCCGGCGACGAGCACGACGAGCCGTCGGACTTCTACGGCTGGGCCGACTTCACCGACGTGACCGCCGACGACAATCCGGACTGGCGGATGGACCTCACCGAGGAGGTCGTCGGCGGCTGGCGGGGCGAGCAGGGCAAGGTGGCCGCGATGACGCTGGTGTGGGGGCGCCCGCTGATCGACGGCGGCGCGATCGTCACGGCCGAGCTTGCGCGGGTGACCGTCGACCAGTGCACGGTCGCGGAGGAGCGCTTCACGCTGCTGGCCCCCGACGCCTACCGCGAGGACTACCTCGAGGTCGCCCTCTACGACCGCAAGGGCAACCAGCTCGCCCGCGAGTCGCTCTACGAGGACGACGGCGAAGACGACTGAGGCGGCTCCGGGTGCGGGGGCTCGGGGCGTACCGGACGGTCCTGTCCACGCCGGGCGCGGCCCGGCTGGTGGCGGCGTCGCTGCCGGCCCGGCTCTCGTTCGGGCTGTTCGACCTCGCGCTGGTGCTGCTGATCCAGCGCGCGACCGGCTCGTTCGCCGCCGCCGGGCTGGCGATCGGGCTGCACGCGGTGGGCGTCGCGGTGACGGCGCCGCTGCGCGGGCGGCTGCTCGACCGCTTCGGCGCGCGCCGGGTGCTGCCGCCGATCGTCGTCGTCAACGCGGCCTCGATCGCCGCGCTGCCGCTCGCCGGCGGCGAGGTCGCCCCGATCGTGCTCGCGACGGCGGCCGGCGTCAGCGCGCCGCCGTTCGTGGCGGCGATGCGGCTGGAGTGGATGCGCCTGCTGGGCGTCGGCAGCCCGCAGCTCGCGACGGCCTACGCCTTCGAGACGGCGGCGCAGATCAGCATGTTCGTGGCCGGCCCGCTGCTGGCGGCCGGCGGGATCGCGCTCGCCGGCCCCTCGGCGCCGCTGTTCGCCTCCGCCGCCCTCTCGCTCGGGTTCGGACTGCGCTTCGCGCGGCTGGCGGTCGCCGTCCCGGCGCCGGACCACGCGCCGGTGCGCGGGCTCGGCTCCCTGCGCATCGGGGGCGTGCGGACGCTCGTCGCCGCGACGGTGCTCGGCGACACCGCACTGGGGATCGTCGACGTCGCCGTGATCGCGTTCGCGGCCGAGCGCGGCAGCGACGCCGCGGGCGGCGTGCTGCTGGCGCTGTTCACGGGCGGCGCGGTGGCGGGCGCCGCCCTCTACGGCGCCCACGAGTGGCGCAGGCCCGCCCTGCGCAGGCTGCCGCCCGTGTTCGGGGTCTACGCCGTCGCGCTGGCGGCGCTCGCGCTCCCGCACTCGATCCCGCTGTTCGGCGCGCTGCTGCTGGTCGCGGGCGCGCCGTCGGCCGCCCAGTGGGCGACCGCGCAGGTCGCGCTCGACGAGGTCACCCCGCCGGGCCAGGGCGCCGAGGGCGCGACGTGGCTCTCGAGCGCCAACGCCGCCGGCATCGCGGCCGGCGGCTTCGTGGCGGGCGTGCTGGTCGAGGGCCCGGGGACCGACAGCGCGTTCCTGGCCGGCGCGGCCCTGGCAGTGGTGGCGGGGCTGCTCGTGCTCGCGCGCGCCTAGCGGCCGCTCCCGTTCCCGTTGCCGTTGCGGGAGCCCGTGATGACGTCGATCATCCCGTACTCGAGCGCCTCCTCCGGGGTGAAGAAGCGGTCGCGCTCGAGCGCGTCGGAGATCTCCTCCACGGGCCGGCCGGTGTGCTCGGCGTAGATCTCCTCCATCCGGCGGCGCAGCGCGAGCGACTCCTTCGCGTGGATCTGGATGTCGGTCGCCTGGCCCTGGAAGCCGCCGTGCGGCTGGTGGATCAGGATCCGGCTGTTGGGCAGCGACGAGCGCTTGCCCTTCGCGCCGCCGGCCAGCAGCAGCGAGCCCATCGACATCGCGATCCCGCACACGGTCGTGGCGACGTCGGGCTTGATGAAGCGCATCGTGTCGTAGATCGCCAGGCCCGAGTACACGACCCCGCCCGGCGAGTTGATGTAGAGCTGGATGTCCTTCTCGGGATCCTCGGCCTCGAGGTGCAGCAGCTGCGCCGCGACGAGGTTGGCGATGTCGTCGTCGATCGCCGTCCCGACGAACACGACGCGCTCGCGCAGCAGCCGCGAGTAGATGTCGAACGAGCGCTCTCCGCGCGAGTCCTGCTGTACGACGACCGGGACCAGGGGCATCTGC
>DATFQI010000388.1:0-2540 GCA_035264365.1 Solirubrobacteraceae bacterium
CGCGCTGTTCGTGCGCCGTGGCTGGGCGAGCAAGGACCCCACCTACGAGGTCTGCGCCGGCGGCGAGTGCGCGGTGCCCCAGCCCCCGGTGCCGGTGTGACGGCGATCACCGACCGCGACGGCCTCGCCAGGGCGGAGGCCGGCTTCCTCGCCGCCACCCCCGGGTTCGAGGAGACCGCGGTCCTGGACGACCTGCGCGCCACCGAGTACGCCCGCCTCGACGCCCGCGGCGACGTCTACCTCGACTACACCGGCGGGAGCCTCTACTCGGCCTCGCAGGTCGAGGAGCACCACCGGATGCTGCGCGAGGGCGTTTACGGCAACCCGCACTCGGTCAACCCGACGTCGTCCGCCGCGAGCGCGCTCGTCGACCGGGCCCGCGCGGCCGTGCTGCGCGCCTTCGACGCGCCCGAGGGCGAGTACGTCTGCATCTTCACGCCGAACGCCACCGGCGCCCTCAAGCTCGTCGGGGAGGGCTATCCGTGGCGCCCGCGCGACCGCTTCCTCGCGACGTTCGACAACCACAACTCCGTCAACGGCATCCGCGAGTTCGCGCGCCACGGCGGCGCGTCGACCGCGTACGTGCCGGTCGAGGCGCCCGACCTGCGCGTCGCCGAGAGCACCTTGCGCGAGCACCTCGAGTCCGGGGCCGAGTGCGCGCACCACCTGTTCGCCTACCCCGCCCAGTCCAACTTCTCCGGGGTCAAGCACCCGCTGGAGTGGATCGAGCTCGCCCATGAGCACGGCTGGGACGTGATGCTCGACTGCGCCGCGTTCGCGCCGACGAGCCGGCTCGACCTCTCGGTCTTCAAGCCGGACTTCGTCTCCGTCTCCTTCTACAAGATGTTCGGCTACCCGACCGGGCTCGGCGCGCTGATCGCGCGCCGCCGGACGATCGAGCGGCTCGAGCGGCCGTGGTTCAGCGGCGGCACGGTCGTCGCGGCGAACGTCCAGGGCGACCTCGTGGTGCCGCACTCGGGCCATGCTCAGTTCGAGGACGGGACGGTCGACTACCTCGGGATCCCGGCGGTCGAGATCGGCCTGCGCCACATCGAGCGGATCGGCATCGACACGATCTCGCGGCGGGTGGAGGGGCTCGGGAGCTGGCTGCTGGCGGAGCTGCAGCAGCTGCGCCACTCCGACGGCAGCCCGGCGACCTGCCTCTACGGGCCGTCGACTTGGGACCGCCGCGGCGGCACGATCGCGTTCAACTTCCTGCACCCGGACGGGCGCGTCGTCGACGAGCGCTACGTCGACGTCGTCGCCGCACAGCACGACATCTCGATCCGCACGGGCTGCTTCTGCAACCCGGGCGCCGGCGAGATCGCGTTCTCGCTCACCAAGGAGATGCTGACCGAGCACGAGTTCGCCGTCGGGATGATCCTCGACGACTACATCGAGGAGGTCGGCCTGCCGTCGGGCGGCGCGATCAGGGTCTCGCTCGGGATCGCGACCAACTTCGCGGACGTCTACCGGTTCATGGCCTTCGCCGAGGAGTTCCGCGACGTGGCCGACGTGCCGGACGGCCTCCCGCCGCGGCTCGGCTGCTAGAGGCTGACGGCCAGGCGGGCGTGCGGGCGCAGCGCCTGTCGCAACGAGCCGACGAGGTCGCGCTGGATCACGTCGAGGAACACGTGCGACTCCGGCTGCTCGCCGTGGAACAGGCGCTCGAACGCGGCCGTCGGGAGCGCGAGGACGAGCGTGCGCTCGCGCGTGATCGCCGTCACCGGCGACGGGCCGCCGTCGATCATGCTCTCGTACCCGAACGCCAGCCCCGGACCGGCGAGCCCGACCCGGATGCGCCGGCCGCCGCGGACGATGACCTTCTCGACCGCCCCGTTGATCGTCAGGTAGCACGCCGGCGACGTCGTGCCCTCCGCGACGAGCGTCCGGCTCGGGGGGCACAGCGCGTAGCGCCCAGCGGTGAGGAACCCCCAGAGGGCGAGCGAGTCGAAGGCATGGAAGTTCGCGAGCCGGCGGACGTAGCGGCTGTCCGGCGGTCCGCGGAACTCGAGCTCGGCTGCGGCGGCGAGCTCGGTAGCGGCGCCGCCGCCGAGCGACTCCGCGAGCGTCGTGTACTGCCCGCGCAGCCGTGCGCAGCCGATGCGAGCGATCCGCCGCTTGAGCGCGAACGCCGTCGGGTGCCGGCGCGAGACGAGCGCGATGAAGTCCGCGCGGGAGAGCGCGAGTACGGTCGTCGGCGCCGCGGCCGTCGCAGTCGCCAGGCGGTGGCCGCCGTCGATGACCCCCATCTCGCCCATCACCTCGCCCGGGCCGACGCTCGACACCTCGACCGTGGCGCCTCCCGGCAGCTGCAGCGAGATCGCCACGCGCCCCTCGACCACGAAGGCCAGCTCCGCCGCGGCGTCACCCTGGCGCCAGATCACCTGCCCCGCCCGGAACTCGCGCCGCCGCATGGTGCGGGCGAGCGCGGCCAGCTCCTCTTCGGCGATGCCGTCGAGGAGGTCGAACGCCGCGAGCGGGGCGACGGCCCCTTCAGACATCGAGGTCACGGGTCTCGTAGTCCAGCCCTTCCGGGC
>DATFQI010000389.1:0-8244 GCA_035264365.1 Solirubrobacteraceae bacterium
CCCCACCGCTCCCGCGCCGGCCGGGCAGATCGCCCGGCCGGCGCGTCGCCTCCTCCTCCGGCGCACGGCCGCTCGCCGGCGCCTGCAAGGATCCGTCCGGTGGAGCTCTGCCTGATGATCGAGGGCCAGGAGGGCGTGAGCTGGGAGGACTGGCTCGCGCTCACGAAGGCCTGCGAGGCGCACGGCGTCCCCGCGCTGTTCCGCTCCGACCACTACCTCAATCTCGGCGACAACCCAGAGCGCGGGTCGCTCGACGCGTGGGCGACGATCAGCGCGCTCGCCTCGGTGACCACGAAGCTGCGGCTCGGCACGCTCGTCTCCCCGGCGACGTTCCGGCATCCGTCCGAGCTCGCGAAGGTCGTCGCGACCGCCGACCACGTGTCCGGCGGGCGTGTCGAGCTGGGGCTCGGCGCCGGCTGGCACGAGCGCGAGCACCGCGCGTTCGGCTTCCCGTTCCCGCCCGTGCGTGAGCGGATGGACCGGCTCGCCGAGCAGCTCGAGATCGTGCACGGCTCGTGGACGGAGCCGTCGTTCTCTTTCGCCGGGCGCTTCTACGAGCTGGAGGCGCTCGACGCGCAGCCACGGCCATGCCAGGCGCCGCATCCTCCGCTGATCATGGGCGGCGGCGCGCGGCCGCGCAGCGCTGCGCTGGCGGCGCGGTGGGCGGACGAGTACAACACGCCGTTCGCGTCCCTGGAGGAGGTGCGCACGCGCAAGGCGGCGGTCGACGCCGCCTGCGCGGAGGCCGGGCGGGAGCCGATCCCGTTCTCGCTGATGACCGGCTTCCTGACCGGGCTCGACCGCGAGGAGCTGCGCGAGAAGGCGGCCGCGCTCGCGTTCGCGATGGGCGAGCCCGACCGCGACGTGGATGGGTGGCTCGCCTCGCCGCCGGATGCGTGGATCGTCGGCACGCTGGACGAGGTGGGCGAGCGACTTTCGGCGCTGCGCGACGCGGGCGTGGCGCGCGTGATGCTCCAGCACCTGCTGCACACCGACCTCGAGACGGTGGAGCTGGTCGGCCGCAAGCTCGTGCCGGCGGTGGCGCGGTGATCAACCTCTACTCCGACACCCAGACGCGGCCGACGGCCGCCATGCGCGAGGCGATGGCCTCCGCCGAGGTCGGCGACGAGCAGTCGTTCGCGGACCCGACGGTCAACGAGCTGTGCTCGCGCGTGGCCGCGCTGCTCGGGTTCGAGGCGGCCGTGTTCCTGCCCAGCGGGACGATGTGCAACGCGATCGCTTTCCGGCTGCACATCGGCACGGGCGGCGACGAGGCCTATCTCCACCGCCGCTCGCACCCGATCGTCGCCGAGGCGGGTGGGCCGGCTGCCTTGTCGGGCGCCGTGCTGTGCCCGCTGGACGGCGAGCGCGGGATGTTCACGGCCGATGCGCTGCGGGATGCGCTGCGGCCGGCGGACCGCTATCTGCCGCGCTCGCGACTCGTGTCGGTCGAGCAGACGACGAACCTGTCCGGTGGGCACGTGTGGCCGCGCGAGCAGCTCTCGCAGGTGGTGGAGGTGGCCCGGGGCGCCGGGCTGCGGTTGCACATGGACGGCGCGCGGCTCATGAACGCGGTCGTCGCGAGCGGGATCTCCGCCGCCTCGTGGGCGTCCGGCTTCGACACGGCGTGGGTGGACTTCTCGAAGGGCCTCGGGGCGCCGGTCGGCGCTTGCCTGGCCGGCTCGCGCGCGCTGATCGACGAGGCGTGGCGCTACAAGCAGATGTGGGGCGGCGCGATGCGCCAGGCGGGGATCGTCGCCGCCGGCGCCCTGTACGCGCTCGACCACCACGTGGACCGGCTGGCCGACGACCACGCGCTGGCGGCCTCCTTGGCGCGCGAGCTGGCTTCGGTGCCGGGCGTGACGCTCGATCCTGCGCACGTCACGACCAACATCGTCGTCTTCGAGGTCGCCGACGCGCCGGCGCTGGTGGCGGCGCTGGCCGACGCGGGCGTGAAGATGGGCGCGCTCGGCCCGACGACGGTGCGCGCGGTCACGCACCTCGACGTCGACGCGGACGACGCCGCGCAGGCGGTCGAGGCGGTGCGCTCCGCGCTCTCCACGGGCCGAGTCCGCAGTTCCCCGGCCTGAGGCCGGGTTCGTGCGGACTCAACGGCCGGAGCGGGAGCGGCGGAGCGCCTCGGCGACCCGCTCGGCGCTGAGCGGCGCGCGCTCCGCGGCGCGGCGTCGCTGCTTCGCGCTCGGTCCTACGAGCTCGAGCACCTCGGCGGCGAGGTCCGGCGGCGCCGCCAGGTAGCGCGGCGCGAGCTCGGGCTCGAGCGGATCGAGCCGGTGCACGCGCAGCCCGGCGCGCTGGCAGATGAACAGGCCGGCGTCGACGTCCCACGGGTGGATGCGCTGCTCGTGGTAGACGACGTCGATCCTCCCGGCGGCCGCCCAGGCGAGCTCGAGCGCGGCGCTGCCGAGCGCACGTCGCGAGCCGATCCGGCTGAACAGCCGCTTGTCGAGCTTGGCCGCCCGCTTGGCCTCCTCCTCCGTGGCGCAGGCGATCCCGCCGGCGATGGTGGCGGCGGCGAGCTCGCCCGGCTCGCGGCTGCGGATGACGGGCGCGTCGATGTGCGTCGGGCCGCCGCGCATGGCCGCGAACGTGTGCCCTCGCAGCGGGTCGTGGACGACGCCAGCGAGGGTGCCCGCGGCGTCCTCGCAGGCGATGCTCACGCACCACAGCGGGATGCCGGACAGGTAGTTGACGGTGCCGTCGAGCGGGTCGACGACCCAGCGCAGGCCGGTGGTCCCGTCGCGGGTCGCGGTGCCCTCCTCGGCGAGGACGGCGTCGTCCGGCCGGCGGCGGGCGAGCACGGCGGCGATCGCGGTCTCCGCGGCGCGGTCGGCGTCGGAGACGAGGTCAGCGGGTCCCTGCTTGGCGCCGAGGCCCTGCGGGGGCAGGCCGTAGCGCGCGGTCAGCTCGGAGCCCGCGGCGAGCGCCGCCTCCTTGGCGACGTCGAGGACGCCGCTGGGCACGACGGTCGCGCCCCTGGTGATCGTTTCTTCTTGCACGCGTCCGACTTCACCACGTCACGGCCGGGCTCGTGCCGGGCCTTCACCGAGTGGTAACGACCCCGCCGCTGCCGGGGCGCGGCGGCGTCGCGGGGCGGCACGGCACCGCGGGCCGCGGCGCGGGCGGCGAGCGCGGCGCCGCGCCTACAGGCGCGGGCGCCGTCGCGGCATCGCCCCTACGCGGGGGCGGGCACCGTCGCGGTGTGGAACGTGCGCATGCCGCGGGCGCGGTAGTTCGGCAGCGCGTGCGGGCCGTCGAGCGTGCAGGTCGTCAGCCACACGCGCGGGCGCAGCTCGCGACCGCGGGCGAGCGCGGCCGTGAGCGCGTGGCCGCCGAGCCCGATCCCCTGGAACTCCTCCAGCAGCCCGAACAGCGCGATCTTCGCCGAGTCGGGCGCGTCCAGCTCGATCTCGTAGTAGCCGGCCGGCCGGCCGCCGAGCTCCACGAGGTGGGTCTCGACGCGCGCGGCGTACTCGGCCCAGCGCTCCTCGCTCCACGGCAGCCGGTCGACCCACTGGTAGTCGGCTCCGACGCGCCGGTACATGTCGCGGTTCACGGCCGGATCGCGCACCTCGCGGGTCGCGAATCCGGCCGGCGCGGGCCGCGACGGCGCGAGCAGCGGAGCGCCGGCGGGCAGCTCCAGATACGTGATCATGACGGGGTCGCTCATGCCGCCGCACACGATAGGCACGCTCCGGGTCACTCCACGAGCCGCACCACCACCGTTCCCGCGCTCAGCTCGCCCATCCCGCCGAGCAGCCCGAGGATCCGGGCGACGTAGCCGCGGGTCTCGGGATACGGCGGCACGCAGCCGCACGCCTCGACCGGCCCGGGGCCCGCGTTGTACGCCGCGAGCGCGAGCGGCACCGCGGCGAACCGGCGCAGCAGGTCGCGCATCAGCCGCGCCTGCGCGTCGATCGCCTGCTCGGCGTCGAATGGGTCGGCGAGGCCCATCGCTCGGGCCGTCTCCGGCATGAACTGCGCGATCCCCTGCGCGCCCATCGGGGAGGTCGCGAACGGGTTGAAGTTGCTCTCCGCGTACAGCTGCGCGGCGAGCAGTGCCGCCGAGACGTTCCAGCGCTGCGCCGCACGGGCGAGCGCCGGCGCGAACTCCGCCGGCACGAAGCTTGGCAGCGCGCGGGCAGCACGGCCGTCGCCGGGGCCCGCCGCGCCACTGCCAGCCGCTCCACCGTCCGTTGCGCGTGGCGTGGAGCGGGCGTTCAACACGTAGCCGAAGTGCCATGGCTCGTGCGGGTAGCGCTTGAGGAAGTGGAACTCGTCCGCGTGAGCGGCGAGCCACGCGTACGCCGCCGGCGGCCCGAGGTCGAGCTCCGTCCCGTAGCGGTGCAGCGACTCGCCGGGCCTGGCGACCCAGCGTGGGTCGGGGTGGCGGCGCCAGAGCACGGCCTGCTCGGCGTCGGACCGGTACGCGCTGGTGATCAGCAGCGTCACGCCGTCGGCGCGTGCGGCGCGCTCCATCCGGTCGAACGCCTGCGCGACGTCGGGTCGCATCGGCTTGCCCTGGCGCTGCTCCAGCGGCCCGTCGTAGCCGCCGCCGGCAGGCAGCCCGCCCGGACCGAGCGGCGCCAGCTCGGCCGTGGCCCTCGCGTGGGCACCGACCGAGCGCCGAGCGCCGCCGCGCTCGACGACGACCCGCCCGCGAACGACCACCCGGATCCGCACGGGCGCGAACGACGCGTGGTCCGGGAACGCGATCTCGCCGAGCACCGCGCCGTTGCGCTCCGCGGTCGCACGAGCGGCGGCGCGGCCGAGCTCGAGGTACTTCGCGCGGTCGAGGTGCAGCGGGTTCGGGCGCCCGTCGACGCTCGCCGGCTCGAACAGCCGCGGATACGCCTCCCGCATGGCCCGCGCCCCGGCCAGCGCCGAGAGATCCGCGGCACGCTGGGCCGCTCCCTCGTGCGCGAGTCCTCGCGCCACCATCCCGAGCACGAGCGCCCCGATCAGCACGCCGGCGAGCCCGCCCACGAGCAGGACCGACGCCTGTCCTCGACAGCCACGCGAGCGGATCCTGGCGGCCGGCCCCAGACCGGCACCCCAGAGCAGGCCACGGGTCCGGCGGGCCGGCCCGCGGCGGGCAGGTCGCCGCGGCGCGCTCACCAGGCGACCTCGATCGGCTCGGGTGCCGGCACGGCCAAGAGCTCGCGCACGAGCGACTGCAGGGCAGGCTGGAGCCCGCGCGTGCCGGCGGTGCCCGTGCGGGCGAGCCACCGCGACGGTCCTGGCGGCGGCGCCGCACACGCGAGCGCCGCCCCCGCGCAGCCGGCGATCGCGAGGCGCGCGAGCGGACCTTCCGGCTCGGCGCACGCGAACACGACGAGGTCCTGCTCCGCGAGCAGCCCCTCCACTACGTGGCAGCGGGGGCCCGCGAGCACGACGACGAGCGGCACCTCGAGCGCGCCGGAGGCGCGCCGCGCGGCGACGGCCGCCGCTACGGGGTGCGGGTCGAGCGCCATCCACCCGAGCCGCCCGCGGGCCACGGCGGGAAGAGCGCGCCCGGTCAGCCGCGCCGCGAGCCGCGACGCCGCGAACGTCGCAGGCCCGCCCCGGACCGGCGAGCGCGCGCCTGGAGCCCAGACGCCGAGCGCCGCGGCGGGTGTGCCGGCGCAGGAGCGCAGCGCGTTCGCGAGCAGCGCACCGAGCGGCACCGCCTCCGCGGCCGAGCCGAGCACGGCGGCGCGGAGCGGGAGCCGTGTCGCCGGCCGTACCCCACCCTCCCCGCGGGGAGCCGCGACCGGAGCCAGGAACCCCGCGCGGGGCGGCTCGACGGGAGCCGCCTCGCGGGGCGGCGACGGACGAGGCTCGACGAAGTACTCGAGCGCGCGGGCGCGGAGGGTCATCGGGGCGGCTCCAGCCCGGGGCGGGCGCGGAGGCACGGAGCAGGCTCCAGGCGGGCGCGGGCGCGGAGGGTCATGGAGTTGGCTCCGGGCCGGCGTGCGCGCTGACGCGAGTAGCCAGCAGGCGGGCGACGAGTGGGACCCGAGGGCGGACCGCGACCGTGACCCCGCGGCCGTTGACGTGGACCGTCGCGGAGCTGCGGGTGCTGCCCGGGAGGGCGTCTCGGGCCGCGGCTGTGGCGTCGCGGTCCTGGAGCAGCGCGATCGCGCCCGCCTCGGCGGCGACGCCGGCCTGCTCGCCCGCCGCGAGGCCGGCGAGCAGCGCGTAGGCGGCCAGTGCGATCACGGCCACCAGCGGCAGCAGTGCCGCGAGCTCGACGGTGGCCTGGCCGTGCTCGCCCGTCATCGTGCCGCTCCCAGCGAGGCCTCGGCGCGCACGCGGCCGAGGTCCAGAGGTGCCGCGAGCGCGGGGACGCGAACGGACACCGAGACGGCGCCGCCTTCGCCGGCGCGGACCCGCAGGCCGCGGCGCAGGCGCTCAGGGAGTCGCTCGCGGGCCGCGGTGGTGGGGTCGGCACCGACGGCGACCGCGCGCGCCGCGGCCCGTGCGGCTACGGCGGCCGACGAGCGCGCGTCGCCGGCCAGCACGAGCTGCCACGCGACCAGCAGCACCGCGGCCAGCCACGGCAGCAGCGCCGCCAGCTCCACCGCCGCCTGTCCGTCCTCCGAGCCCATGGCGGCACCATCGCGCCGGTACCGGAACGGAACCAGACGCGATCGTCACGAAACCGTCACGAATCAGCAACCGGTCGCCCCGGCCGGCCGGCCAGCCGCGCGGGCGGGCCAGCTACGGGCGCCCGGCCGCGCGGGCCGCGCGGGCTGCGCGGGGCGCGGCGGGCCGCATGGGGCGGCGCGGGGCGCGCGGGCCGCACGGGGCGGCGCCGGCGGGCGGGGCGAGCGGGCGGTCAGTACTCGCGGTACGCGCGCCAGACGCCCACGACGGCGTAGACGCCGGCGCCGAGCATCATCAGCCACACGATCGCGCCGACGCCGCCGGCCTCCCAGAGCCGCCGCGTGGCGACGAGCGTGATCGCGATCAGCGCCGCGCCCGCGTAGAGGACGCCGCGCTGGCGCTCCTCGAGCCCGAAGATCGTCTGCCGGTTCTCCATGTAGAGCCGGTAGCCGAAGAACAGCAGGCCGCCGACGAAGATGATCGAGATGACGTTGGCGATCGTGGAGCCGGCGCGGTCGCCGCCCGGCACCTGCCAGACGACCACCGCGAGCAGCACGATGATCGCGATGTTGCGCAGGTGCTTGCGGCTGTCGGGACCCACAACGCCGAGGATAGCCCGGGAGCGCTAGGCGTGGAGCGGCTCGCGCACCGCGGCGTCCGCGGGCTCGCCGGCCACAGCGGCGGCGGGCGCGACGACGACCCCGGAGGAGCCGTCCACGTGCTCCGGGTCGAACCGGTAGCCGATCCCGAAGTGCGTGTGGATGTAGCGCCAGTCCGGCGACACCTTCTCCAGCTTCTGGCGCAGCTTGCGCACGAACACGTCGACCGAGCGGTCCCCGTGGACCATCGCGTAGCCCCACACGCGCTCGTAGATCTCCTCGCGCGGGATCACCTGGCCGCCGAGGTCGCTCAGCAGCCCGATCAGCTCGAACTCGCGGCGCGTGAGGTCCGCGTTGCGGCCGGCGGCGAAGGCCTGGAACTGGTCGCGCCGGATCTCCAGCTCGCCGGCCACGACCGGCTCGGCGTCCGCGCGCGCCTCGGCGCGCCGGCGGCGCCGGATGACGGCCTCCGCGCGGGCGATGACCTCTTCCGGATGGCAGGGCTTGGTGACCCAGTCGTCGGCGCCGAGCCGCAGCCCGCGCACGCGCTGGGCGACGGTCGACTGGCCGGTGCAGACCACCACGCCGAGCTGCGGGAGCCGGGCGCAGAGCTTCTCGAGGTAGCTCCAGGCCGCCGGGCCGAGCACGGCCGGGTCGACGACCAGGGCGTTCAGGCGCATCGAGATCAGGACGTCGAGCGGGACCGGCGAGGCGAGCACGCGGTACTGCCAGTCCGCCGCCTCGAGCCGCTTTGTGAGGACCTGCACGAAGCCGGAGTCGCTGTCGAGGACGGCGATCCGGGCCGGTGACGGCGTCGGGCTCATCTAAGGCCGGAGGATAGTGAGGCGACACGACGTCGACGCCCCGATCCCGGCTCCCGGTAACAGGATCGTCACATCCGTGGTCACACGTGCGAGGCGTCCGAGAACTCCCGGAACAGCCCCGTGACCACGAATGCGACCTGCTCGCCGACGTCGACGGCGTTGTCGCCGATCCGCTCCAGCGCGCGGGCCACGAGCATCATCGTCATCGCCCACTC
>DATFQI010000390.1:0-5993 GCA_035264365.1 Solirubrobacteraceae bacterium
AGGACCGCGGCGGCGAGCTGCTCGGGGAAGCCCGGCAGGTCCTCGATCAGGCGGCGGATCCGGTAGTAGCCGAGCGGGATCTCGCCCTGCAGCTTGCCGAGGTCCGTCATGTCGATCGCGCGCGGGTCGGCCGTGTAGGCCTCGAGCTTGCCGATGTCGTGCAGCAGCGCGCCGGTCACGGCGACGTCGCGGTCGATCCCCGGGAACGTCGCCGAGATCGCCGAGACCGCCTGCGCGACGGTCAGCGAATGCTCGAGCAGGCCGTGCCGGTAGGCCTGGTGGTAGCGCTTCGCGGCCGGCGCGTCGCGGAACTGCTTCCAGGTCGGCGAGGACGGCCCGAACACCTGGTCCAGCAGCGCCCGCAGGTGCGGGTCCTGGATCGTGGCCAGCAGCTCGCGCAGGTCGGCCTCCA
This sequence comes from Solirubrobacteraceae bacterium, assembly GCA_035264365.1. Classification (GTDB taxonomy): domain Bacteria; phylum Actinomycetota; class Thermoleophilia; order Solirubrobacterales; family Solirubrobacteraceae; genus DATFQI01. The sequence goes on from DATFQI010000390.1 coordinate 413, forward strand.
TGCCGGTCGCCGACCGCGGCGGGCCGTCGAGCAGCTCGGCGAGGTCGTACTCGTCCTCGCCCGCGACGCGCACCGAGTGCACCTCCAGCTCGTCGCCGCGCACGCGCGCGGTGACGCGCACGGGGGTACCCGGGACGCAGCAGCCGGCGAGCTCGGACGGGACCCGGGCGCGCATGCAGCCCGTCCGGTCCCCGAGCTTGAGCGCGCCGCGCGACCGGTCGCGGACCAGGAGCACCTGGTCGATGTCCAGCCCCTCGACGAACTCCCGCACCAGCATGGGCGGAAACGCTAGAGCCGCCTCCGGACGTCAGCCGCCGTAGAAGCGGATCGCGCGGTCCGCGAGCTGCCGCGTGGTGCGCTCGTTGGAGACGGCGTTGAAGACGATCGCCGCCAGCGGGATGAACCGCCCCGCGAGCCGGCGGATGCCGCGGCGGCCGAGCATCCTCGCGAGCCGCACGGCGAGCACCTCCTCGCGCTCAAGCTTCGAGCCGATGTAGGACTCGGCGATCGTCTTTCCGACGCCGTCGAGCGCCGCTCGCGCGGTCTGTACGTCGGGGTAGAGCTCGGTCAGGACGAGCAGCTCGGCCGGGCGCATCGGATCGCGCGGGTCGAAGCCGTACGCGGCCGCGATGAAGAACACGAGCCGCGACTGGATCCAGATCAGCCCGACCATGTCGGGGAGCAGCGTCACGATGCCGCCGACGCCGGTCACGGCGCCCTCCAAGCGCGCCAGCGTCGCGTGCCGGCGCTTGGCCATCTCCGCCAGCTCGCGCCCCTCGTGCCGGAACCGGCGCCGCTTCTCGGCCGCCCACGCGTCGGCCGCGGGCCCGTGCTTCTCGGAGGCCGCGAGCGCGATGTGCTCGGGCGCGCGCACGGGATCCGCGCGCAGCTTCGCCCACAGGCCCTCGGGGACCGCGGCCCGCGGCTCTGTGGTCTCCGTCACCGGACTCAGGCTACCCACGGCTCGGCGTCGTACTGTCTGCACGATGGACCGGAAGTGGTGGACCCTGGTCGCCGTCTGCACGGCGACGTTCATGCTGCTGCTCGACATCACGATCGTGAACGTCGCGCTGCCCTCGATCGAGCGCGACCTCGGCGCCGACCTCGCCGACCTGCAGTGGGTGATCGACGCCTACGCGCTCACGCTCGCCGCGCTGCTGCTGACCGGCGGCTCGCTCGCCGACCGCATCGGGCGCCGGCGCGTGTTCCTGATCGGCCTCGTCGCCTTCACGGCCGCCTCGATCCTGTGCGGCCTCGCGACCTCGCCGCTGACGCTCAACCTGGCGCGCGCCCTGCAAGGGATCGGCGGCGCCTTCATGTTCGCGACGTCGCTCGCGCTGCTCGCCTCCGCCTACAGCGGCCGCGACCGCGGGACCGCCTTCGGCCTCTGGGGCGCCACGACCGGCGCGGCGGTCGCCGTCGGGCCGCTCGCCGGCGGCGTGCTGACGGAGGCGATCGGCTGGGAGGCGATCTTCTTCGTCAACGTCCCGATCGGGATCGCCGCCGTCGCGCTCACGCTCGCGCGCGTGGAGGAGTCCAAGAACCCGCACGCGAGCCCGCTCGACTGGCCCGGCACGGTGCTGTTCTCCGGCGCGCTGTTCCTGCTCATCTTCGGGCTCATCCGCGGCAACGCCGAGGGCTGGTCCAGCGCGCCGATCGTCGCCTCGCTGGCCGGCGCCGCCGTGCTGATGATCGCCTTCGTCGTGGTGGAGATGCGCCGCCGCCACGACGCGATGCTCGACCTGAGCCTGTTCCGCGTGGCGTCCTTCAACGGCGCCTCGCTGGCCGCCTTCGTGCTCTCGGCGGCGATGTTCGCGATGTTCCTGTACCTCACGCTCTACATCCAGAACATCCTCGGCTACAGCGCGCTCGAGTCCGGCATCCGCTTCATGCCCGTGACGCTGCTCTCGTTCCTGATCGCCCCGGTCTCGGGCAAGTTCGCCGAGCGCGTCGGCCTACGCTGGTTCATCGGCGGCGGGCTCGCGCTGGTCGGCGCCGGGCTGCTGCTGATGGGCGGCCTGGAGCCCGGCGACGAGTGGACGGCCCTGCTGGCCGGCTTCATGATCGCGGGCGGCGGCATCGGGATGGTCAACCCGGCGCTCGCGACGGCCGCGGTCGGGGTCGTCGACCCGCGCCGCACCGGCATGGCGTCCGGCATCAACTCCACGTTCCGCCAGGTCGGGATCGCGACCGGGATCGCGGCCTGGGGCGCGATCTTCCAGCACGTCGTCCGCAACGAGTTCCTCAAGGGCGCCGCGAGGGCGGGCCTGCAGGGCGCCCAGCAGCGCAGCGGGCAGGTCGCCGACTTCATCGCCTTCGGGGGAGCGCGCCGCAGCGGGAACCCGCAGCTGGCGCGGCTCGGCGAGCAGGCGTTCATCGCGGGCCTCAACCACCTGCTGCTGCTCGCCGGCCTGCTCGCGCTGGCGGGCGCGGCGCTGAGCGCGCTGCTGATCCGCCCGGCGGACTTCGCGCACGCCCCGGTGGCCGCGCCGCCGGTCGGCTCGCGCGCCGCCTCGGCGAGCGCTTGATGCTGGCGCGCGCGATGACATGGAGCTTGCTGGACAAGGACCTCGACCGCTGACGGCTACTCTGCTGCGGATGCGCCGGTCTCTCGCCCTCTCCTTCCTCTTCACGATCCTGCTCGCGCCCGCCGCGGGCGCCCAGCAGCCGGAGCCCGTGATCCGGCCGGGCGTGACGGTCGCCGGCGTCGACGTCGGCAACCAGACGCTCTCGCAGGCGGCCGGCACGATCGACCGCGCCTTCCGCCACCAGATCGTCACGCGCAACGTGTCCGTGCTGGTGGGCGGCCGCGCCTACAGCCTCAAGACGAAGAAGGTCGAGTTCGCGTTCGACCCGGCCAAGTCGGCCCGCCGCGCGTACATCGCGGGCAACAACACCGCCGCGCCCGCACCCGTCGACGTGCTGCCCTACACGACCTACGACAAGAAGAAGCTCGCCGCATTCGTCGCGCGCGTGGACCGCTCCGCCCGCGTCGCCCCGCGCGACGCGACCGTGCGGATCACGCTCCAGCACATGCTCAAGCGCCCGTCCAAGAGCGGCCGCGACATGGACGACAAGGGGCTCGCGAAGGCGCTCGCGTCGGCGCTCACGGACCCGCGCGCCGCGCGCCAGATCCGGCCCAAGCGGGCGGTCGTGAAGGCGAAGGTGCAGACCAAGGACCTCGCCCGCCGCTACGGCACCGTCGTCACGATCTCGCAAGGCTCGTTCCGGCTGCGCCTGTTCAAGCGGCTGAAGTTCGTCAAGTCCTACGGCGTCGCCGTCGGGCAGCCGGCGTACCCGACGCCGCGCGGCCTCTTCTCGATCGCGAACAAGGCGGTCAACCCGCCGTGGACGGCGCCCAACAGCCCGTGGGCCGGCGCCTACCGCAACGAGACGGTGGCCGGCGGCTCCGCCGAGAACCCGCTGAAGGCGCGCTGGATGGGCATCGTCAACGGCGTCGGCATCCACGGGACGGGCGAGCCGGGCTCGATCGGCTCGCGCGCCTCGCACGGCTGCATCCGCATGACGGTGCCCGACGTGATCGACCTCTATCCGCGCGTGCCGGTCGGCACGCCGGTGCTCATCCGGTAGCGCGACGCTTCCCAGCGATCACACCCTCCGTCCCCCGCGGCAGGCCGACGACGAGGCCGTGCTCAGGGTGCTGCTGGCCCGCGACGTCGCGGACTTCGGCTACCCCGACTTCACGCTCGAGGACCTGCACGCGGACTGGGCGACGCCCGGGCTGGAGCTCGCGCACGACGCCCGCGTGGTGGAGCACGGCGGCGAGATCGTCGCCTCCTCCCTGCTGCTCGGCGACGACGCGCTGATCTACGTCCACCCGGACGCGTGCGGGCGCGGGCTCGGCACGGCGCTGCGCGAGCACGCGGAGGAGCGGGCGCTCGAGCGCGGGACCGCGGTCCTGCGGCAGTTCATCCCGATGGGCAACGAGGCCGCCGCTCCGCTGCTGCTCGACGCGGGGTACTGGCCCGTGCAGCACTACCTGCGCATGCGGGTCGAGCTCGAGGACGCGCCGCGGCACGCCGACGGCGCCACGCGCACGTTCGATCGCGACCACGACGAGATCGCGGTCCACGCGCTCATGCAGGAGTGCCTGTCGGAGGTCGAGGGGTTCATCGCCGAGCCGCTGGAGGTCTGGCGCCGGCAGCGGATCGACAAGAAGCGCTGGGACCCGGCGCTGTGGCTCGTGCTCGAGGACGGCGACGGCGTGACCGGCGCCGCGCTCGGCGAGCGCTGGGACGGCGGGCTGGGCTACGTCGCTCAGTTCGGCGTGGCGCCGCGGGCGCGCGGGCACGGCCACGGGCGAACGCTGCTGCTGGCGCTGTTCGAGGCGTTCCGCGCCGACGGCCTGCGCCGCGTGGAGTTGTCCGTGCACGGCGCCAACCGAGGGGCCGCGCGCCTCTACGAGTCGGTCGGCATGACCGCCTCGTGGGAGGCGCAGCGGTGGGAGAAGGCACTTGGCAACAAGTGATCCCGCACGCCTGGCCGAGCTGGCCCGCGCGGACGGCCGGCTCGGGCTCGACACCGAGTTCATGCCGGAAGGGCGCTACCGCCCGCTGCTGTGCCTGGTGCAGATCGCGGCGGGCGGCGAGATCGCGGTGCTCGATCCGCTGGAGGGCTTCGACCCCGGGCCGCTGGCGGGCGTGCTCGCCGACACGGATGTGGAGATCATCGTCCACGCCGGCCGGCAGGACGTCGCGATCCTGCGGCGCGAGTGGCAGACGGACTTCACCAACGTCTTCGACACGCAGATCGCCGCGGGCTTCGCCGGCTTCTCCGCGCAGGCGGGCTACAACGGCCTGCTGCACGACGTGCTCAAGGTGCGGCTGCCCAAGACGGCGAGCTTCACGCGCTGGGACGCGCGCCCGCTGACCGACGAGCAGCTGCGCTACGCGCGCGGCGACGTCGAGCACCTGCTCGCGCTGCGCGACGAGATCGCCGCCCGCCTGGAGGCCCGCGGCCGGCTGGAGTGGGCGCGCGAGGAGTGCCGGGCGATCGCCGAGGCCACGGACGAGCGCGATCCCGAGGAGGTCTGGCGGCGGCTGCCGCGCGTCAACGGGCTCGACGCGCGCGACCGCGCCGTGGCCCGCGAGCTCGCCGCCTGGCGCGAGCGCACCGCCGCCGAGGAGGACCGCCCGGTCGGCTCGGTCCTGCGCGACCCGACCGTCGTCGAGCTCGCCAAGCGCCAGCCCGGCGGCCGCCGCGAGCTCGCCCAGATCCGCGGCGTCAACCCCGACGTGGTGCGCCGCCGCGGCAACGCCGTGATCGAGGCGATCGCGCGCGGCCAGCAGGCAGAGCCGGTGCACCTGGACGAGAGCGACCGGATGCAGACGGAGTCCGTCGACGGCCCGGTGATCGCGCTCGCCGAGTCGCTCGTGCGCAGCCGCGCGCAGGAGGCCGGCCTCGCCTACGAGCTGATCGCCGCCCGCGCCGACCTCGCGCCGATCGTCGTCTCCGTCCGCCGCGGCGCTCCCGAGCCCGACGTGCGCACGCTGCGCGGGTGGCGCCGAGAGCTGGTGGGCGCCGAGCTGCTCGATCTGCTCGCCGGCCGCCGCACGCTGGC
>DATFQI010000391.1:0-59472 GCA_035264365.1 Solirubrobacteraceae bacterium
GAGGCCAGGCCCTGCGCCTGGCCGGCGTCCGCGGCGCCGAGCGGGTGGACGTCGTCGATCACCGCCCCCGCCTTGCGCATCAGCCCGCGGAAGATCCCGCCGATCTGCGTGAGCTCGAACGCCCGCTGCACGAGCGCGACGAACGCCCCCAGGGTGACGACGAGCAGGACGAGTCCGAAGAGCACCGTCAGCGTGGGGTCGAATGCGTGCCCGGCCTGGTCGCTCCGGGCGGCGACCGCGGCGATCGCGAACAGCGCGTAGGTCGCGGTCGCGGTCGGCAGGGCCAGCCCCGCGATCACGACGGGATCGCGGCGCAGGCGTGCCGCGAGCCTGGGCGAGTAGGAGGACGTCTGGATCTGCGCCGCGACGAAGACCGCCGAGAAGATGATGCCGGTGAACGTGATCATGCCGGCCGCGAGGGCGCCGAAGATCTGCTCCGCGGCCCCGGGGGCGATCCGGATCCCCGCGTCTCCCACGCGCTCGTCCAGCGCGGGCAGAGCGAGGGCCAGCACGATCGCGGCGCAGTTCCCTGCGAGCACCGGCAGCCACATCGCCGAGGCGAGCCGCAGGCGGGCGCGCAGGAACCGGCGCGGAGCCGGGCCGTGCCTCACGCCGCCCCCGCCCGGCTGGGCATGCCGGGCGGCTCGGCCGCCACCGGCGGCTCCGCCCGGAGCCGCAGGCCGACGATCGGATAGACGAGCGTCGAGAGCACGGCCGCCCCGATCAGCGACGCCGCGGTCGAGGACCGCATGTGCCCGCCGTCCTGCGCGAGCGTCGTGATCGCGATCACCAGCGGCAGCTGCGTGGACGAGAACAGGGCGAGCGCGACGCGGTCGCGGCGGTCGAGGAGCTGCCGGTAGAGCACGAGCGCCGGCACGCCGCGCACGACGAGGAACAGCCCGAAGAACACGAACAGCTTCACCACGCCCGACGCGCTGGCGAACAGCGCGTCGATGTCGAGCTGCATCCCGCTGACGACGAAGAAGAACGGGATGAACACGCCGAAGGCGACCGCGGACAGCTTCGAGTCGAACGCCGGGACCTCGCGCGTCTTGAGCACTTGCCGCGTGATCAGCCCCGCGGCGAACCCGCCGAGCAGTAGGTCGAGGCCGAGCTCGGACGCGAGCAGCGCCAGCGCGAACACAAGCACGACGATCCAGCGCACGGCGAGCTGCGAGCTCTTCTCGAGCGTGCGCTCGAACAGCGGGATGGCGCGGCCCGAGGAACGCACCGCGACCACCGCGACCCCGACCGCGAGCGCCACGAACGCGATCAGGATCGCTGCATGGTGGAGCGCGCTGCCCGTGGACAGGACCAGCGTGATCAGCAGGATCGGGCCGAACTCCCCCACCGCCCCCGCACCGAGCAGCAGCGTGCCGAAGCGGGTCTTCAGCTCGCCGCTGTCCGACAGGATCGGGATCAGCGTCCCGATCGCGGTCGTCGCGATCGCCGAGCCGGTGTAGAGCAGCGAGACCACCACCCCGGCGGCCGCGAGGACGCCCCCGATCGCGTACGCCAGGACGAGCGAGAGCAGCCAGCCGATCGTCCCCAGGCGCAGCGGCGTGCCGGAGATCCGCCGCAAGTCGATCTCGTAGCCGGCGAAGAAGAACAGCATCCCGAGGCCGAGGTTGGCGAAGAACTGGATGAACTCCGAGACGTCCAGGCCCAGCATCTGCGGCCCGATCAGCACGCCCAGCAGCAGCTCGACCACGACCGCCGGCAGCAGCAGCCCGCGTCCGGTCACGACCGCGGCGACCGTGCCCGCGACGGCCGCCACGCCCACGACCGCGAGGAAGTCCTCGGGCTCGACCTGGACGGCGGCGGCGAGAACGAGCCCGCTCACGGGGCGGCGCCGGTGTCCTCGGCGTGGTAGGCGGCGAGCAGCCGCTTCTCCTCCGCGGCCCTCGGGAACTTGAAGAAGACGAGCGCCGCGCCCAGCAGCACGGCGACGATCCCGGCGAGATAGGCCCACTGGTCACCCTGCAGGAACGCCGTCTTGGCGGCCGCGACGATCGTGTCCTGGACCGACTCGGGATAGCCCTGTGCCGTGTCGACCGCGCTGGAGAACGACTTCGTCAGCTCGGTCTGGACGGTGTCGTCGACGTCCTTGCCCGACGCGGCGACGGCGGCGCCCGCGGCGCTGGCGTAGCCGGCGGTCAGCAGCGCGCCGAAGATCGACTGCATGATCGCGCCGCCCAGATCGCGCTGCAGGTCTGCGGTGCCCGAGGCCATCCCGACCCGCTTGACGGGCACCGAGCCGGTGAGCGAGTGCGACGCCGGGGTGCCGGCGAGGCCGACGCCGATGCCGACGAAGGCGTAGCCGAGCGCGACCTTCCAGTACGAGATGTCCTCCTTCCAGAGCAGGAGCATCGTCAGGAAGCCGAGCAGCACGAATACGTAGCCGAACAGCAGCGTCTGCCTCGCCCCGTTGCGCTCGACGAGCTTCGCCGAGCGCGGCGCGACGACGACCATGCACAAGGCGGCGGGAAGGATCGCGAGGCCGGCGTCGACGGTCGAGTAGCCGAGCACGTTCTGGAGGAACTGCTGGCCGATGAACATCGCGCCCATCAGCGAGCCGAACACGATCAGGCCCGCGCAGGCGGCGACCCAGAACGTCGGCCGCGAGGCGGCGTCGAGGTCGTACAGCGGGTTCGGCGCGCGCCGCTGGCGCACGAAGAAGGCGACCAGGCCGGCGGCCGCGATCGCGAACAGGCCGATCACCAGCGCGGTCTCGCCGGGGACCGGCGCGAAGTTGATCGCGAGGATCAGCGCCGCCACGAGCACCACGGAGAGGACGCCTCCGAGGTTGTCGACCGGATCGGTCGCCTCGTTGACGTGGGCCGGCACCAGCTTGAGCGCCATCAGCAGGGCGATCAGCGCGAGCGGCAGCGTGATCAGGAAGACCGAGCCCCACCAGTAGTGCTCGAGCAGCAGCCCCGAGCACAGCGGGCCGAGCGAGCTGATCGCCCCGCCGGTGGCCGCCCACAGGGCGATCGCGCCAGTCCGCAGCGGCCCCGACCACAGCGCCGTGATCAGCGCCAGCGTCGTCGGGTAGGCCATGCCCGCCGCGAGCCCGCCGAAGATCCTCGCGCCGATCAGGACCTCCTCGGAGGGCGCCCACGCCGCGAGGCAGTCGGCGGGGATCGTGAGCACCATGCCGAGGACGAGCAGGCGCTTGCGCCCGTAGCGGTCGCCGACGGCGCCCAGGTAGAGCACCGAGGCCGCGAGCCCGAGCGAGTACCCGACCGCGATCAGGTTCAGCGCGGTCTGCGAGGCGTCGAAGTGCTGGCCGATCGACGGCAGCGCCACGTTGGCGACGGCGAGGCCGAGGTTCGCGACGGCCGCGACCGCGATCAGCGCGCCGAGCACCAGCCCGGCGCGCGCCGGCGCGGTCGAGGCTTCCTCGCGGGCGGGGGCTGCGGTCATCGATCACCTCGGTCGGTCACCGGGGCGTCGCCCTCGGCGATCAGGTCTCGCTGCGCGAGCGTGTACAGCAGCGCGAGCGACGGGATCACGAGCACGACCGCCACGCCGAAGACGATCAGCAGGCTCGTGAGCGTGGCTGTGGGCGCGGCGCCGGCGTCGATCGTGAGCTCCTGCGGGAGCAGGTACGGGTGCTGCGCGACGCCCCAGCCGCAGACGACGGCGGCGACGGCGCCGACGGCGAGCGCCCGGGCGCCTCGCCGCGCGCCGCGACGCAGCAGGACGAGCACGGCGATGCCGCACACGGCGGAGACGATGACCAGCGGCAGCCCGGCGCTGGTGAGGCCGTCATAGACGAAGCGCGCGTCGGCGCGCAGCGCCACGATGCCGGCGACCGCGAGCGCCCCCGCCGCGACGGCGGCGCCGAGCGCGCGGGCCGCGAAGTAGCGCTCGAGGTCCGCCGCGCCGGCGCGGCGGGCGTCGCTGACGAGGAACACCGCCGCGAGGTACGCGGAGACCGCGACGGAGAGCGCCCCGAGCAGCAGCGGGAGCGGGCCGGTCCAGCTGCTCACGGGATCGCCGGCGGCGTTGCCGACCGGCACCTCGCCGCTCGCGATGGCGCCGAGGACCGTGCCCAGGAAGAACGGCGTGAGCAGCGAGGAGAGCCCGAACAGGCGCTCGGCGACGCGGCGTCCTGCCAGCCGCCGCGCCGTCTTGTGGAAGGCGAAGCCCGAGCCGCGCAGCACGATGCCGATCGCCGCCAGGCTGAGTGGGATGAACAGCGTCGAGAAGATCGACGCGAACGCGGTCGAGAAGCCGGTCCAGAGAACGACGAGCACGAAGATCAGCCACACGTGGTTGGCCTCCCAGACCGGCCCGATCGCCCAGCCGATCAGGTCGCGCGCGCGGCGGGCGCGCTCGCCGCGCCCGGCGAAGAGGCTCCAGAAGCCCGCGCCGAAGTCGGCGCCGCCGAACACGGCGTACGCCGTCACGCCGATCCACAACACGCCCGCCACGGCGTCGGCGCTGCTCATCGCGCGACCTCGGCCGGCGGGCCGGACGGGCCGTAGGGCACCTCGGAGTCGTCCTCGGCGGCGGCGCGCCACCGCCGTGCCATCGCCCGCAGGGTGATCGCGAGCGCCGCACCGAGCACCACGTACAGGCCGACCACGAGCGTGAACGTCACCCAGACGCCGTCCGCCTGCGTGACCGCATCCTCGGTGCGCATCACCTCGTAGACGATCCACGGCTGTCGCCCCACTTCGGTGACGATCCAGCCGCACTCGAGCGCGACGACCGCCGCCACGCCCGAGATGGCGACCGCGCGCAGGAACCACTTCGTCTGCGGGATCTCGCGCCGTCGCCACCACACCACGCCCAGCCAGAGCCCGAGCGCGATCATCGCGCTGCCGATGCCGACCATCGTGTCGAACGCCCAGTGCAGCATCGTGTTGGCGGGCGGGCGGTCCTCGGCCGGGACCGTGTCGAGGCCGATCACCTCCGTGTCGGTGCTGAAGCCGACGAGGAACGAGTCGAAGCCGGGGATGCCGACTCCGCCCTTGACGCCCTCCGAGGTGCAGCGGCCGTAGATGTACTCCGTGACGTGCGTCGCGGTGGTCTGGACGCACTCCATTGCGGCGAACTTGATCGGCTGGTCCTTGGCGATCGCCCGCGCCGCGGAGTCGCCGACCGCGAACTGGACCGGCGCGAGGGCGCAGGCCACCGTGAGCGGGACCAGCAGGCCGAGCCGGTGGTAGCGGTCGCGCCGGCCCCGGAGCATGCCGACGGCGTAGACCGAGGCCACCAGGAAGCCCGTGACGAGGTACGCCGCGAGGATCATGTGCGGCACCTCGTACGGCACCGCCGGATTGAAGATCACCTTCAGCGGGTCGACGTCCGTCACCTCGCCGCCCGAGGACATGGTGTAGCCCTGCGGCTGGTTCATCCACGAGTTGACGGCCACCACCGAGAAGGCGCCGCCGAGCCCGCAGAACGGGATCGGCACGCCGGACCAGAAGTGCGTCCACGGGGACAGCCGCTCCCAGCCGAAGATGTAGATGGCGACGAAGATCGCCTCGAGGAAGAAGAAGATCCCCTCGATCGCGAACAGCACGCCGAAGACCTCACCGAAGCGGCCGGTGAACTCGGGCCACAGCAAGCCGAACTCGAACGAGAGCACGGTCCCCGTCACGGCACCGACCGCGAACGTCACCGCGACCACCTTCGACCAGCGGCGCGCGAGCAGGAGCGCGTCGGCGTCGTCGCGGCGAAGGCCGCGGTGGTTGGCGATCAGCATGAGCGCGGGGAGCGCCACGCCCAGCGAGGCCAGGATGATGTGGAACCCGAGCGTGAACGCCATCTGGCTCCGCGCCGCCTCGAGCGTGGAGGCCAATGGCACGGCCAGTTGCGTCACGGCGTGACGGCGGGCTCGCGCTCGGGCGTCATGTCCTCGTCCCAGTGGATCGCCGCCGCATCCGGCCGGTCGAGCACCTGCGGGCCGCGCGCCTCGGTGAAGTAGTCCCAGCCCCAGTCGACGAATGCGTCGATGCGGTTGCGGACGCCGGTCATCAGCGAGGCATGGACACCGAGCCAGGCGGAGAACGCGATCGCGCCGTGCAGCTCGTGGCGGTGCGCTCCCACCTCGGCGATCGCCGCGCCGCGGCCGATCATCGCCATGATGCCCTTGTCGCGGTAGTGGAACGGCTTGGGCTGCTTGCCGGCGGCGTCGGCCAGGATGTTCCCCGCCGCCCAGGCGCCGCTCTGCAGCGCGACCGAGCCGAGCTGCGGCTGCGCGGAGCCGTCGGGACCCGGGATGTTGGCCACGTCGCCGATCGCGTAGACGCCCGGGGCGCCCGCCACCGTGAGGTCCGGCTGGACCTCGATCCGCCCGCCGCGGCCGCGCGGGAGGTCACCCGTCGCCGCGACGGCGGGCGCCTGGATCCCTCCCCCCCACACCACGCAGCGGGTGCGGATGGTCGAGCCGTCGGCGAGCGAGACGTGCCCCGGGCCGACCTCGGTGACCGCGACGCCCAGGTGCAGCCGGACGCCCTTGCGGCCGAGGATCTTCGCGGCATAGTCGTGCGCGCGGTCCGAGAACGGGCCGAGCAGCGTGTGCCCGAGGTCGACGAGGTGGATCTGCGCGGCGCTGACCGCCAAGTGGTGGTACTCGGCCGTCATCGTCTCGGCGATCAGGTCGGCGAGCGCGCCGGCCAGCTCGACCCCGGTCGGGCCTCCGCCGACCACGACGAAGGTGAGCGCCCCCTGGTCGAGGAGCGCCGGATCGCGGTCGGCCGCCTCGAACACCTCGAGGATCCGAGAGCGCAGCCGGGTCGCGTCGTCGAGCGAGTAGAGCGGGAGGGCATGCTCCTCGGCGCCGGGGGTGCGGAAGAAGTTCGGGCGCGACCCCGCCGCCAGCACCAGCGCGTCGCCCGCGAAGCGCTCGCCCCCGGCCAGCGTGACGCTGCGGCTCGCCGGGTCGAGCTCGACGACCTCGCCGAGCTTCACGTCGACGTTCTCGTGATTGCGGAACAGCTTGCGCAGCGAGAACGCGATGTCGCTGGAGGCCAGCTGCGAGGTCGCCACCTGGTAGAGCAGCGGCTGGAACTGGTGATAGTTGTGGCGGTCGACCAGCGTGACGCTGACGCCCTGCTCGCCCAGGAGCCGCTTGACGCAGCCCACACCGGCGAAGCCGCCGCCGACGACGACCACATGGCGCCGCTCGCCGCCGTTCTCACGCGACATGCTGGATCACCGTCCGCTCCGGGCGCGGCGCGCCCATCCGGTCCAGGAGGTGGTCGCCCACACGCAGCGCGTTCGCCATCGCCGTCAGCGCCGGGTTCACCGCGCCGATGCTCGGGAAGAAGCTCGTGTCGACGACGTAGAGGTTGTCGACCTCGTGCGCGCGGCAGTCCGTGTTCAGCACCGAGGAGGCGGGGTCGGCGCCGAACCGGCACGTGCCGGCCTGATGCGCGCAGCCCGCGACGGGGATGTCGTTCTTGAGGTACGCATGGCGCGGCACCAGGTGGTCGTGGTGCATGCCGAGCTGCCCCAGCATCGACTTCAGCTGGTGCAGGAGCCGCTGCTTCGGCACCTCGTTGGACGGCGTGTAGCGGAGCTGGATCGACCCGTCGTCCCGGAGCGTGACGCGGTTGCCCGGGTCCGGCAGGTCCTCCGTGGAGAGCCAGAAGTCCACGGCGTGCCGGGCGACGGCGTCGAGCGAGCGCTGCGGCGCGAGCCGCGTCTGGAGCGGCTTCTCGCCGCGGTACATGTCCGCCGAGGACTTCCCGACCATCTGGATGTTGCCCAGCGGATGGTCGAAGTCGGGCGCGCCGAAGTAGAAGTCGTTGAGGCCGAGCGTCTTCTGGAAGACCGTCGGGTTCTCCTCCTTGGACAGCGCCAGCACCGCCTGGCTGTTGTGGAACATGTAGTTGCGGCCGACCTGGTCGGAGCCGTTCGCGAGACCGGCGGGATGCGCCTCGCTCGCCGACGCGAGCAGCAGCCGCGCGCTGTTCGCCGCCCCGCAGGAGACGACGACGATGTCGCCGGTGAACGTCTCGCGCTCGCCGCCGCGGTCGACCACGACCCCCGTCACGGCGCGGCCGTCCGGGCCCGTCTCCAGCCGCACCGCCTCGGCCTCGGTCAGCATCGTCACGTTCGAGCGCTCGAGCGCCGGTCGCACGCACAGCACCTCGGCGTCGGACTTGGCGTGCACCAGGCACGGGAAGCCGTCGCAGGTGGCGCAGCGGACGCAGTGGCCATGCGGCATGTCGCGCTCGTTCAGCCGGACGCCGCACGGCGCGTGGAAGGGGTGCAGCCCGGCCGCCGCGAGATCGTCGGCGAGCTGCTGGATGCGCGGCTCGTGGCTGACCGCCGGGAACGGGTAGTCCGCCGACGCGGGCGGCTCCGTCGGGTCCTCGCCGCGCGCGCCGTGGACCTCGTAGAGCTGCTCGGCGAGCGTGTAGTACGGCTCCATCTCCTCGTAGCCGATCGGCCACGCGGGCGAGATCCCGCCGTGGTGCCGGAGGTCGCCGAAGTCCTCCGCGCGCAAGCGGTAGAGCGCCGCGCCGTAGAGCTTCGTGGCGCCGCCGACGAAGTAGTGCACCTGCGGCTGGAACGGCCTGCCGCGGTCGTCGTACCACGTGTCCGCGGACACGTACCGGTTGTCGACGAAGACGGCGTGCGCATCCCAGTTCGCGGGCTCGCGGGCGAGCCAGCCGCCGCGCTCGAGCAGCAGCACGCGCTTGCCCGATGGCGCGAGGTGGCGCACCAAGGTGCCGCCGCCCGCGCCGCTGCCGATCACGATCACGTCGTAGTGGCTCATGAGGCCATCCAGGGTTCGTGCCAGCGCCCGTGGCCGGCGATGAGGCGATCCGCCTCGACCGGTCCCCACGTGCCCTTGGCATAGGGTTGGACGGGTGGCGGCGCGTCGACCAGCGGCTCCATCACCCGCCAGGCCTCCTCGACGCCGTCCTGGCGCTTGAAGCGCGTGCTGTCGCCCCGCATCGCGGCGTGCAGCAGCACCTCGTAGGGGGCGGGGACGTCTGCGCCCTCCGTGCCGAGCTCCTTGTCGAGGTTGATCGTCTCGGGCCCCGCGGGCTCGCCGCGCTCGGCGTCGAGCGTCAGCCGCACCCCGGTCGAGGGATCCAGCCTGATGACGAGCTGGTTGGCGTCCGGGGCCTTGCGGTCGTCGAACCCGAGACGAGGTGGTCGCTTGAAGACCAGCCGCAACTCGGTCTGGGTGGCCGGCAGGTGCTTGCCGGCGCGGATGAAGAACGGCACGCCCGACCAGCGCCAGGTGTCGACCTCCAGGCGCATCGCGGCGTAGGTCTCGGTCGTCGAGTCCGCCGCGACCCCGTCGATGTCGCGGTACCCGTCGTGCTGGCCGCGGACGTAGTGCGCCGGATCGCCCGGCGGCATCGCGTGGAAGACGGCGAACAACGCGTTCTTGAGCGTGCCGGGGTCGCGTGCCGCCGGCGGTTCCATCGCCGCCGCGCCGACGATCTGCATGAGGTGGTTGACCACGACGTCGCGCAGCGCGCCGACCGGGTCGTAGAAGTGCCCGCGATCCTCGACGCCGAAGCTCTCGGCCATCGTGATCTGGACGCTCGCGACGTGGTGGCGGTGCCAGACCGGCTCGAGGATCGCGTTGGCGAAGCGCAGCCGCAGGATCTCCGCGAGGCCGAGCTTCCCGAGGTAGTGGTCGATCCGGTAGAGCTGGCGCTCGTCGAGGTGCTCGTGCAGCTCGGCCGCGAGCGCCCGGGCGGAGTCGAGGTCGTGGCCGAACGGCTTCTCGACGACGACCCGCGCCCCCCGGGTCAGCCCCACGTCCGCCAGGCCCTTCACGACGGCGCCGAACAGGAACGGGGGGATCTCGAGGTAGAAGACGGGGCTGCGGGCGTCGGCCAGCCGGGCTGCAAGGCGCTGGAAGGTGGCCGGGTCCGCGAAGTCGCCGGCCAGGTAGGAGAGGCGGGCGCTGAAGCGCGCGAAGACCTCCGGGTCGAGCGGCTCGCCCGACGCGACGATCGCCTCGCGGGCGCGCTGCCGCAGGTCCTCGACGGTCCAGTCGTCGACGGCGACGCCGACGATCGGACAGCTCAGCAGGCCGCGCGCCTCCAGGCGATAGAGCGAGTGCAGGGTCATCTGCTTCGCGAGGTCGCCGGTGATGCCGAACACCACGAACACGTCCGCCGGTTGTGGCGTGTCCGCAGCGCCCGGGATCCCGCGCGTCCGTTGACGGGGTCGTTCGGCGGTGGTCATGGGAGGCCGTTCCTTCGGGAGAGCGACGGTGCGCCAGGGGATCGTCGCCCCCGCAGTGGGTCGCGCGCGTCATCCCGATCGGGTGACGGCGCGGCGAGGCTCTACGGCCGGTCGGCCCAGAGCTGACGGAGGCGCCGCGGCGAGAGGTCCTGCTTGCGCACGAAGGCCAGTGCGCCACATCCACACAGCATCGACTCGTCGAGCCCCTCGGCCGACATCACGACCACGGCGGTGCCCGGGTGCCGCTCGACGATGGCGCGGGTGGCCGCGATCCCGTCGATCGGCCCCATCCGGTAGTCCATCAGGACGAGGTCAGGGCTCAGCTCGGCGATGCGCTCCAGCGCACCTTCACCGGAATCGGCCTCCCCGACCAGGGTGAACTCCGGCGTCGCCTCGACGAGCGAGCGTCCCACGGCCCGGAACACCTCCTCGTCATCGACGACCACCACCCGTATCCGGGCATCGCCATTCGCGCTCACCTTGCCGCCGCAGTACCCCGGATCCGGAGCTTTTATCAAGGCGGGTGCTACGCGATCGCCGACCCCCCTTGCCTGATCGCCACGGCGGCTGATCAGGCGAGCAGCGCGGCGGGGATCGCGGCGACGATCCGCGTGCCGCCGCGCGGCGGGCTGAGGATCTCCAGCGTGCCGCCCACGGCGTCCACACGGTCTTGGAGCCCCTCGAGGCCCGAGCCCGGTCTGGCGACCGCGCCGCCGGGGCCCTCGTCGGCGATCTCGACGTGCAGCGTCCCGTGCGAAAGCGCGACGCGAACCTGCACGGCGGTCGGGCTGGCGTACTTGCGAGCGTTCGCGATGGCCTCCGAGACGACGAAGTACGCCGTCGCCTCGACGGTGGGGTTCAGCCGGGAGGACGGAACCTCGAGCAGCTGGATCGGCGTCGTCGATCGCAGCGCGATGCTGCGCAGTGCGTTGGGGAGCCCGAGGTCGGTGAGCGCGGACGGATGGATGCCGTGGGCGAGCTCGCGCAGCTCGTCGATCGCGAGCGCCAGCTCCTGGCTGGCGTCGTCGAACATCCCGGCGGCGGCCGCTGGGTACTCCCGGGCGCGCTCCTCGTACATGCCCAGCTGCACGATCAGCGACGTCAGCCGCTGCTGCGCCCCGTCGTGCAGGTTCTGCTCGATCCGCCGCCGCTCCGTGTCGGCCGACCGGACCAGCCGGGTGCGCGAGGCGGCCAGGCGCTGCGTCACGTCCTCTCGCTCGGCCACGACCACCGCGAGGAAGAGCGTGGAGATCGTCGCGGTCGCGATGTAGAGCTGGGCGCTGAGCTCGCTGTAGGTGACCGACTCGTAGGCGAACGGGCCGACCTGCCGCGTCGTCTCCCAGACGGCGAACCCCGCCGCGACGGCGATCACCACCGTCGCGCCGTGCCGGCCAAGCCGCAGCGCGGCCCAGATCAGCACCGGGAACACGATGTAGGCGAGCGGGCGGCTCGCGTGCTGGGCGACCTCGCTGAGCGCGAGGAGCGCGATGAGCAAGAGCGCGGCCTCGAGGCCGCGGCGCCGCCACCAGTTGCGGCTCGGCGGGCGCGCCCACACGAGCGCAAGCGGCAGCACGAGCAGCGCGCCGGAGGCGTCGCCGAGCCACCACGTCCGCCATACGCGGGGCAGCTCGCCGCTCGGGACGACGTCGCCGAGCCAGAGCGAGAGCATTCCGATCGTCGCGCTCACAGTCGTCCCGGCGACGATGGCGACGAGCATGAGCCCGAGGCCTCGGACAGAGCTCAGCGGATCGCCGCGCGGCACGAACCTCCGCAGCAGCATCGTGATCACCAGGACCTCGAGGAGGTTGCCCGTCGTCTGCCCGAGCGCCGACCCGATCGGGAGCGCGTGATAGTCGTTCGCCAGCAGGTCGCCGAGCAGGACGCCCGGCCAGTAGCGCATCCCGCCGAGGTAGAGGAACGCCACGCCGATGCCGACCGGCAGCCAGACGATCGCGGCGACCGGGCCGGCGAACTGCAGCGCATAACCGATCTCCGCCGCGCCGCGATAGAGCACGGCGAGGGCGACCACGCCGATCAGGTAGCGGATGCGAGGCTCCGCGAACAGGGTGACCGCGGGAGCGCGCTCGGCGATCCGCGGTCCCTCAGCTGCGGCAGCCCGAGTCGGCATGACCCGGGGAGCATCCCAACCCGCTTCGAGACGTGCAACTTGTGAACGCCGACCGGTCCCGCGCTCGCGGTCACGGCTGGAGGAGACGGTCGATCGTGATCGGAAGTGACCGGATCCGCCGCCCCGTGGCGTGAAAGACCGCGTTCGCGACTGCCGGGGCGATCCCGGCCAGGCCGATCTCGCCGATCCCTTTCGTCCCGGTCGGGGTCATGCGGTCCGGTCCGCCGACGAACGTCACCTCGATGTCCGGGACGTCGGCGTTGACGGGAATGAGGTAGTCGCCGAACGTCGCGTTCGCGATCCGCCCCGTCTCGGCGTCCGTGATCGTCTCCTCGAAGATGGCTTGGCCGATGCCACCGATGGTCCCGCCGACTATCTGGCTGCGCGCGAGCTTCTCGTTGAGGATCCGCCCGCCGTCTACGACAGAGACGATCCGCGCGATCCGGATCACCCCGAGATCGCGGTCCACGTGGACTTCGACGAACTTGGCCGCGAACGCGCCGGACGGTGCCATTCCGAGAACCTGCGGATCGGGCGGCGTGCTCTCGGCATCGGTCGACAGCTCGGTCAGCCCCCGGCGGGCGAGCACGTCGGCATATGACTCACCGGTCCTCCGCCCGAGCTCGCCGAGCCGTTCCACCACCGCCTTGCAGGCGAGGTGGACCGCGTTGCCGAGCGCGCCCGTGAGTCCGGAACCGCCGGCGGCCGGCGACCAGGGCATGTCGGAGTCGCCGAGCCCGACACGCACCTGCGAGAGCTCGAGGCCGAGCAGCTCGGCGGCGAGCTGCTGCATCACCGTGTAGGTACCGGTGCCGATGTCGGTGGCGGCGCTGCGGACGTCCGCCGTGCCGTCGGCGCCGATCGTCACCCGCACCCGGCAGCGGACCTGCCACCAGGGGTAGCTGACCCCCGCCAGGCCGTACCCGACCTGCCATCGACCATCGGTCATCGAGGCCACGCGCGGGTCGCGCGCGGTCCATCCGAACCGCTCCGCGCCGACCGCGCAGCACTCGCGCAACGCCTTGCTGGACCACGGGAGGCCGAGCTGCGGGTGCGTCTCGGCGTAGTTGCGCAGCCGCAGCTCCAACGGGTCGATCCGCAGCTCGTAGGCGAGCTCGTCGAGCGCCGATTCCAGGGCGAAGCTGCCCTGGGCGTGGCCCGGTGCTCGCATCGATCCCGGGCACGGGATGTTCAGCCGCCGCTGGATGTCCCGCGCGGAGAGGTTCGCGCAGGCGTAGCCATCCGCCGCGACGCCTGAGACCGGCTCGAGGTTGTCGTCCTCCATCGCGACGGATTGCAGCGCCTCGTGCTCGATCGCCACCAGCTCACCGTCGCGCTTGGCGCCGACCCGGAGCCGCTGAACCGTGCTCGGGCGGTGACCGACGCCGGTGAACATCTCCGGCCGCGTGAGCGTGACCTTGACCGGCCGCCGTACGACGCGGGCCGCCAGGGCCGCGAGGACGACGTGCGGCCACGCACGCAGCCCGGCACCGAAGCCGCCGCCCACGTACGGCGCGTGGACGCGGACGCTGGGCTCGGGCAACCCGAACGCCGCTGCCACGGTGGTGCGCACGTTGGAAGTCCACTGCGACGCGTCGTGGAGGACGAGCCCGTCGCCCTGCCAGGCGGCGACGGTGGTGAACAGCCCGAGCGGGTTGTTCGTGTTGTCCGCCGTCGTGTAGACCGCCTCGTGCACGACGTCGGCGTCAGCGAGCCCCGCCTCGACGTCGCCGCGCGCCGCGTCCCAGCCGAACGGGTTCGCCACGCTCTCGCCGCGCGGGTCGTCGAGGTCGAGCGCCGCCTCGGCGCGGTCATAGGTCACCACCACGCGTCGTGCCGCTTCGGCGGCCTGCTGGGGCGTGTCCGCGACGACGACCGCGACGTACTGCCCGTTGTGCAGGATCCGGTCGTCCTGCAACGGCGCCGGCGGCGGCGGCCCGAGCACCGAGGCCGCGGCCCGGCCGAGCCGCGGAGCGTTGTCGTGGGTGATGATCGCCTGGACGCCGCCGACCGCCTCGGCCGCCGTGACCTCGATGGCGAGGATCCGGCCGGCCGCGATGGTGCTTCGCACGAACGCCGCGTGCGCCATGTCGGGATAGCGGACGTCCGAGGGATACGGCGCGGCGCCGGCGACCTTGAGCCGGCCGTCGACCCGGTCGACCGGCGCCCCGGTCGCGGGCCCGGACGTGGCGGTCATGCGACCAGGTCCTCGAGTGCGCGGACGATGGCCCGCTCGGCGAGCGTCACCTTGAAGCGCGTTCCCTCGACCGTGTAAGGGTCGATGATCGCCGCGTTCGCGGCGGCCGCGAACAGCGCGCGCCCTGGACGACCGCCGATCAGGACCTGCTCGGCGGCGCGAGCACGCCACGGGATCGTCCCGACCCCGCCCAGCCCCACCCGCGCCTGCACGATGACGCCATCCTCGACGACCAGTGCGGCGGCCACCGAGACCAACGCGAACTCGTAGGACGCGCGGTCTCTGATCTTCACGTAACCCGAGCGCGCGCCGGCCGGCAGCAACGGGACTTCGATCGCGGTGATCAGCTCGCCGTGGACGAGCACGTTCTCGACGTCCGGCCGATCGCCGGGAAGGACGTAGAGCTCCGTGAGCGGGACGGTGCGTTCCCCGTCACGGCCCTGGACGTGCACGATCGCGTCGAGTGCGACGAGCGCCACGCACAGGTCGGAGGCATGCAGGGCGATGCAGTGCTCGCTCGCGCCGAGGATCGCGTGCATCCTGGCGGCGCCGTGGATCGCTGCGCAACCCGAGCCCGGCGCGCGCTTGTTACAGGCGGCGACCGCCGGATCGCGGAAGTAGCGACAGCGCGTGCGCTGCAGGACATTTCCTCCGATCGTCGCCATGTTGCGGAGCTGCACGGAGGCGCCGTGCAGCAGCGCCTCGCGGACGCATGGGAGCCGTTCGGCGACCGTGGCGTCGGCGGCGAGCTCCTCCATCGTCGTCAGCGCCCCGACGTGCAGCGCGTCCCCGATCCGCGCGATGCCGCGCAGCGGGAGCCGCGTGATGTCGACGAGACGGCGCGGCTCCACGACGCCGTCCTTGAGCATCAGATCGACCTGGGTCGTACCGCCCGCGAGATAGGCGGCATCCGGGTCGCCGGTCACGATCTCGACCGCCGCGGCGGTATCGCTCGCACTCGTGTACTCGAACGGTCGCATCGCTCAGGTCGCCGGGCGCTGCGCGACGTCGCGGATCGCGGCGCGGATGTTCGGGTACGCGCCACAGCGGCACAGGTTGCCGCTCATGAACTCCTTGATCTCCTCGTCGGAGCCGGCCCGCCCCTCCTCGAGCAAGGCCACGGCGGACATGATCTGGCCCGGCGTGCAGTAGCCGCACTGAAATCCGTCGTGCCGGACGAACGCCGCCTGCATCGGATGCAACTCGCCGTCTTCACCGGACAGCCCCTCGATCGTGGTGACCTCGCGGCCGTCGCTCTGCGCCGCGAGCGTCAAGCACGACAAGACGCGCCTGCCATCGAGGAGCACCGTGCACGCCCCGCACGCACCCTGGTCGCACCCCTTCTTCGTGCCGGTCAGCCCGAGGTGATCGCGCAGCGCGTCCAGCAGCGTGACCCGGCTGTCGATCTCCAAGCGCGCGGAGCTGCCGTTGACCCGCAGCGTCACGCTGCACGCGCTCATCGCGCGGCCGACTTCGCGGCCGGGCTCCCCGCCCCGTCCAGGCGGGCGAACTCCTCGTCGGTCAGCGTCAGGTCCACCGCCGCGACGTTCTCCTCGAGGTGGGCGACGGTGGTCGTGCCCGGGATCGGCAGCATCACCGGACTGCGCTTCAGCAGCCAGGCGAGGGAGACCTGGCCGGGAGTCGCCCCGTGCGCCGCAGCGACCTCGCCGACGAAGCCGTCGGGCTTCGACAGCTCACCAGAGGCGAGCGGGAACCACGGCATGAACCCGATCCCCTCGCGCTCGCAGTACTCGAGCACGTCTTCGTCCGCCTGGTCGGCGAGGTTGTAGCCGTTCTGCACGGTCGCGACGTCGAAGACCTGGCGCGCCGCTTCGATCTGCTCGACCGAGACGTTGGAGAGCCCGAGGTGGCGCACCTTGCCCTCGTCCTGCAGTTCCTTCAGGACGCCGAACTGCTCCTCCTGCGGCACCTTCGCGTCGATCCGGTGCAGCTGAAGCAGGTCGATCGTCTCGACGTCGAGCCGGCGCAGGCACATCATCGTGGCCGCGCGAAGGTACTCCGGACGGCCGACCGCCGGCCACGGGCTGACGTCGTCCTCGCCCCAGCGGAGGTGGCCGACCTTCGTCGCAACGACGAGGCCGTCGTAGGGATGGAGCGCCTCCCGGATCATGTCCTCCGAGATGAACGGCCCGTACGCGTCGGCCGTGTCGATGAGGTCGACCCCCAGCTCGGGGAGCCGGCGCAGCGTGCGCATCGCCTCGTCCCGATCGGCCGGCGGGCCCCAGAACCCCCTGCCCGTGATGCGCATGGCCCCGTACCCGAGGCGGTTCACCTCGAGCTCTCTTCCGATCTTGAAGGCCATCGCTGCGGTTGCGGGCATGCGGGTGATGCTGCTCTGATCGCGAGCAACCGCCGATAACGAGACGCGATCAGGTCAGATCGGATCCCGCCTGCACGCTCCCGCCGGGCTCAGGGAGCCCGTTGCGCAGCGTCGCGGACTGCAAGCTCGACCGCGAGGCCCAGCAGGCCGGACACGACCGGCGGCTCTGCAACGGCCACGAAGTACCTCGACTGGCGGAGTTCCACGGCGGTGTCCTCTCATCGACGGAAGCGTTGGAGATGCCTTACGACAAGGTCCCGCGCAGGCGGCCGCCCGCACATGCCCCCGGGCCGGAAAGCGATCTCCGGCTAGCCCTACCTTCTCGCGTGCGCGCGCTTGCGAGGATCGCCGTGATGGCCACCACCGTGCTCGTGATCGACGACGACCCGGCGTTCCGCGCGCTGGCGGTGCGAATGCTCGTGGGCATGGGGCTCGCGGTTGTCGGCGAGGCCGGCACGGTCGAGGGGGCGAGGAAGGCCGCCGACTCCCTGCGCCCGGAATCCGCCCTGGTCGACGTCGGGCTGCCCGACGGTGACGGTGTCACGCTCGCCGGCATGCTCGCATCGCTGCCGTGGCGCCCTCGCATCGTCCTCACCTCGAGCGACCCCGAGGCAACCACGCCCGCGGACGCTCGCTCGGTCGGCGCCGCTTCCTTCATAGCCAAGGACGACCTCCCCGAGAGCGGGCTCCGCGCGCTGCTCACCGGCCCCGGCGAGCCGGAGTACGGTTGAGCGATGCCCGTACGAGTCCTGGTCGGCGAGGACGACGTCCTGCTCCGGGAAGGGATCGTGCGGATCCTCGAGGGCGCCGGGCTCGAGGTCGTCGCCCAGACCGGGAACGCCGATGACTTCCTCCGTCGCGCGAAGGCGCATCGGCCCGATGTGGCGGTGGTCGACGTCCAGATGCCTCCGGGCAACGAGGACGACGGGCTCCGCGCCGCGGTCGAGCTGCGTGACGACATCCCCGAGACAGGCGTCCTCGTGCTCTCGCAGTTCTTCGAGGAGTCCTACGCGGTCGACCTGATCGGCGACCACGCCGAGGGTGTGGGCTACCTGCTCAAGGAACGGGTGGGAGACGTCTCGGCCTTCATCGACGCGGTGTGCCGCGTCGCCGACGGCGGCACCGCGCTCGACCCGGAGATCGTCGGCCGCATGCTGGGCCGGCGCCGTACCGCCGGGCCGCTCGACGACCTCAGCCCGCGCGAGCTCGACGTGCTCGGCGAGATGGCCGAAGGCAAGTCGAATCGCGGCATCGCGGAAGCCCTGGTCGTCTCCGACGCGGCGGTCGAGAAGCACGTGACCAACATCTTCCGCAAGCTCCAGATCGAGGCGACCCCGACCGAGCATCGCCGGGTCCTCGCGGTCTTGCGCTACGTCGGCGCCGCCCGCCACTAGGCGTCGGCGCCGCCCGCCGAGCCACTGGCCCGGCGAGCGGCGGCAGCTTGGTCAGCCGGCCGCTCTCAACGCCTGCGTCGATGCGAGTCGTTGCGCCACCGACTCTCGGCTTTCGGTGCCTCGGGCGCCGGCCAGCGAACGGCCGGTCGCGGCCTCGAAGGCGTAGATCCGGTCAGGGTCGGCGCGGAGCGTGATCCGGCCCCCGGGCCGGGCGCCGGTCGCCGGGTCGAGCCGGGCGACGAGGCGCGCCGCGCCGTCGCTCGCCCGCGAGCGAACCGCGCCCCCGTCGCCGTCCACCAGGCGCTCGAGGTGCTCGGAGTCCGCCAGCCCGCCTTGGATGCGAGCGTGCACGTACAGATCGGCACCGGTCGACTCGACGGAGTCGACGAGGGCGTCGAAGCGCAGCCCGGCCCCGTTTCCGGCGGCATCGGCCGGTTCGAGGTCTTCCGGGCGGACGCCGAGGATGACCTCACGGGCTCCGGTGAGCGGCTCGAACGCGCGCCTCAACCGCTCGCCGACCGGCAGTCGCGCGAACGGGAGGTCGATGAAGCCGTCGCTGACGGTGCCGGAGACCAGGTTCATGGCGGGAGAGCCGATGAATCCGGCCACGAACAGGTTGGCCGGGCGAAGGTAGAGCTCCTCGGGCGACCCGCACTGCTGCAGGCGCCCGCCGCGCAGGACCGCGATCCGGTCGCCCAACGTGAGCGCCTCGGTCTGGTCGTGGGTCACGTACACGGTCGTCACGCCGAGGCGCTGCTGCAGATCGGCGATCTGCTCACGCGTCTGCACGCGCAGTTTGGCGTCGAGGTTCGACAGCGGCTCATCCATGAGGAACGCCTGCGGTTGGCGGACGATCGCCCGCCCCATCGCGACGCGCTGACGTTGCCCGCCTGAGAGCTGGCCCGGCTTGCGATCCAAGAGCTCCTCGAGCTCGAGCGCGACGGCCGCCTCGCGGACCTTGAGCTCGATCTGCGTCTTGGGCATCTTCGCGAGCTTCAGCGCGAAGCCCATGTTGTCCCTCACCGTCATCTGCGGATAGAGGGCGTAGTTCTGGAAGACCATCGCGATGTCGCGGTCGCGCGGCGGGAGATCGTTGACGAGGCGATCGCCGATCCAGATCTCGCCGGAGGTCATCTCCTCCAGGCCGGCGATCATGCGCAGCGCCGTGCTCTTGCCGCTACCGGACGGCCCGACCAGGACCACGAACTCGCCGTCGGCGATCTCGAGGCTCAGCCCCGCGACGGCCGCCTGGTCACCGCCGAAGCGCTTGGTGATGTCGACGAGGCTTACGCGTGCCATGGAGAGGACTGTGCGGCACGACACGCCGGCCGCAAGCGCGCCGACCGATCGCCCGATAGGCCGTCGCGCGGATGGCTCGAGACGTGATTCCGCTGCCGCGATCTCCGATCGCTATCGGCCGAAGCGCATCCCGAGGTATCACTCAGCGGATGACGCTCCAGAGGACGACGACGCTCGCTGCGTCTGCGGCGCCCGGCGCGAGCGCCGATCGATGGGCCGAGGGCAGAGCGGCGCTGCGCGCGGCGGATCAACGGATGGCGGCGCTCGTGGACGAGCGTCCGCTGCTCGACCCGGATGCCTTCTTCGACACCTGGCCGTCCGAGCTGTGGAGCGCTGTGGTGACGCAGGTGATCGGCCAGGAGATCTCTCTCGCGGCCGCCGGAGCGATCCGGGGGCGCCTCCAGGCGCTGTGCGGCGGCCGGCTGCCGAGCCCGGAGCAGCTGCTCACCCTCGACGAGGGGACGCTGCGAGCGGTCGGGCTCTCACGCGCCAAGATGGTGTATCTGCAAGACCTCGCCGCGCGTCTCGTCGACGGACGGCTCGACCTCGCGAGGCTCCGCGCCATGGACGATGACGCCGCGCGCGACGAGCTCACCCGGATCAAGGGCGTCGGGCGGTTCACGGCCGATGGCGTGCTGCTGCTCACGCTCCGCCGGGCCGACATCTGGCCGGCCGGGGATCTGGCACTGCGGCGAGCGGTTGCGCGCGTCTGGGAGCTCGAGCAGCCGCTGTCGCTGGCTGAAGCGGACGCCGTCGGCGAGCGCTTCCGGCCCTGGCGTACGCTGGCCGCGGTCTATCTCCTGACCCGATGATCACAACCGAGCACCGCTCGAAAGGTAGGTTCGAGACATGGCTAAGTGGCCCGAGAACCCCGACGACCCGGTCGACCCCGCCTTCGCCCCGCTGATCGAGGCCGGCGAAGGTGAGGCCGAGGGCTTCGAACTCGCCGAAGCCGACCTCATCGAGCACGCCGAGCACGGTGACCAGCACGGCACCGACCGCATCTGGCACGACGCGGCCGGCTTCAACGAGGAAGAGATCCCCGGGCTCGACGACGATCGCTACGGCGTGCCGGACGACGGGGACCCGGAGACCTGACGGTCAGCCCCCCGCGCGGCGCCGTTCGCGGCGCCTGAGCTCGTGCGGGTTCGCCTTGCGCGGGTCGACCTCGATGTCGGCCTCGTGTGGCGGCGCGCTCGTGCTCGTGGCACCGGTCGGCGTGTGCACGTCGCCGAAGTCCATCCCCTCTTCGTCGGCCGCCGGATCCCGTGGGTCGGGCCGCTTGTCGTACGGGTCCGGCCACGCCGTCGGGTCAGGGTCGGTGGCGGGCTCGTTGAGGGCCTCGTGCACGTCGTGCACGCGCGGTGGCGGATCGCTCTGGGCCATGTCTGCTCCTCTGCGTCGAGTGCCGTCCGGGCAACGTACCGGGCGGCCCGCCGCGGGTTGAGCCGTCAGCCCTATGAGCGCATTCACATTCGCTCTCGCAGCAGCCCGCGCTCGACGACGAGCGGTACGAGCAGGTCGCGGTAGCCGTGGTCATCGAAGAGCACGGTGACCTGGTCGCCGTCGTAGCGCTGAACGGTTCCCTCGCCCCAGCGGTCGCTGGCCACGCGGGCGCCGACCGCGAACGGCTCGACCACGCGCCTCGCGGGCGCGTGCCGGCGGTCGTTGTCGCACGCCCCGCACGGGCCGGGGTAGTCCTGGCCGAAGTAGGAGAGCAGGAACGAGCGGCGGCATCCTGCGTGCTCGGCGTAGCGGCGCATCATGTCCAGTCGCGAGCGCTCGACCTCGCGCTCGCGCTCGCTTTCCTCGCGCGACGCAGCGAGTGCGCCGGCGACGTCCATCGCCCCGCTCCAACGCACCCGCCCGTCGGGAGCCCACGCGGCCGCGCCGATGTCCACGAGCTGTGCCAGCGCCAGGGTCGACGAGCGCGAGCCGAGCACGCCGACGCCCGCCGCCGCGAGCCGGTCGGCCACCGCGGCCACCACCGTCTCGGAGACGCCGCGGGCGGTCAGGTGCCGCGCGGCGCCGATGTCCTGCGACCGGTAGAGCAGCCGGGCCTCGGCGCGCTCCCCGTCGCGTCCGGCGCGGCCCATCTCCTGGTAGTAGGCGTCGAGCGAGGCAGGCGTGTCAGCGTGGAGCACCCAGCGCACGTCGGGCTTGTCGATGCCCATCCCGAACGCGACCGTGGCCGCGACGATCCGCGCAGAGCCCTCGAGGAACGCGCCCATCGCCCGGCGCCGCGCGCCCGTGCCCAGCCCGGCGTGGTAGAGCGTCACGCGCTCGCCCGCGGCGGCCAGCGTGTCCTTCGCCGCCCGCGCGCCGGCGTGGGTCGCGGCGTACACGATCCCGGAGCCGTCCAGCTCGTGCGCGGCCCGCGCGATCAGGCGCTGCTTGTCCTGGGGCGACCGCGCGTGCTGGACGGAGAGCTCGATCTGCGGCCGGTCGAAGTCGCCGATCACCCGCTCGGGCTCGCGCAGCCCGAGCCGCCGGCAGATCTCGCGGCGCACGGGCGGTGTCGCGGTCGCGGTGAGCGCGAGCCGGACCCTCGCGCCGAGCGCGTCGGCCTGCGCGCCCAGCCGCAGATAGTCGGGCCGGAAGTCTCGTCCCCACTGGCTCACGAGATGCGCTTCGTCGACGACGAACAGCCCCGGCCGGGCGCGTCGCAAGGCCGCCCGCGTCTCGTCGTTGGAGAGCTGCTCGGGCGAGAGGAACACGAACTCGTCCGGCCCGCACGCCTCGACGAGCGCCGCCGCCCGCGCACCCGCGGCCTGCGCGGAGTTGAGCACCGTCGCGGCGAGACCCGATGCCCGCAGGTGCGCCAGCTGGTCGTCCTGCAGAGCGATCAGCGGCGACACGACCACCGTGGGCCCGGGGCGCAGCAGGCCGGCCAGCTCGTAGATCGCCGACTTCCCGCCGCCGGTGGGCAGCACCGCGAGCACGTCCCGGCCCGCGGCAGCCGCGGCGACCGCCGCCGCCTGGCCGGGCCGCAACCGCTCGAACCCGAGCCGCTCACGCGCCAGCTCGAGGATGTTCACGCGGAGGTTCGGTCGACGAGAGGAACCGCCACAGCATGTCCCGCCGGCGGCCCCGGCTCAACAACGAACGCCGCTCGCGTGATTGCCCGTTCGGTCCTATGGGCGGGGCCGGGCCATCCGGCGATTGCCCGACCGGACGCCCGTTCGCTCTGGCGCGCCCCTGTCGGCTCTGACAGCATCCGTCGCGTGACGACGGAGCCCCCCGCGGCACGCGAGACCGAGGCGGCGCCGCCCGTCGAGCAGCCGGAGGCGGCCGCGACCCCCGCCGCGCCGCTCCACGCGGGGATCGGCAACGCCGCCTTCGGACAGATGGTGGCGGCGGGCCTCGTCCCCGGCGTGCCGTTCGGGGCGGGTAACGCCACGCTCGCGCGCATGCTCTCGGGCCCGCGGATGCTCTCGCGCGAGGAGCTCCCGACGCCCGCGGAGCTCGCGGAGGCGGACGCCTGGGCGGCGGACGGCATCCGCCGCGGGACCGACCTCACCCCCGGCGCCCCCGGCGCCGGGCTCAACAACGCGCCCGGCGGCTTCGACGCCGAGTACGACCCGGCGACGGGCGAGCTGGTCGTCATCATGCGCTGTGGCGTCGAGTTCACCGACGGCATCTCGCGTGCCGGCGTCGCCCGGCCCGGGCTGCAGAACCAGCTCGACCGCGCGAACGCGATGCCCGAGCCGCAGCGCCGCGCGCGGCTCGCCCAGTTCCGCTGGTCGGAGGACAAGAGCGACGCGGAGCGCGTCGCCTTCAAGTCCGGCGTCGAGACTCAGATCGAGGCCTTCTGGGGCGGCCGCCACGAGTTCTTCCTGCGCAAGCGCGGCTGGAGCTGGCTCGGGGCGACGGTGCGGATCGACCTCCAGGTCGCCGACAAGGAGGACGTCCCCGACGCGCACCTCACCATGCGGCCGGTCAAGGTGCCGGCCGACGTCTCGCTCGGCGCCAACGTGCAGCCCGGGCAGCTCGAGAACGCCCAGGACCAGGTGATGAACTTGTCGAGCAACCTGAACGCGTCCGACAACTTCCTCAACCACCGCGTCACGTTCGGCGTCAACAGCTCCGCGGTGGTGGGCGCCCAGGCGACCAGCCTGCAGCAGGTGATCGACACCTTCAAGGGCGCGGTGCAGGCGGGCCGGCCCGGCGTCGCCGACACACGCTCGATCCAAACGCCGGTCGTGCTCACCGGCCACGCGAGCGCGACGGGCTCGCCGGAGCACAACCAGATCCTGTCCGAGCAGCGCGTCGACAGCGTGGCCGATTTCATGTCGCGCAACGGGTTCGTGAACGTGGAGACGCGCGTCGGCGGCACCGGCGTCGGCGACATCGAGGCGGCCGGCGGCGAGCGCGCGGAGGACCGGCGCGTCGACATCGTGGTCGGTAGCGGCGGCTCGCAGAACACGGTCGCGCACGAGTTCGGGCACGCTTTCGGGCTCGGCGACGAGTACGCCAACACGCCGCTCGTCAGCTCTGGCCTCGGCCGCGATACCGGTACGCCGCAGATGGGCGACGACGCGACGCACGACACGCTCGTCAAGCAGATGGTCGACGCCGGCGGCACGCCGCTCGCCGGCGCGGTCTGCGAGCCGACCGACTCGATCATGTCCGTCGGCGACGTTGTGCGCCCGCAGCACTACGCAACCTTCCACGCCTCGCTGACCGAGATCACGGCGCAGAGCCCTTGGGCGCTCGGCCCACCGACCGGCCGCAACGACCCGCTGCCGGGCGGCGCCGCGACCGAGACGGGCCCTGGCGACTTCCCCGTGCCGGCGCGCGGCGAGGGCGATCCGGTGGCCGTATGACGGATGCGATGGGCGTGGCGACGCGTGCTCTCACCGGGGGCGCCGACCGCCTGATCGTCGCCTACGAGGCGGGCAACCACCTGCACCGCTACGGCGCGCGCGTGTACGCCGACGGCCGCTACGAGCAGTTCAGCACGCGCCGTGCGAGCGAGCAGCCCGAGTGGGAGCGCTACGAGCCGTTCGGCGAGCAGGCGATCGAGGCGATCGCCGGCGCGGTCGATGCCGCGCTGGCCGCGCGGCTCCCCGACCACATCTCGGCCGGCGACCCGCCACCGCCCGACGCCGCGACCGCGCACGTGACGCTGCGCGACCGCGAGATCGAGATCGGCAACTGGCCCGAGAACGCGCCCGCCGAGATCCAGCGCGTCCTCGACGCGATCGCCGAGCAGCGCGAGCGTCCGCCCACGCGGAGCACCTGGGAGCTGTGGAGCCGCGGCGCGGTCGTCGCGCTGGAGGTCGGCTGCGACGTCGGCAACGTCGCCGTCCTGCACGCGCTCGACGACGCGCTCTTCATGAGCGCCGTGGCGCCGGGCGAGGCGCCCGCGGGCGACGACCCGCCGCAGGGCACTCCGCTCGTGCGCGTAACGTTCTCCGGCCGCGGGGGCGACGACGTGCTGTCGGTGTTCGCCGACGGCCGCCGCGTCGAGCGCGCGGCAGGTGGGGAGACGAGCGAGCGCCGCCTCGGCGCCGACCAGCTCGCCGCGGTGCGCCGGGCGCTCGCGGGCACGGACTGGGGCGCGCTGCCGTCCCGGCTCTGCTGAGCTCCGGTCGCCGAGCGGGCCCCGCGTCCCGCATGGAGTCACTGCAGATCCCGAGGTTCCGGCAGCGCAGCCACTTCCCGAGCATCCTGGCGGATTTCCGCCACACGATGGCGGCCGCCCGCCCGCCGCTCCACCGGGCTGCCCGCCTCGCGCCGAGACCGGGCGGCGGCGAAGCTTGCTGCGTCGTGCACCACCCTCCCCAAAGGACTTCCATGTTTTCCGCCACCACCTACATCATCCGCATCGCGACCGCCGAGGACGAGGAGGCACTCCGCCGTCTCGGGGAAATCGACTCGCAGGATTCGCTTACGGCGGGTCCCTACCTCGTCGGCGAGGTCGACGGTAGCGTCCAGGCCGCGCTGTCGCTGGCCGACGGTCGCGTCGTCGCCAACCCGTTCGTGCCGACCGCGCAGCTGGTGGCGCACCTGCGCATGCGCGCCGGCGCGCTGGGCGCTTACGAGCGCATGCCCTCGCTGCCGGCTCGGCTGCGAGCCGCCCTGTCCGGCGCGGTGCTGACCCGGCCCGCCACCGCGTCGGCATGAGCTAGCGGGCGCGGCCGTCGGGAGCCAGGGCCGCCTCAGCTGTGCGCGCGGGCCGTGAGATCTGCCCGCAGTGTGTGTTCAGCTATCGAGGTAGGTACGTACTGCGAGCACGCGGCGGTGGCCGCCGTCGGCGGCGGAGAGCCCGAGCTTGTCGAAGATGGCCGTGACGTGGCGCTCGATGGCGCGCTCGCTGAGGAACATGCGCGCGGAGATCTCCCGGTTGGTCAGCCCCTCCGCCATCGCCGCCAACACGTCGCGCTCACGATCGGTGAGCGTGTCCAACGGTCCAGGGGGCCGACGCCTGCCGAGCATCTCCGCCACGACTTGCGGGTCGAGCACCGAGCCGCCTTCCGCCACGCGTCGCACGGCGTCGACGAACCGCTCGACGTCGGCGACCCGATCCTTGAGCAGATAGCCGACGCCTTCGGTGCCGGTGGACATGAGCTGGACCACGTAATGCTCCTCGACGTACTGGGAGAGGACGAGGACACCGACCGATGGCAGCTCGCGCCGGATCTCGGCGGCGGCCTGCAGCCCTTCGTTGCCGTAGCCGGGCGGCATCCGGATGTCCACGATCGCGACGTCGGGCTTGTGTGCGCGGACCTTGCGCAGCAGCTCCTCGGCGTCGCCCGCGCGCCCGACGACCTCCACGCCGGCGTCCTCGAGCAGTCGCACGGTTCCCTCGCGCAGCAGGACCGAGTCGTCGGCGATCACGACGCGCACGGGAGCTCCGCGTGGATCGTCGTTCCGCCGCCGACCGGGCTGTGCACGTCGAGGGTGCCATCGAGGGCCGCGATCCGGTCGGCCAGGCCACGCAGACCGCCGCCTTCGGGGTCGGCGCCGCCGCCCGCATCGTCACGCACCTCGACGACGAGCCGGCCGTTTGCGCGCGTCAGTGCGATCTCCACGAGCGTGGCTCCTGCTGCGTGCCGGGTGACGTTCGTCAGCGCTTCCGCCACGACGAAGTAGGCGGCCGATTCGACCGCGTGGGGTAGGCGACCCGCGGGAGCCGACAAGAGCCTCGCGGGCACGGAGCTGCGACGGACGAGGCCGCGCACCGCCGGTTCGAGGCCGCCTTCCATCAGGACGACAGGATGGATGCCACGGGCCAGCTCGCGCAGCTCGGCCAGTCCCTCGGCAAGATCCTCGATGGCATCGTCGAGCAGCGCGCTCGCCCCGATCGGGTCGTCGGCGATCCGGTCGCGTGCAGCACGGAGGCTGATGGCGACGCTTACCAGCTGCTGCTGCGCGCCGTCGTGCAGGTCGCGCTCGATGCGCCTGCGAGCGGCGTCGCCCGCCTCGACCACGCGCGCACGCGATTCCCGCAACTCGGTCTCGGCCCGGCGGCGCTCGGTGATGTCACGCAGGTAGCCGGTGAACAGGGGCGGCCCAGGGACATCGATCCGGGTGATGGCGAGCTCCACGGGGAACCGGGTCCCGTCGGCGCGCACCGCCTCGATCTCGAAGCGCTGGTCGAGGACCCGCGGCGCGCCGCCGGCGAGGTATCGCGCGAGTCCCCGTCGGTGGCTCTCGCGCAGATCGGGCGGCACGATCAGCTCGGCCATCTCGCGGCCGATCGCATCCTCGCTGCGGTAGCCGAACGTCCGCTCGGCGGCCGGGTTGAACTCGACGACGCGTCCGCGATGGTCCATCGTCACGACGCAGTCCAGAGCCGCCTGCAGGGTGGCCCGGTATCGCTGCTCGCTCGCGTGCCGGGAGCCCTCGGCGCGCCGGCGTTCGACGAGCTGCCCCAGGTGGGCACCCGCGACCTCGAGCGCCGCGACGAGCGCGGCGTCGGGCTCGCGCTGCTGAGCGCCGAAGATCTCGATCACGCCGACGAGCCCGCGTTCGCTGCGCACGGGGAACGCGACGGCTGCGTGCAGCCCGGACGTCGCCGCGGCACGCTGCCTGGGGAGATGGGCGTCGAGCGCCGCGTCGGTGATCCAGACCGGGCGCCCGCTCCGCCAGACGCGCCCCGGCAGGCCCTCGCCGGGACGCAGCGAGAGCGTGCGCGTCAGGTCCGCGAAGGCGCGCGGGCCTTCCTCGTCGGCAGCCCAGATCGCGACGCATCCCAGCTCGTCGGGATCGTGCGCGTTCGGCTCCCAAGCGGCCGCGAGCGGCCACTCGAGCGCCTCTGCGATGGCCTGCAGCGCGCGCGTGTACGCGTCGCCGGCGTCGGTGGCTCCGGCGACCGCCCGCGCGACCGCCTGTTCCATCCGCATCCGCACCGGCACGCTCGTCCCGTCCTCACTCGAAGGAGGACAGCGACGCTACCGATCTCGCGCGTCCGCGACTAGTCCGAGACCAGCGCGGCCAGTGCCGCGCTGGAGAGCTCGGCCTTCGGAAGGAAGCCGCGCGCGCCGCTGGCGACGGCGAGCTCGTGATAATCGGCCGAGTCCCGGGTCGACATCACCACCACCAAGAGCTCCGGCATCTCGTCGCGTACGCGCCGCGCGACCTGCAGACCGCTCATGCCGGGTAACCCGACGTCGATCACGACGACGTCCGGCTCGAGGGCGCGCACAGCGTGTAGGGCTTCCTCGCCGTCCGAGGCCTCGCCGACGATCGTCCAGCCGTCGCGTTCGAGCGCCCGGCGCGCGATGCGGCGGAAGCGGGCATGGTCATCCACGATCAGGACGCGGCGCGCCATGCGGTCATCCTCGCAGCGGGCACCGCCGCGTCGTGGCGGACAACCGACACGGCGTCGTCGGTTCTCCGCCGTACGTCGGGATTCCCGACGCCCGATTGGCGGTCAGCCGCCAGCCGATCCGGGAGTCATCAACCTCCCGCTGCCGCGCCTCGGCGGCGAAGCTCCCCTCATGCCCCTGAACCTTGAAGCCCTGGAGACCAGCTTCGACCTCGTCGCCCCCCGCGGCGAGGAGCTGGTCGACCAGTTCTACGCAAAGCTGTTCGCGGCCGCCCCCGCCGTCAGGCCGCTCTTCGCGCACACCGACCTGCGGCGGCAGAAGGCCATGCTGCTCGGAACGCTCGTGCTCCTGCGCAAGTCGCTGCGTGATCTCGACGCGATCCTCCCGAAGCTGCGCGCCCTGGGAGCTCGCCATGTCGCATACGGCGCCGAGCCCGAGCACTACCCCGTCGTCGGGCAGGTCCTGATCGAGTCGATGGCGAACGTCGGCGGCGCCGCCTGGCGACCGGAGTACAGCACCGCATGGGCTGCCGCGTTCGACGTCGTCGTGGGCGCGATGCTCGACGGCGCCGCGGCGGAAGAGCTCGCCGACGCCGCGTGAGGGACTCCTCCATGTACCCGCACGTCAGACAGCTCCCGAGCCGGCCGCTGGAGGTGGAACGCAACCGTGAGCCGAGCATCGGGCGTCGCCGCAGGACCGGCCCGCCACGCTACAAGCTCGCGCTTCTCACCTGGGCGGGCGCGTACACGGTCATCACGCTGATGCTCACGCTGCTCGGTCCGCTTATGACCGCCTGGCCGCTTGCCCTGCGCACGCTGGTGCTCAGCGCCACGATGGTGGTCACGCTCACATGGGTGGTCATGCCGCGCCTCACGCGACTGTTCCAGCCCTGGCTGGCCCCGCGCGGCTGACGGCACTCGCCTTGGCCGGTAGGCTCCGCCTCGTCGTCGAGCGAGGAGATGCCGCCGTGCAACACGAGCATACGGAGCATGTCGCGGCGCCGGCCGACGCCGTCTACGCCGCGATTGCAGACCTCGACAACCTGCCGCGGTTCGTGCCGCAGATGACCGCCGTCCGCTCTGCGGAAGGCGACCGGGTGGAGGTCGACGCCCGCTATGAGGGTCGCGAGCAGCACGGGGAGGCGTCATTCCGAGCCGATGACGGCGAGCGCCGCATCGAGTGGAGCGCGCCGAGCGGCTACCGGGGGTGGATGAAGGTCGACCCGGACGGCGATGGATCGCGGTTGACGCTCTTCCTCGACACCCGTCACGGAGCCGAGAGCGACCACGACATCGCGGCCACGCTCGACGCGATCCGCATGCTCGTCGAAGCCGAGGTCTGACCGGCGGCGACCCGCATCGGACGTGACGGGCCGCCGCCGCGTGCGCGGTGGGCCGCTTCCCCAGGCGCGCGGACGACGCTGGGCGAGGCTACGGGCTCCACGGCGTTCCTTGATCGTGCACCGGCCGGCGGGAAACCGCCATTCCTTCTGCGGTCGGCCGCCACCGGCTCGGCGGCGGTCCACCTCCCGCGGCCGTGCCGCGGGCTTCAAGCTTCGCTCGAGGCAATCGACAAGGAGACGTGCTCCGTGATCAAGCTGACTGTGCTGTACGGCCCGCCGACCGACCCGGCGGCGTTCGAGGACTACTACGCGAACACGCATCTCGCGCTCGCGGCGAAGATCCCGAACGCGCGCCGCATCGAGGCGTCCAAGGTGGTCGCCACGCCGGCCGACGGCGAGGCGCCGTACCACCGCATCGCCGAGCTGTGGTTCGACAGCGCCGACCAGATGCAGGCCGCTCTCGGCTCCGAGGAGGGCCGCGCAGCCGTCGAGGACATCGATGCCTTCGCGACCGGTGGAGCGACCGTCGTCGTCTCTGCGCTCGACTGAGCGAAGCCGATGCCGATCGCACGCGTCGCAACGTTCGACGAGGCACCCGTCCTGCACCCCGACGACGAGCGCCGCTCCCGAACGCTGCAAGAGCTCCTTCGATCGCTGCCCGGCTTCATCGCCGGCTACCACCTCCGCGAGGAACGGACCGGTCGCCTGATCTCGCTCACCCTCTGGGACAGCGATTCAAAGCTCGAAGCCGGCGAAGACGCCGTCCGCAACCGGCCCGTCGACGATCAGCGAGGGATCCGTCCCACTCGCGTCGAGCGCTGGATGCTCGACGCGAGCTTCTGAACGGCAGGCCGAGGTGACCGCCGCCACTTGACGCGTGACCTCGGTCTCGCTCCGACATCACCGGCGGCGTTGCCGGGAGGTCTTGCTGCGGCGCGTCGTCCTCGCCGTCAGCAACCCCGTCGACCGACGGACAAGCCAAAGGAGCAATCGATGTTCAAACCGAAGGCCAACACCATCCTCGGCACAACGGGAGGAAGACTGATGTGGAGCGGTCTGAGACGCCGGACGCTCATCGCGCTGCTCGTCCTGCCGGCGCTTGCCCTGCCGATGCAGGCAGCGGCGAATGCCCGGCTGCACGTCACGGGACGAGAGGCCGGGACGTTCCAGCTGCTCGGTCCGTGCGAGTCGGGCGGCATGATCCTCGAAGTAACCGGCACCGGCCATGCCACCCACCTCGGAAACTACAGCGGCAGCTATCGCGAGTGCCTCGACCCCGCGACGGGTGCTGTCACGGCCGGAACCTTCACGCTGACGGCGGCGAACGGCGACAAGGTGTTCGGCACCTACAGTGGCCGGGCCCTCCCCACCGGCGACCCGAACGTCGTCGCCTACCAGGATCCCGGCGTGATCACGGGCGGAACCGGCCGCTTCGCCGGTGCCGGCGGCATCCTGACCACAAGCGGCCTCGCAGACCTGGCGACCGGCGAATACACGGGGACGATCGGCGGCAGCGTGTCGCGCCGAGCATCGGGATAACGCCTCCGCGCTGCGCTTCACGCGTCTCCTCGGAGAACACTCGATCCGGCTGGTACCGCTGGAGAGCGGCATGGGTATCACGAGACGTAGACCCGATGCCCTCGGAGACTCCCGTGTCACGCTCGCTGGCCGCGCTCGTGGCCCGCTCGCCGCGGGTGGCGGCACGATCGTCGTCCACGACTGCAGCGGCGAAGACATCGGGCGTCTCGTGGCCGAGCACCGCCTGATCTCCTCCGAGTTGCTCAAGTTGCGCAGCACCCGCACCGCCATCGCCCCGATTGCCTCCGTGGTCGGCTTGGTCGTGCTGATCGGGCTGATCGCAACGATCACCGCGGACTTCGAACAGGACGAGGTGCTCACCGTCGATCTGCTCGGGATCGCCGGCTTCGCGCAGGTCTTCGCGCTGATCCTCGGCATCCTCGCGGTCACGACGGAGTTTCGCCACGGGACCATCACGCGGACCATCACGCGGACCCTGATCGTCGCGCCGGACCGCGTGCGGGTCGTGCTGGCCAAGCTCGTCGCCCACGTCCTCGCCGGCCTGATCCTCGGCGTCCTGGCGGCCGGGCTGACGACCGCGATCGTGCTGATCACCCTGTCCTCGCGCGACATCGACAGCGGCCTGACGAGCCAGGAGATCACCGAAGTCGTCTTCGGGCTCATCCTGGGCACGGCGCTGTGGGCGGCGCTGGGCGTCGGGCTCGGCGCGCTGGTGCGCAACGAGGTCGGCGCGATCGTCGGCGCGCTCGGGTGGGCGCTCCTGGTCGAGAATCTGCTGACGATCGTCCCCACGGTCGGCGACTGGGTGCAGAAGTACGGCCTCAACGGCGTAACCAACGCGTTGAGCAACATCGAATCCGAGGTGACCGGCGACGTCCTCTCCCAGGCGGCCGGCGGGGCGCTGCTGCTGGCCTACGCCGCGACATTCGTGATCGCCGGCACGGGGGCGATGCGCCGACGCGACGTCACGAGCTGAGGGGAATCCGCCTGCACCGCTCGGACTGATACGGCGCACGTGTCGGATGAGACCGGTTGGGTGTTGAGGCGCGGCTTCCAGGCGGGTTCACTGGATGCATGCCGCGCGCTCCCCGGTCGATGGCTCTTCTCGCCGTAGGCGTCGCGGCGTTCGCCGGTACCTACGCGCTCCGCTCCAAGCGCGAGCCGAGGCGCGCCACCGGCGCGGCTTACACGACATCCGCGGCGCCCACAGCATCCGCAACTCCCACGGCACCCGCGACGCCCACGGCATCCGCAACGCCCGCGCCATCCGCGTCGCCCACGGCCGGCCGCATGGACCAGGCGGCCTTCTGGCGGCTCGTCGCCGATACGCGAAGCGCCGCCGGCAGCGACACCGAGAGGCAGTCGGAACTGCTCGAAGAGCGCCTGCGCCAACTCCCCGCTCAGCAGATCGCCGCCTTCGCGCGCATCCGTCGCGCGCTCGACCGGCGCGCGTACACCTGGGACGTCTGGGGCGCGGCCTACGTCATCGAGGATGGTTGCTCGGACGACTGCTTCCGCGACTTCCGCGGCTATCTCATCTCACTGGGCCCAGGGCCGTACAACACCTTCCTCCGGAGCCCGGACGCGCTTGCGCAAACCGTCCAGGACGCCGAGACCGGAGACTGGGAGAACGCCGACGACGTCGCGCCCGACGCCTACGAGAGCGTCACCGGCCAGGACATCCCCGGCGACTCGTCCGACCTGTCGGGCGACCCGCGCGGCACGCCCTGGGACGACGATCAGACCGAGGCGCTCGGGCAGCGCTACCCAAGGCTGGCCGCGCGCTTCCGATGACCTCTCAGGCGGCAACGCGGAATGGTCGGAGTTGCACGGAGTTGCGCTCGCTTGCGCTCGATTTTGACCACGGATCGGTCCCGTGGTGCACCAGCGAAGACCGGGCGCACGCACGAGCCGTGAGACCGCGATGCGAACGCACGACCGACCAGGTGCCCTGGCGAAAACGACTAGGGCGAGAACGACGCGAATCGCTCGTCGCCAACCTGCATCGTTGCCTCGGTGGGCGATGAGCGCGCAGGAGCTCCTATCCGCGCTGGTGGGCGAGCTGCCCATACCTGAGGTAGTGGAGCCGCTCGACTTCCTGGATGACGAACTCCTACCGCTGGCTCTCGCCCTGGTGGAGCCCACGGCGTTCACGCTGGCGTGCGCTCAGTCGCTCTGGGGCGCCTATGGGCCCCGCAACTGAGGGGTTCAGGGGCCAGCACGTCAGATACACCCGCAACGCGCTCTTCGTCGTTTGCAGGTCGTCTGCGACCCGGGAGACAGGAATTGCACCGGCGACCGCCCGGCCCCGAGCCGGAGCGATCCGGGCGTGCCCGGTGCTCTCCCGCGCTCTATAGCGGCATGAGCTGACGGCCCTTTT
Organism: Solirubrobacteraceae bacterium; assembly: GCA_035264365.1. Lineage (GTDB taxonomy): Bacteria > Actinomycetota > Thermoleophilia > Solirubrobacterales > Solirubrobacteraceae > DATFQI01. The sequence continues at coordinate 33,577 of DATFQI010000391.1, forward strand.
CACCAGCCCGACCGGTCCTAGGAGCCCGCTCATCAGCCCTGCGGGGCATAATGCGGGGAACGGAAGGGAGCTCTTCGAAACGTGGGTAGGCCGCCGCATACGCCGGAGGCGAGCACCGAGCTGGACGAGTTCTTCGACCTCTCGATCGACCTGCTGTGCATCGTCGGCTTCGACGGCTACTTCAAGCGGGTCAATCCGGCGCTGGCGCGCACGCTGGGGTATCCGTCGCGAGAGCTCTTCTCGCGAACCGTCTTCGACATCACGCATCCGGACGACGTCGAGCCCTCGCGCGAGGCGCTCTCGAACCTCCAAGAGGGCCAGGATCTGGTCGGCTTCGAGTCCCGGGTGATCTCCGCCGACGGCTCCGTGCGGTGGCTCGAGTGGAACACGCGGACGATGCCCGACCGAGGCGTCGTTTATGGCGTCGCACGGGACACCACGGAGCGCCGCCGCACGGAGGACGACTTGCGCGAGGCGCACGGTCTGCTGGCGTTGCGCGCCGGCGAGCTGGCCCAGCTCGCCGAGGAGCAGGCCGCGCTCAAGCGCGTGGCGACGCTCGTCGCCCACGAGACCGCCCCCGAGGCGGTGTTCGCCGCGGTGGGCCGCGAGGTCGGTCAGGTGCTCGGGGTGGACGCCACGCACCTGGGCCGTTTCGAGCCGGGCGACACGATCGTCAGCGTCGCGCAATGGGGCGCCAGCCCGGGCGTCGCGGTCGGAGCCTCCTTCCCGCTCGAGGGCGACAGCGTCTCCGCCCGGGTACTGCGGACCGGCCGGCCGGCCCGCATGGACGGCTACGACGACGCCCCCGGCGCGATCGCTGCGACGGTGAGGGAGACCGGCATCCGCTTCGCCATCGGCGTGCCGATCTCGGTCGAGGGGCGGCCGTGGGGCGTGATGATCGCCACCTCGAAGGGCGACGAGCCGTTCCCCGCCGAGACGGAGGTGCGCCTGCAGCACTTCACGGAGCTCGTGGCGACCGCGGTCGCCAACGCCAGCGCGCGCGCCAGCGTCCGCATCCTCGCCGACGAGCAGGCGGCGCTGCGCCGGGTCGCCACGCTCGTCGCCCGGCAGACGCCGGAGGCCGGGGTCTTCCACGCTATCGCCGAGGAGATGGGCCGGCTGCTCGCGGTCGACTCGATCGAAATGGTCCGCTACCAGGACGACCGGGAGGTCACCTTCGTCGCCGGCTGGGGCCCGCTCGCCACTTCGCTGCCGACCGGGACACGCGTGCCGCTCGGCGGCAACAACGTCACGTCGCTCGTCTTCCGCTCCGGGCGCCCCGCGCGCCTCGACGACTATCGGACGGCAAGCGGGCCGATCGGCGAGCGCCTGACGGCCGGAGGCGTGCGAGCGGCGGTGGGCGGTCCCATCCTCGCCGAGGGGCGGCTTTGGGGCGCCATGATCGCGGCCAGCACGCGGGAGCCCTCGCTCCCCTCCGATACCGAGGCGCGCATGGGTCAGTTCACCGAGCTGATGGCCACGGCGATCGCGAACGCCGAGACGCGGGCAGAGGTCGCGCGCCTCGCCGACGAGCAGGCTGCGCTCCGGCGGGTGGCCACGCTGGTCGCGCAGGGCCGCGCCCCGGCCGACGTCTTCGACGCCGTGACCACGGAGGTAGGCGAGATCATGAACGCCTCGGCGGTGGTGCTCGGGCGCTATGACGAGGACGTCCTGACGGTGGTCGCCACGAGCGGCACGCGGTACGTGCGGGTCGGCGAGCAGTATCCGGTCGGTGGGGCGAACGTCACCTCGATCGTGCTGCGCACGGGGCGGCCGGCACGCCTCGACGACTGGGCGAAGGGAAGCGGCCGGATCGGCGAGCTCGCACGCCAGGCGGGCATCCGGGCGACGGTCGGAGCACCTGTGACGGTGGAGGGCCGCAGGTGGGGCGTGCTGATCGCGCTTTGGGAAGATCCCATGCCGCCTGCCGCCGACACCGAGAAGCGGCTGGCGGGCTTCGCGGAGATGCTCGACACGGCGATCGCCAACGCCCACAGCCGCGACGAGCTCGCGGCATCGCGCGCGCGCGTGCTCGCCGCCGGCGACGACGCGCGCCGGCGCGTGGTGCGGGATCTCCACGACGGCGCCCAACAGCGTCTCGTGCACACGACGGTGACGTTGAAGCTGGCGCAACAGGCGCTGCGTGAGCAGCGCAGCGACGCCGAGGCGTTCCTGACCGAGGCGCTCGAGAACGCCGAGCTCGCCACGGAGGAGCTGCGCGAGCTGGCCCACGGCATCCTGCCGTCGGTGCTGAGCCGCGGCGGGCTGCGCGCGGCCGTCGCCGCGCTCGCCGGCCGGTCGGGCCTCCCCGTCGACGTGGAGGTCACGGATGAGCGGCTCCGCCCGGACATCGAGGCCAGCGCGTACTTCATCCTCGCCGAGGCGATGACCAACGTCGTGAAGCACGCCCGGGCTACGCGCGCAGTCATGAAGGCAACGGTCGACGGCGGCATGCTGACGCTCGCGGTCCGCGACGACGGGGTGGGCGGCGCCGACCTCCAGGGGCATGGCCTCATCGGCATCGCGGACCGGGTCGACGCGCTCGGCGGCCGCATGAAGGTCGAACGGGCGACCGGCGGGGGGACCGCGCTCACCGTCCAGCTGCCGCTGACCAGCTAGTGATACTTGGCGTCGCCCAGAGCGAGGCGCTCGCAGCGGCGGCCGAGCGAGCCACGGCCGCAACGTGCTCCTGGTGCGTGCGACCGCGTGCACAACATCCTCACCAGCGGGTATCTCGACCTGTGCGGCCGGCTATGCGGCCGACGACCGGCGACGCGCTCCCGATCGCGCCAGGCCGGTTCAGAACGCGAACGCTTCGAAGAACTCGACGCGGTCGGGTTCGATGCCGACCTTGCGGTTGTCAGGGCGGCGACTCATCGCCTCGCGTGTGCGTTCCACGGCCGCTCGGTCCTCATAAACCGTGACGGACATCGCCTTGTGCGACTTGGGGTCGCGAAAGTGGAAGCCCGCGACGTAGCCGGGCACCTCCCTGATGGTCTGCCGCAGGAGGTCCACCGAGCCATCATCCAGGTCGTCCGGCAGGGAGTTGAAAGTTGCCACGCGAGCCAGCACGGATCCTCCTAGCGTTCGTTACAGTAGAACTGTAATCAATGACCGGTCGTCAAGTCAAGCGACACTACGAATCTGCGGCCCGCAAAGCGGGAGCGCAGGAAACCCGCCGCAAGATTCGTGCGGCGGCGGCAGAGTTGTTCGTCACCCACGGCTACGTGGCGACGACCATGAAGGCGATCGCCACCGCAGCGGGGATCTCGGAGCGAACGGTCTTCCTCGCCTTCCCGACCAAGGCAGCCCTGCTCGCAGAATGCATCCAAGTTGCGGTGCGCGGGGATGACGACGCGACGCCGCTGCTGGCGCGCGAGCGAACTCAGAAGTTGCTCGAGGCTCCACGGGAGCACATCCTTGGACTCCTCGCCGAGCAATCAGCCGAACTGATGAGCCGCGCCGCCCGTCTCCTTGCCGTGGGCGAATCGGTCGGGCCGGCGGACCCCCTGCTCAACGAGGCGCGCGAACGCGGCCGCGCGGCGACCCGAAGCGACTTGCTCGAGGTCGCCAAGGCGATGAAGCGAGTCGGGGCGCTGCAGCGCGGCATGTCAGCGGAGCGCGCGGCGGACGTCATGTACGCGGTCGCCGCCAGCGAGTCCGTCTACCTCCGGCTCGTCGACCAGCGTGGCTGGAGCACCGACGAATATGCCCGCACCCTCGAACGTGCGCTCGCCGGCGCCCTCAGCGCCTGAGTTCCCGTTTCGAGGACGTGACTCCGGAAGCGGCCCCTGCGTCTGCCGGCGCGAGCCCGCTGCTCGCCGGCGCAGGCCGCGACGACCGTCGCGAAGTCCGGTGACTACTCGCTAGGGCGCGGGAGAAGGGCGGGCGGCTCTGCATCACGCTCATCCGCGACCGCCGCAACTACCAGGGCATGGCCTGCGGTCGGATCCCACGCTCGCCGCACCGGCCGCTGGCGATCTTCCCCGACACGTTCACCTACCACTACGCGGCCGCCGTCCCGCCGTCGGTGCGCATCGCCGAGGCCGAGGATCGCAAGGGCCGGCGTACGCGTCACCGCACGTTCCGGGCGCGCGGGTTCTCCGCTCGCTTCGTCCTGATCCCGTCGCCCCCGATCCCGGTGTTCGTGCGCTTCCATGGGGCGAGGGACACGTTGCTCGGTATGGACGCAGGGTCGTTCGGCTACATCACCATGGAGGACGACGAGGCACGCGTCTTCGGGGAGCCCGGCCACGACGTCACGGTGCACACGGAACCGCGGATCGCTCCGACGCCCGACCAGGCCGACCGCATCCGCACGCTCGCCTGCGCCGGACTCAACCAACGGCAACGCCGGCAGCGGATGGTGCACCGGCGACGCGGAGAACTTCGTCACGGTGGCTCCCGCCTGCGACGTGCCGGACCTCGTGAGCGGGATCGTCTCCGCAGGCGTCGAGCGCGTGCGACTCACGCTCGGTACTGGCGGCGAGCTCGACCTCGCCTCGCGCGATCTCCCGGCAGCATTCGGCGGGCGCCGCGTCTTCGCCGGGCCCGTGCCCGGACGCGAGGCGATCCGTGCCGCGGCAGCCCTGGACGCCCCCGGCGTGGTCGTCGCCCGCCGCACGCTCGGAACCCCGCCCGGCGGCCAGTGTCCCGGCGAGGACCAGGGGAACGACAATGCGGGCGGCGACATGCGGCCGACGACGGCGCCGCTCGGCGCGGTCCCGGTCGCGACCGCGGCCGGCGAGTCGCTGGTCGCTGCCGACCGCGGCGAGACGCTGTGCGTCGCATTCGGCGCGCTGCGCGCTCGGGTCTGCCCGCCGCCGCCGGTCGACTCCGACCGCCCGCGGCTGCAGCGCCGCGGCGGCGCCGTCGGCGGAGTCCTGAGCCGCGACGCGGCTCGCGTCACGCTCCGGCTCGACCGCGGCGGGCCGGTCACGCGCCACCACGGACGGCCCGGCGTACACCGGTCGCTGGGCGGGGAAGGTGCGCTTCTTCGCGGCGGCGGTCGACCCCGGGCGCGAGGTGACGGGCGCCGTAGTGCGCAACACAGCCGGCGACGTGATCGGCATCAGCGAGCGCGGGATCGTGCGGCGGCGCACGCACCGCCGCGTGGTCGCCGAGCAGGCCGGTCGTGGTGTCGCGATCGTGCGCCGGACGGCGAGCAGCCATGCCTGACACCGTTCGCGGCCGACCTCCCGCCTGCCGGGCGCCTCTGCTTCGACCCGGAACACGGTACGCCGATCGATGGCCCGTTCTACCTCTACCGCGGCTCGGTGATCGTTCCCTGCGCGCCGCGGCTCGCGTTCGCCTACGGCCGGATGCCCGCCGACCGCCGCGCGCCCGAGATCCTGCTCGACGGCGGCCGCTCCGTCCGCGCGCGCCGGCTCGCGTTCCCGGGAGACGACGGCTGGGTCGCCTTCCTCCCGGATACCGGCGTGCGCGGTCTGAAGGGCGGCCGCTCGAAGGTACCGCTGCGACTCCCACCCGCCTCCGAGCAGTGCGGCTACAGCTTGTTCAGGGCGTTCTGACGGCGCCAGCGAGTTGATCGTGAAACACAGGTTCGAGTGGGAGGTGCAGCCGGGCGTGCATCAGGCCGGCGGGTGCCATGGGCGCCCAGGCCGCCCGGGCTGGGCGGAGTTCTGCTCGGTCGTCGACGAGCTGTCGCTACTCAAACGCGCGCCGCCCACGCCCCAGCACCGCGGAGCGTGCCGCCGTGACCTTCGCGCGCCGCGGCGGCGGCTCGTCCGACAGATGCAAGTTCCCGCCGCAACGTCGGCAACTGACGCCCATCGAGAGCGTGATCTCACGGGTGATCGCCGCCCTGGAGTAGACCAGGCCGCACTGCGCGCACCGCAGCTGCGACGGTCCGGGTGCGAGGCTCAAGTGACGCACGGCAGCTGTGCCCAGACGCGGGTGGGTCCGCCCGGAGCGCGGATGACGCCCCACCGCAGGCTGAGCTGCTCGACGAGGTTCAAGCCCATCCCGCCGCCGGCGGTCGGGTCGGGCGTGCGCCGCGCGACCACCCCGTCAAAGCCGTGATCTTCGACTTCGAGCCGGCACGTGCCGCGCCACAGGTGCACGCGCACGACGAAGTCATCGCCCTGCGCCGCTCCGCTGTGCACCAGGCTGTTCGTGGCCAGCTCGGAGACGAGCAACTGCGCGACGTCGAGCACGGCGCTGGTGACGTGGTCGCCCAGGCAGCTGGCGACGACGGTCCGGGCGAGTCCAGGTGCGTGCGCGTCGAGCGGGATCGTCACGTCTGCGAGCTCGACACCGTCCACGCGCCCACCCTCGCGGGCGGCCGCCCGCAGCCGCGCATTGTGCACCCGCAATTCGACGTTTTCGGCCTTGAGCGCCTTCGCCCCGCGACGCAGGGTCGCCACCGCATCGGTGAGCAGACCGATCTGCAACGCCTGACGGCGGCATTCGCTCTGCAGGCGCCCGATGTCGGGCGGCAACCGCGTACTTGCAGGCGGCGGAGCGGCCGCGGCCGCCGGACCGAGTTCCTCTAGTCGCATCAGGTTCGCCTCCCTGGACCCCCTGACCGGCCGAGGCTCGTCACCTGGACTGCGCAGAGTTTCCAATGTCTCGGCGAGAGCGAACCGCGCGTCTCAGAACCCGGCTTCGACCGCCAGGCCCAGCTCGCGCCGAGGACGCTCCCCTTGCGCGGCGAACCCTAACGCCCGCTCGGTGACACGCAAGTGATAACGCAGACGCTCGTAACGGTTCGAACCTGCCCGGGGTCGAACCTCGCTCAGTCTTCTTCGAAGCCGGTCATGTCCGTTCGCTCGTCCGCGAGCAGGAACGTCTCGACCGATACGTCCCGGTCGATGTCGGTGTCCGATAGGAAGACCCTGACCTTGCGGCCCGTCGCCTGCTCGACGACGCTCGTGAAGCTCTCGGCCATCTGTTGCTGGAAGCGGCGACGGATGTGCTGAATCGCCTCGCGCTCGCCTCGGCTGGCGAGCGTCTTCTCGGCGCGCGTGAAGGACTCTTCGAGAACCACGACCACAAGGTCGTCGACGATGTACGTCTTGGCCTTCGTGGGGCCCTTGCCGTAGTACTCAGCCTGAAGGCGGACCATCTCCCGCGAGATGTCGGCCCGCATCTCGCCCAGCGATCTTGCAGGTTCTTCGCTCATCTGCGTGCGTGAGGGAGCAGGTCCGGCGACACGCGCCGAGTCTACCCGCGGCGCTGCCCTGGAACCGCGACGTGACCACGGTAGTCTCGCTGGAGGAGCGAACCTCGCATGCGGCTCCGTCCAGCGACCGTTCTCATCCTCGCCGCGTTCGGCGCGGTGGTCGAGGCCGGCGAGGCCGCCGCAGCCGAGCTCGCACGCGTGGATGCGCGCGAGCTCCGCGACGAGCTCGACGCGGCCTTCGCGCTCATCCGCAACCAGTCGCGCCCTGTGGCGTCCATCTGCGAGAAGCAGCTCCCGTTCGTGACCCCCGGTCTCACCCTGCGCTTCGATGGAGCGAAGGATGGCGGCGTCGAGTTCACCTACGAGACGGATTCCGACAAGCCGCTGACCATCAGACGTGCGGTGTCGCCCCCACGCCCGGGGACCGTGACGATGCGACGCGCATACGAATCCGCGAAGACGAAGACGTTCAGGGCCGAGATCGCGGATGACGGCCAGTCTGCCTCGATTGCCTAGCCGGCGGTCCGCCGGCGTCGGGACCCCCCGATAAGCACCTAGAGCGCGACCAGTTCTGCGGCGGCGCGGTGTCACTACTGCCATGGAAGGCATCGACACCCGGATGGAGGTACGCAGATGAGCGCGCAGGAGATCGTCGCCCGCTACTACGAGGCGTGGCAGACCAAGCGCGGCGACATGAGCGACGTCCCGCTCGCCGACGACTTCCGGTTCACCGGGCCGGTCGCGAGTTTCGAGAGCGCCGAGGGCTACCGCGCGATGGCGCGCGAGGCAGGCCAGGTGGTCACGAGCTTCGACGTGCGCCGGCAGTTCGTCGACGGCGGGACGGTGTGCTCGATCATCGACTGGGAGATGGCGATGCCCGGGGTCGGGCGGATGACGTCGGCCGAGCTGCTCGAGGTCGAGGACGGTGTCATCGTCCGCGGCGAGTTGATCTACGACGCGGAGCAGCTACGGCGCGCTATGGCGTGAGCCGGCGGCAACCGTATGCCCGAGAACCCGATCGATGCGACCCAGGACTCGCTCCTGGGTCGCGCGAGAGCCGGCGACGAGCACGCGTTCCGGGAGCTGGTCGAGACGTATCGCAGTGAGCTGCATCTGCATTGCTACAGGATCGTCGGGTCGGTCCAGGACGCGGAGGATCTCGTGCAGGAGACGATGCTGGGCGCCTGGCGCGGGCTGGATGGCTTCGAAGGGCGAGCCTCGTTGCGCTCGTGGCTGTACCGGATCGCCACGAATCGCTGCCTCAACGCCCTGCGCGACCGCGGGCGGCGCCCGCCGGAGATATCGCCGCCCGCCGAGCAGCCGCCGGAGCCACCGACGCCGACCCGGCTGCACGACCCGCTCTGGCTCGAGCCGTACCCGGATGCGCTGCTCGCCGGACTCGCCGACCGCGCACCAGGTCCCGATGCCCGCTACGAGACTCGCGAGGCGATCGCGCTGGCCTTCGTCACGGGCCTGCAACAGCTCCCGCCGCGCCAGCGCGCCGTGCTCGTCCTGCGCGACGTGCTCGGCTTCCGCGCTGCCGAGGTCGCCCGGATGCTCGACGTCACCGACGCGTCCGTGACGAGCGCGTTGCACCGGGCACGGACCGGGATCGAGCGCGCGTCGCGCACCGGTCGGCGAGAACGGGCGCCGCTGCCCGATTCGCGCGCGGAGCGCGAGCTCGTCACCCGCTTCGCCGACGCCTTCCAGGCCGGCGACGTCGACGCCGTCGTGGCACTCCTCACCCAGGACGCGGTGCTGACGATGCCGCCCACGCCGCTCGAATACGAGGGACCGGCGGCGATCGCTCGCTTCCTGACCGCCGTCCCGGGCGGTGGACAGCTCGAGCGATTCCGGCTCATCCCCACCCGCGCCAACGGCCAGCCGGCCTTCGGCTGCTACCTACGCGACCTCCACGCCCCACTCGACCACGCCTACGGGCTCATGGTCCTCACCCTCCGCAGAGACGGGGTCGCCGCCATCACCGGTTTCCCCGACACCAGCGTGTTCGCCCACTTCGGGCTCCCGCGCACGCTACCCGAGTGACGAGGTTGTGTAGGAGAGCGCGATCTGGTACTTAACAGATACGTTATCTAACGATCCCGTTAGATGCTCACCGACCAGCTCAGCCTCACGTTCGCGGCCCTCGCCGACCCGACGCGCCGCTCGATCCTCACTCGCCTCGCCGAGGGCGAGGCGACCGTCACTGAGCTCGCGGAGCCATTCCCCATGAGCCTGCCCGCGATCTCGCGACACCTCAAGGTGCTCGAGCGCGCGGGGCTGATCGCCCGCAGCCGCGACGCCCAGTGGCGGCCGAGCCGGCTGCAAGCTGACCCGCTCGACGACGCGGCGGAGTGGATCGAGTCGCGCAAGCGAACCTGGGAAGCCCGGATGGACCGACTCGACGCGCACCTGCGCGCGAAAGGAGAGCAACGATGACCGACTCGACCCCCGTGGCCGCCGACCAGCAGGTCAAGATCACCCGCACCTTCGACGCGCCACGCCAGCAGGTCTTCCGCGCCTGGACCGATCCGGACGAGGTCGCGAGCTGGTTCGGCCCCGAGCACGTCGACACACCGCGCGAGCGGATTCATATCGACCTGCGCGTCGGAGGGCGCTACGAGCTCACGATGGTCCAGCGCGACAGCGGCGCCGAGTTCGCGATCGGCTACGACATCCTCGAGCTCGTGGAACCGGAGCTGCTCGTCCTGCGCTCGGATCCGATGCCCGAGATGGGCATGCACGAGCGCACGATCACGCGCGTCGAGCTGCACGACATCGGCGGGCAGACCCGCATGGACCTGACCGACGGCCCCTACCCCGAAACCGGACACGCCGAGGCCGGCTGGCACGCCGCCTTCGACAAGCTCGCGACGGTCGTCGCGCGGTAGCGCGTCAAACAAAGCCAGCGCCGCTGCAGCCGTCGTGGCGCGCCCTGCTTCACACCGTCTGCGGGAGGAGCGAGTGTGCGGTGCTCTTGTGCCACTCGAGCAGGAGGGCGGTGGCATCGTCGCGCAATGCCCCTTCGCCGCGTTCGATGATTGCTTCGCGTAGGCCGCGGAGCGTCTCGGGGGCAGGGAGGCCGTTGGCGGCCTGGCGTTCGATGAACTCGCCGAGGCGCTCGACGGTGAACAGCTCGCCGTCCGGGCGGCGCGCCTCGGTCAGCCCGTCGGTGTAGAGCAGGAGCATGTCGCCGGGCTCGAGCCACTCCTCGCCTTCGATGGGCTCACGGGTGGCGAGTCGCATGCCCAGCGGCGGTGATGGCGTGATGTCGAGCGGCTTGACCAGGTGCCCGCTGCGGAGGAGCAACGGCGGGGGATGCCCCGCGCTGATCCAGCTCAGCCGCCCGGTCGCCAGTTCGAGCTCGGCAATGAGCCCGGTCACGAAGCGGCTGGTCGGGTATTGCTCGAAGATCGCTGCATCGATCGTCTTGTACCTGGTCGCCGGGCTCTCGCCGTGGCGCCGGCTGTGCCGGTAGGCTGCCAGCGCGAAGGCCGCCACCCCGGCCGCGGCGAGGCCGTGTCCCATCGCGTCGAAGACGGCGAAGTGCAGGATGCCTTCGGCGTTGACGGCGTAGTCGTAGGCGTCGCCTCCGTTGTCGTACGCAGGCTCGAGCAGTGCGCCCAGGACGAATGCGTCGGTCGCCAGGACCTGGGGCGGGACGAGATCCCAGATCAGCTCGCTGGCCATCGTCATCGATTGCCGTCGGCGAAGCAGCTTGAAGAAGTCGCTGTAGAGATCCTTGTTGGTGATCAGCGTGGCGATCAGATGGCTGAGCCGCTCGCACAACGCGACGAGCGCCTCCGGCAGCGGCCCCTGGCGGCCCCCGAAGCTCATTTCCACGACCCCGAGCCGCTCGGTGCCGTCGATCAGCGGCAGCCACAACCGGCGACTTCCGCCGTCGTCCTGGAGTTGGATGATGGAGGTGGAAGCGAAGGCGCGGCCGGCCACGGTGCCCTGGATCTGCAGCGGCTCGCCGTCGGGTGAGCCGGGGTGCGGCACGGGGATCAGGCGCTTCTGCTCCTGGTCGACGACATACGGCACCAGGGAATCGGCCGCGATGCGGCGCGCCTCCTCAGCGACGACCGTGGCGAGGTCGGACGCGGAGCTGAGGTGCGTCCGGCGCAGGACCTCTTGCAGCAGCTCGCCGGCCCGCGACGCGATGTCGCATTGCTCACCCACCGTCGATACGGCTTCCACCGAAGCGGATTCGCGGTCGCTCAAGCCCACGAGCACCCCGTCGATGCGTCAGAGGGATTCGACCGGGTGGCGGTCAGCGGCCCCATCGTGAGCGTCTACCCACGATGGCCGTGTCAGGATCCGACCGGTCACGGCTGTGCCCGACGCGCGAGCTCAAGCCGCGCGAGCGAGAAGCTCGGCGTCTGCGGACAGCGGCCCGTAGATCTCGCGCGCGAGCGTGAGGATCTCGCCCGTGTTGCGGCTGCTGACGCCGGGTCGAGCGGAGGTGCGGGACCGGTACGGTCCGGCCACTTACAAGGCCGGTTCGCCCAGCTCGGAGCGCGGGGCAGCCTTTAGGCAAGCGGCGACCGAACCGTGTTCGGACGAGGCAAGCTGGAGGTGAAGCCAATGGCGTCCGCGAGCAAGACGACGACCGACCACGACGAGATCCGCTCCTGGGTGGAGGAGCACGAGGGCAAGCCCGCCAGCGTCCGAGCCACCAGCGAGGGCGACGATCCCGGCGTGCTGCGGATCGACTTCCCCGGTGGCACCGGCGAGGAGCAGCTCGAGCACATCTCATGGGACGACTGGTTCGCGAAGTTCGACGAGACCGACCTTGCGTTCCTCTATCAGCAGGAGAAGGCCAGTGGCGAGGACAGCACGTTCTTCAAGCTCGTCTCGCGCGACTGATCTCCGTATAACAGCGACCTGACCCGGCAGCGCGAGCGGCGCGTGGGCCGCTCGCTCGGGTGTCTTGAGCGTCGCTCATCGTGGGCGCGGTGCTCGCGCCGCTGCCCCGGAGCGCCGCTGAGTTGGCGCGCCGTTCAGTCCCCGCGCGCAAGGTGGCTGTGGTAGGAAGGGCCATCCAACCTAGGAGCGCTCAATGGACGTAGGTCGCCTGCGGAAGATCCCGGTGTTCGCCGACGTGTCGGACGACGACCTGCGACGGATCGCCACCTTCGCGACGGAGGACAGCGCGCCCGCGGGGACGACCCTGGTACGCGAGGGCGACTACTCGACAGAGCTGATCGCCATCGAGGAGGGCACCGCGGAGGTCCGCCACGACGGCAGGCTCCTGGCCTCGCTCGGTCCCGGAGACGTGTTCGGCGAGACCGGTGTCCTCGAGGGGGGCTTACGCAACGCGTCCGTGGTCGCGACCTCGCCGCTGCGGATCGTCAAGCTCACGACGTGGGACATCAAGCGGCTCACGCCCGAGACCGTCCAGCGGCTGCGCGAGCTCGTCGCTCAGCGCCAGCCCGCGGTGGAGCCGGACGGCGCGCCGCCGGCCGCATGAAGCGCCGGGGCGCGCCACTCCCGATCGACTGTCGTGCCTGACACCCAGCCACTCCTTCCTTATGTGCCGCGCCTTCTGCTGCGGCACCTCGAGGAGACGCCCGAGGCGCCGCTGCGCGTCCTCGACGGGTCGCTCGTGTTCGTCGACATCTCGGGCTTCACGCGGCTCTCGGAGCGCCTGGCTCGCCAGGGACGGGAGGGGGCCGAGCGCCTGGCCGATGCGATCGACGAGTGCTTCACAGCGCTGCTGGCGGTCGCCTACGAGAACGGCGGCGGTCTCCTGAAGTTCGGCGGCGACGCGCTGCTGCTGCTGTTCGACGGCGACCAGCACCCGCAGCGAGCGTGCCGGGCGGCGTTCGGGATGCGAGCGCTGCTGCGCGAGATCGGGCGGCTGGACGCGGGCGGCGTGCAGGTCAAGCTGCGCATGTCGGTCGGCGTCCACTCCGCGGAGTGCACGTTCTTCGTGACGCGCGGGGCGCACCGCGAGCTGCTCGTGGCCGGCCCGGCGGCGACGGAGGTGGTCCGGATGGAGCACGCCGCCGGCGCGGACCAGATCGTGGTGAGCGGCGCGACGGCATCCAGGCTGCCCGCCGGTTGCACGGGCCCGCCTGCGGGGCCCGGCCGTCTGCTGCGCGAGGCGCCTCTCGCGCGGGCGGATGCCGCACCGGAGGCACGCCGGACGGCCCCCCTCCGCCTGGACACCGTGCTCTCACCGCTGCTCCGCGACCACCTACAAGGTGGTGTCGGCACGCCGGAGCACCGCATGGTGACCGTCGCCTTCCTGCGCTTCGGCCGTCTTGACGCCCTGCTCGCCGAGCAGGGCGCGGATGCGGTCGCGAGCGCTCTCGACGACCTGGTCGCGCGGACCGCCGCGGCGGCCGGGCGCCACGGTGTCTGCCTGCTCGGCTCGGACGTCGACGCCGACGGCGGCAAGCTGCTGTTGGCGGCCGGCGCACCGGTCGCCACGGGAGATGACGACGAGCGGATGCTGCTCGCGATGCGGGAGGTGCTCGAGGGCGGCGGAGCGCTGCCCATCAAGATCGGCGTGCACCGCGACGCCGTGTTCGCCGGCGACATCGGTCCCGCGTACCGCCGGACCTACACGGTCATGGGAGACGCAGTCAATCTCGCTGCTCGGCTCATGCTCGCCGCGCCCGAGGGCGAGCTCTACGCGACCGAGCGGGTCGTCGACGGCTCCGGCACGCGCTTCGAGGTCGCGCGCATGGCGCCCTTCCGCGTCAAGGGCAAGGCGCGTCCCGTCGACGCGCTGTCCGTAGGCCTGGCCCTCGGCGGCCGGAGCCGGGAGTCCCTGCTGGCCGACCGGCGCTTCGCGCTGGTGGGACGCCGCCGCGAGACCGAAGCCTTCGAAGCCGCCGTCGCGAGCGTGCGCGACGGGCGCGGGCGGGTGCTCGACATCGTCGGCGAGCCCGGGATCGGCAAGAGCCGGCTGCTCGAGGAGCTCAGGATCCGCGCGAGCGACCTGCGCGGGCTGCAGGTCACGTGCGAGGCGTACACCGCGGACGTCCCGCACGTGGCCTCGCGGCAGCTGCTGCACCAGGTGCTGCGCATTCCTCTGGACGCCGACGCCGCCCATGTGGAGTCTCGCCTGCGCGCCGCCGTCGCCGCCGCCGAGCCGGTGCTCGAACCGTGGCTGCCGCTGCTCGCGATCCCCCTCGGGCTCGACCTCCCGCCCACGCAACAGGTCGCCCACCTCGACGGCGAGTATCGGCGCGACAAGCTCCACGAGGTGGTCGTGGCGTTCCTGCGTGCGACGCTCAAGGCGCCGACGCTGATCGAGGTGGAGGACGCGCATCACGTCGATCCCGCCTCGACCGGGCTCCTCGCCGCTGTCGCGGCGGCCGCCCCGGACGCGCCGTGGCTGCTGGTTGTGACACGGCGTGACGCCGGCCCGGGCGTCGCGACGCATGCGGCGGTCGAGCGCATCGAGCCGGAGCCGCTCACCTCCGCCGAGACGCTGGCCCTCGCACGTGACGCGACGGCGCACGTGCCGCTGCCGCCGCGGGTGCTCGAGATCGTCGCGGAGCGCTCCGGCGGCAATCCGCAGTTCCTCCGGGACCTCCTGCGCTCTGCCGCCCGGGACGGTGCCGAGCACCTCCCCGAGAGCATCGAGGCGGCCGCCGCGGCGCGGCTCGACCGCCTTCCGCCCGCGGATCGCACGCTCGTCCGGCGCGCGGCCGTCCTCGGGCGCGCGTTCGACCCGGCCCTGATCGGGCTGGTGCTCGACGAGGACGCGCAGCCGCCGGACGCGGCGACGTGGGCTCGGCTGCACCGTTACGTCGAGCCCGACGGTGACTGGTTCCTGCGCTTCCGTAGACAGGTCGTGTGGGAGGCCGCGTATACCGGGCTCCCGTTCCGGACCCGCCGCCGTCTCCACCTCCGCGCGGGCCTCGAGCTCGAGCGGCGCGGCGGCGATGACGCCGTGCTGGCACTGCACTTCGAGCGCGCCGGCGACCACGAGCGCGCGTACCGCTACGCGCGACGGGCCGGGGACGCCGCGGTACGGGACCTCGCTCCGGCCGAGGCATCCGTGGCGTACCGGCGTGCGCTCGAGGCGGGGCGGATGCTCGGCGTACCGGCGGGCGAGCGCTCGGCGGTGTGGGAGTCCCTGGGCGACGCGCATGCGCAGCTCGGCGAGCTCGCCGCGGGCCACCACGCCTTCTCCGCTGCCCGCCGACTCGCCGCAGACGACCCGATCCGCCGGGCGCAGCTGATGCTGCGCCACGCCGAGCTCTCGGTCGAGGCCGGCCGGATCCGGCCCGGTGTGCGCTGGGCGCTGCGCGGGCTGCGGACGCTCGACGCGGTGGAGGGTCCTGAGGCCGCCGCGGCCCGGGTGCGGCTGACAGCCATGCTCGCGACGCTGCGTCAGCGTCAGGGGCGGGCGGCCGAGGCGATCGCGCTCTGCCGCGCCGCGATCCCCGCCGCGGAGGCGGCCCGCGAGGACAGGGCCCTCGCCCATGCCTGCTACGTCCTGGACTGGGCGCTCGTGGAGTCGGGGCGCGCCGTGGAGGCCGGGTTCTCCGACCGGGCGCTGGCGATCTACCGCCGGCTCGGCGACGTGGGCCGGGAGGCGGCGGTGCTCAACAACGCCGGCGGGTTCGCGTATCGCGACGGGCGCTGGAAGGACGCGATGGACCTCTACGTTCAGGGCGCGGAGGCGAGCGCCCGCTCGGGCAACTCGGCCAACGCGGCGTTCGGCGACTGCAACGTCGGCGAGCTGCTCTCGGATCAGGGTCACTGGGAGGAGGCCGAGATGCTGCTGAGCCGCGCGCGCCAGGTGTGGCGCGGGACCGGCTACGAGTGGGGCGTCGCGTACGCCACCGCGCAGCTCGGCCGGCTCGCCGCACGCTCCGGGCAGGCCGGTCAGGCGCTCACCAGGCTGCTCGACGCACTCGCGCGGTTCCGCGAGCTGGGCGTCGAGGGCGACGTGCAGTTTGCGGAGGCGCTGCTGGCGGAGGCTGCCGCGTTTGCGGGCGACGGAGAGACCGCACGGGCGACGGCTGACCGGCTGCTCGCCGACGGGGACGTGGGCCTGCTCGAGCCGTTGCTCCATCGCGTCAAGGCGATCTCCCTCGCCCAGCGCGGCGACGTCGACGGTGCGACGGTGGCGCTCGAGGCGGCACTCGACGCCGCGCGGGCGCAGGAGCAGGACTACGAGACGCTGGTGGCGCTCGACGCGCGGGCGCTACTGACGCGCTTCGACGCCGCAGCGACGCGCCGAGCCGAGCTGGCCGCTCGGCTCGGGGTTGCGCGTCTGGCCGCTCCGCCGCTCACTATGGCCGGTACGCCGGATCCTCCGCGCCGGCCGGAGCCCGCACCTCGATGACGCCGTTGCCGGCCCGGTCCTTACGTCGGGACGCCACGCACGGGGGCGTGCCGCAGTCGGGCAGCGTGGCGTAGTACCAGTCGATCGCGCCGTCGCCGTCGATGTCGGCTTCCTGCGGTGCTCCACCGGCCCGGGTCGGGAACGTGAACGGCGCGGCGAAGCACATCTGCAGGGATGATGCGCCGTTGTCGGGACTGGCGTTCATCACACGCTTGTCGATCGAGTAGACGACGCGCTTCTGCCGGTCCGGCCCGAGGACGAGCGCCCAGTCGGCAGACAGCTCCTGATAGCCGGTGCAGTCCGGCCTGAAGCCGGTGTTGAACGAGAGCTGGAGGAAGCCGGCGTCCGTGGCAGGGCCGGCGAAGGCGCTGGCGTCGACGTTCGAGCGGGGCGTGCTGAGCGAACCGGAGCAGTCGACGTCCTCCACGCACTCGATCGCCAGCTGCTGGATCGTGAAGAGCGCCGAGACAGCAGGCTCCAGCCCCGGCGCGGAGGCCTGCAGGCGGTAGCTGCCAGGCGCGTCGACGCTGAGGTCGCCGAACGCCGCGAAGCCCGCCGCCGCGGTCACGGAATTCTGACCGAGCAGTGTTCCCAGGCCACCGGCGGAGGCGAGGTCGACGGAGACCGTGGGAGCCGACGACGTCAGGCGGTTGCCCCCGCCGTCGACCACCTCGACCGAGACGGGCGGTCCGGCGGGATCGAAGTCTGCGGCGCTGATCCGCTCGCCGACACGCGCGTCCTGCGGCTGGGCGGCGAAGCGCAGTGCGCAGCCGCCGGTCACCGCGGTGGTGAGCACCTCCGGAGAGGAGACCAGCACGAAGTCGTTCCCCGGAGAGCCGTTGAACCGGTTCGCCTGCTTGGCCAGCACGCTCCATGCGTACTCGCCGGCGGCGCACCCGGCGTCGACGGTCACGGCGACCTGGACCGCCGCACCGGGTGCCAGCGAGAGGTTGCGCAGCTCGATCACATTGCCGCGGACCGTCGCGGAACCGGGGCCGGGCAGCGACACGGCATGGACCGTCAGCGCCGAATGCACCGTCAAGTTCGCCGAGCCGAGATCCTGCTGATCGGACTGGTTCTCGATCGTCGCCGTGACGACGGACTGCTGGCCGGCCGGGATGGACGCCGGCGTCAGGACGACGCTGTACGGCTTGACCTCCGCGCCGGCGGCCGCCGGCAGCAGCATGATCGCGAGGAGCGCGCCGGCAACGATCCATGGGTGCGCCTTCCGAAGGCGCGGGGGCGAGACGGGCATGCGAGTGCACTCTCCTTTTCCCGCCCTCGGTCGAGGCCGGTCCGTGGCGCGGCCTTGCGCCGAGGTGCCCACTCTCTCCGACCGACCGTTGCGCTGTCAAGCATCGTGTTGATCATCCGAACAAGTTCCGCGGCGCCTCCGCGAGCGCCTCTCGGGCGGCCACTCTCCCTGCTTCTCGCGCGACGTCGATCTGATGGAACTCGAGCAAGGACACGCCCTCGGCCCGCGGCTTGATGACCAGGTCCGCGTGCCGGCGCGCTGCCTCCGACGTGTTGGCGCTCCCGAGCAGCAGCACGCGCGTGAGCGTCTCGCCGAGGCGTGGCGGCCGTGGGACGCCACCTGAGGGGCGCGCCCCGGCATCCGGGCGCTCGGCCGTCGGCTTGACGTCGACTGCGATCACCGGGCCCTCGCCCATGTCGGCCATGACGCGGACCGGCAGGTTGTCGACCAGCGATCCGTCGATGAACAACTCGCGCCCGCGCACCTGCGGCGGAGCGACCACCGGCAGGCAGACGCTGAAGCCGACCGCCTCATAGAGCGGGCCCCAGCGGTCGACCTGGAGCCGGCCGCTGCGCAGCTCGGTCGAGCCGCTCATGAAGCTGCGCGGCAGCTCCTCGATGGCGACGGTCCCGAACGTGCGCTCGAGCATCGCTCGGGCGCGCTCGCCGCGGATGAGGGCGTGCCGCGGCAGCGTGTAGTCGGCCAGCGGGCGCCGCTGCACCCACTCCTCGAAGCAGCGCGCGTCGATCTCGTCGGCGTTGAGCCCCATCGCGAACAGCGCGCCGACGAACGAGCCCATGCTGACGCCCGCGACGCGGTCGATGGTCACGCCGGCGGCCGTGAGCTCCTCGAGGACGCCGATGTGCGAGAAGGCACGCGCGCCGCCGCCGGACAGCACGACACCGACGGACCGGCCGGCCAGGCGCCGGCCGAGGCGGGCGAGATCCTCGTCGAGGTCGTCAGGACGCAGCACATGGGTCTCGATCGGCTCGAGCGCGGCGGCCACTGCGTCGAGGACTCCGGAACCCGGGGCCACGCCGTAGGCGACGAGATCGCATCCGCGGAGCTCGTGGCGGGCGGCGACAGCCGCAGGCAGAGGGCCGTGGGACACGAGCACCAGGATCCGGTCGGCCTGCTGCAAGCAGAAGCCGGTCCAGCCGTCGTCGTCGTCCGCCACACCCGCGTCGAGCACCACGAGGTCGTGCTGCCCCTCCGCCCGATCGAGCAGCGGCCCGTACAGGCCTGCAGGCTCGCTGCCGTTGACCGTCGACGGCGCGTCCCGCGCACCGAGGAACGTCGCGTCCAGGTGGCGCCCGAGTGCCCCGGCGAGACCGCTGGCGATGGTGTCGGACGGCATCCCGCGGTCGACGGCGAGGACGGCGACCGTTGCAGGACGGGGACGCGTCGAGCGCGCGGGTGCGCGCATCTCCCGCAACTGCCCCGCGAGGGTGCGGGCAAGGGCGAGGGGAAGGGCCGGAGCCGTGGCCAACAGCTCCTCGAAATCGTCGCGGTAGACGGCGAGGAGGTCCGTGTCACGCGCCGCCCGGACCGACGCCGCGCGCGGCTCACCTGTGAGCAAGGCGAGCTCGCCGACGGCATCCCCCCGCCCGATCTCGCGGATCATCGCGCCCGTAGCTCCCTCGAGGACGTGCATGCGCCCGGCGCGGAGCACGTAGAGCGCGTCGCCGGACTCGCCCTCACGGAACAGCCACTCGCCGGCGGCGACCCGCAGTGGACGCGCACGCTGGGCGACCGCATCTCGGAGCGCCGGATCGAGGCCGGCGAACATGGGCACGCGTGCGAGGAAGTCGGCCGCCGTCTCCGCTCGCGGCGCCGCCGGTTGCGCGGCGTCGACGCTGATCGCCCGGCGCGCGGCCGGAGGAGGCGCGGGCATCGCCTCGGTGAGCCGCTCCTGCAGCACGGCGCGCGCCGCGGCGCCCAGCGACGGCGCCTCCGAGCCCGGCGGTCGGCCGACGAACAGGCAGCCCAGTCCGGCCACCAGGAAGCAGGCTGCGCCGAACGCCCATGCGCGGTCGAACGCCGCAGCAGCCTCGGTGGCGGAGGGCGTCCCGAGGATCGCGACGACAACGGCGACGCCAAGCGCGGCGCCGATCTGGCGCGCGACCGAGTTCAGGCTCGTCGCCGTCGCGTACTCCGTCCCCGGCGCCGACGCCGCGGCCGCGGCGGTGAGGTTGGGGAGCAGCGCGCCGGCACCGACGCCGAGGAGCGCGACTGCGGGCAGCCACTCACCTATGAAGTCCGGCGTCGTCCCCACGCGCGTCACGAGCCACACCACGGCCGCGCACCACACGAGGCCGCCTGCAACCAGGACGGGCCGGGGCCCGAAGCGGGTGACGAGATGGCTGGTGGGCCCGGCGACGGCGGCGGCGACGAAGGGCCCGGGCGTCATCGCGAGGCCCGCCTCCAGCACGGAGTACTGCCAGACCGCGGTCAGGAACAGCACGTTGACCAGCGTGTAGCCGTAGAACCCGGCGCCCGTGACGAGCGTCATGGCGTTCGTGACGCCGAACGTCCTGTCGCGCAGGAGCGACAGGTCCACGATCGGCGCACGATGGGTGACGCAGCGCCGGGCGAACAGCGCGACGAGCGCGATCGCCACCACGAACGACCCCAGGACCCGCCCGCTGAGCCAGCCCCACTCCTCGCCCTTGACGACGCCGAGCACGAGCGCGGCGATAGCCACCGCGAGGACGAGGGCCCCCGTCAGGTCCGGCACGCGGCGCCGTCCGGGGGCCCGGCTCTCCACGAGGTGCCGGCGCGTGAGCACGATCGCCGCCACGCCGATCGGCAGGTTGACCAGGAAGACGAGCCGCCAGTCGCCCGCGGCCACCAGCAGCCCGCCGAGCGACGGGCCGAGCCCCGCAGCCCCGGCGGCGACGGCAGACAGCAGGGCCACGCCGTGGGAGCGGCGCTCGGGTGGGAACGCCTCCAGCACCAGCGCCAGCGACGAGGGGACGAGAAGCGCGGCCCCGAGCGCCTGCAGCACACGGAAGGCGACGAGCGCGCCGGGGGACCAAGCGATCGCGCAGAGCGCGGAGGCGATCGTGAAGAGCTCGAGGCCCGCGATGAACACGCGCCGCCGGCCGACGAGGTCGGCCAGCCGGCCCGCGGCGACCAGGAACGCCGCGAACACGATGTTGTAGGCGTTCAGGATCCATGACAAGGACGCGATCGACGCGTCGGGGTACGAGCGGGCGATGTCCGGGAACGCGATGTTGACGATCGTCGCGTCGACGAATGCCATGGCGGCGCCCAGCGAGGCGACCGCCAGCACCGTCCGCGCCTGTGGTCCGCGACGGCGTGCCACGGTTGGGGCGGGCGGAGCGACCTCCGCCGGCTCGGCATGCGTGGTGGCCATCGCGCGGGTCGAGTGTCTTCGATCGGGCCCCGCGAGGCAAGTCTGGCGGCGGCTGGACTCTTCACCTAGATCGGCGTTGCCGCGGGCAACGCGGGGACCTTGGACGCCGGCCGATGGCGCGCGGGTGCAGGATGGAAGAAGATCGCTCTCGTGGCCGGCGTGACGAAGAGCGCCTCGGTTGCGAGCTACTCGCTCGCTGAGTCGCGCAGCTGCGTGAGGGAGATGGCGCCGCGCCGCAGCGCCTCGTTGGCGAGCCGCGCGCGGCGCGAGCCCTCGGCGGCGACGGCGAACTTGTCGTACAGGTTGGCCAGATGCTGCTTGACCGCGGCCTGCGTGATGACGAGCTCCTCGGCGATCGCCTGCGTCGACGCCGGCTCCGTGAACATGTCGCGGTCCAGCAGCGGACGACACAGCGCCAGGAGGACGTCCCGCTCGCGCGTGGTCAGCGCCGGCGGCGCCTCGTCGGCCTGCGTCACCGTGGCACCGGCGGCCAGCGGGTCGTGGAACACCAAGCGGGTCTGGCCGATGCGGATCTCGTCGCCATGCTGGAGGCGGTGCGAGGACCAGACCCGCTCGCCGTTGATCGCCGTGCCGTTGGACGACCCGAGGTCGCTCACGCACCAGCCCGCCGAGAAGCGCTCCAGGACGGCATGCAGGCGACTCGCGGTCGGGTCGTCCTCGAGCGGCACGTCGTTCTCGGGCGCCTTGCCGATCGTGACACGGTCAGCCTCCAGCGGGATCCGCCGGCTGCGTACTCCGGAGATCACCTCGATCTGCGGGGCCACCGTGCCGTCAAGCCTATGGCGCGGAGCAACGGCTCGATGAGCGAACCGCTCCTGGAGGGCCGCATGCTGCACGGGCGCTACGAGGTCTTGGAGACGCTCGGCGTGGGCGGCGAGGCGCGCGTCGTCAGGGCGCTCGACCATCGCCACGAGCGTCTGGTCGCGTTGAAGATCCGGCGGGTGCGCGATGACGCGGCGCGCGAGAGCCTGCTCCGCGAGGCCCGGCTGCTGCTCGGCCTCCAGCCGCACCCGGCGCTGCCGCTTGTCCGCGAGGATTTCTTCGTCGACGACGAGTACGTCGTCGCGATGGACTGGGTCGACGGGACCGACCTGGCGTGGATCCTGGCCGAGCGCGGAGCGCCCGGACTGGCGCCCTCCAGCGTCGTGGCCTACCTCGCCGAGGCCGCCGAGGCGCTGATGTTCCTGCACGCGCAGGAGCCGCCGATCGTGCACGCCGACGTCAAGCCGGCGAACCTGATCCTGACTCGCGGCGGGCACGTCAAGCTCGTGGACTTCGGGCTCTCGTCCACGCCGCTGATGCTCGGGAGCCGCTCGGGAACGACCGGCTACCGCGCCCCGGAGCTCGCGACGGGCTCCCCGCCGTCGCGCGCGAGCGACGTGTACGCGCTGGCGGCGACGGCCTTCGCGCTGCTGACCGGGGCTCCGCCGCAGGGGGTGCTGCCGGCCTGGGAGGGAATCGACCCGGCCCTGGCCGAGCAGCTCGAGAGCGCGATCCGCCTGGGGCTCGCGACGGACCCGGCGCGGCGGCCGGCGACGCCGGGTGAGCTCGTCGAGCGGCTGCGCGCCGGTTGGGGAGCGACGCTCCCGGCGGGCGTGACGACGTTCTGCCTGTCGGACATCGACTCCTCGACGGTGCTGTGGGAGCAGGATCCCGGCGCGATGGCGGCGGTGCTCGTCCGCCACGACGAGCTCGTCGCGGGGGCGGTGGAGTCGCACGGTGGCCGCTTCCTGAAGTCCAAGGGCGAAGGGGACGCGACCTTCTCGGTGTTCGAGTCCGCGTCCGGCGCGGTGCAGGCGGCGATCGCCGCGACGCGCGCGCTCGGCGCCGAGCGGTGGCCGAACGGCTGGAGCATCGCGGCCCGTTTCGGGATCCATACCGGCGAGGCCGAAAGACGCGATACCGACTATTTCGGCCCGGCGGTCAACCTCGCGATGCGCGTGCGCGGGCAGGGTGGCGGCGGCGAGATCCTGCTGTCGCGGCTCACGGCGGGTCTGACGGCGAAGCACCTGCCGGCGGGGTACTCGCTCGTCGACCTCGGCCCTCACCGCCTTCGCGCCGTCGAGGGTCCCCAGACGCTGCACGCGGTCGCAGGCCCCGGCGTCACCGCGCCGGCGCCGGCGAGCCGGTGCCCCTACCGCGGGCTGCTGGCGTTCGACGCGGACGACCGCGCCTTCTTCTTCGGGCGCGAGGTCGTGCTCGGCTCGGTCATCGAGCGGATCGCAACGCGGCGCCTGCTCGCGCTCGTGGGAGCGTCGGGCAGTGGGAAGTCCTCGCTGCTGCGCGCCGGCCTGATCGCGTCCGTCAGTGCCGGGGAGGTGCCCGGGGTTACGAGCGCGCGGCTGGTGCATCCCGGGGCGCGGCCGCCGGCGGCGATCGACGGCGGCGCCGCGACCCTCGTCGTCGTGGACCAGTTCGAGGAGCTGTACACGCTCTGCGACGACCCTGGCGAGCGGGGGCGCTTCATCGATTCGTTGCTCGCCCATACCGGACCGGTGGCGATCGCCGTGCGCGCCGACTTCTACGGCGAGCTGAGCGCGCATCCTGAGCTGGCGAGCGCGGTGGCCTCCAACCAGATCCTGCTCGGCGCGATGAGCGAGGAAGAGCTGCGCCGCGCGGTGACCGAGCCGGCGCGCATCGCCGGGCTGCGGCTCGAGCCCGGACTCGTCGACGTCGTCCTCGGCGAGGTCGCCGGCGAGCCGGGGGCCCTGCCCCTGCTCTCACACGCGCTGCGCGCGACCTGGGAGCGGCGCGACGGACGCACCCTGACCGTCGACGCGTACCGGGCCACCGGCGGGGTGACCTCGGCCGTCGCGCAATCGGCGGACGCGCTGGTCGAGGCGATCCCCGCCGGAGAGCGAGACCTGCTGCGCAACGTCTTCCTGCGGCTGACGGAGCTCGGCGACGGGGTCGAGGACACGCGACGGCGGGTGCCGATCGACGAGCTCGTCCCCCAGGACGTCCCGGGAGACACCGTTCGCGACCTGCTCGGCCGCTTCGCCGCTGCCCGGCTCCTCACGCTCGGGGAGGGGACTGCGGAAGTAGCGCACGAGGTGCTGATCCGCCAGTGGCCGACCCTGCGGGGCTGGCTCGAGGAGGATCGCGAGGGTCTGCGCCTGCACCGGCGGCTCGGCGACGCTGGGCGCATCTGGGAGGCCGCGGGGCGCGATCCCACGGACCTCTACCGCGGCGCCCGGCTCGCCGCCGCACTCGAATGGGCGCAGGTG
Organism: Solirubrobacteraceae bacterium; assembly: GCA_035264365.1. Lineage (GTDB taxonomy): Bacteria > Actinomycetota > Thermoleophilia > Solirubrobacterales > Solirubrobacteraceae > DATFQI01. The sequence continues at coordinate 57,919 of DATFQI010000391.1, forward strand.
CATCAGGATGCCCTGAACGCGACGGAGCGCGCGTTCCTCGACGCGAGCATCGCCGAATCCGAGCGCGAGCGGCGGGTGCAGCTGCGGGCCAACCGCCGCCTGCGCGCATTGCTCACCGTCGCAGGGGTACTGCTCGTGGCCGCGACGGTGGCGGGCCTACTGGCGCTCCGGGAAAGCGGCGACGCGCGGGACTCCGCACGGAGCGCCGACGCACAGCGGCTCGGCGCTCAGGCGCTGATCGACGACCGGCTCGATCGGAGCCTCCTGCTCGCCCAAGCCGGCCGCGTGCTCGACGACACCGTGGTCACCCGCAGCCACCTCCTGTCGGCGCTCGTGCGCCCTCCCGGCGCGGTCGGCGTGATGCAGGGCGGCGGGGACCCGCTCTACGCGCTGTCACTGAGCCCCGACGGGCGGATGCTCGCCACCGGCGGCGAGAGCGGGACCCTCTTGCGCTTCGACCCGCGGTCGCGCCGGAGGATCGGTCGTCCGATCCAGGTGGACGGCCCCATCGTGAGCCTCGACTTCTCGCCGAACGGCACCTTGCTGGCCGCCAACGGCGGCATCGGCGGAGGACGTGAGGTCGTGAGGCTGATCGAGCCGGCAACCGGACGCACCGTGCGCGATATCGAGTTCTCCGACCCGCGCTCGGGCGATGGATACGGCTTCACGGACATCCGGTTCGGGCCGGGCGGAGGGACTGTGGTGGTGACGACGTTCTTCGCGGCGGCCGGACAAGTGCCGCACCCCGCTCACGTCCGTCGCTTCGATGTGCGCAGCGGGAGGCAGCTGGGGCGCGTCTTGCGTGTGGGCCGACCGGACACGGTCGCGCCTGTCGTCGTGACACGGCGTGACCGCCTCGTTCTCACGGGGACCGCCGAGAACGCGACGTACGTGGTGGACACGGCGACGCTGCGTGTGCGGAAGCGGCTCCCGAGCGGGGCGTTCACCGCCGGGCTGGCTCTCGACGGCCGCCGTACCGCCCTCGGCGGCGAGGACGGCAGCGTCACGCTTCTGGACCTCCGCACGGGGAAGCGCCGGCGGTTGGCGGACCGGCACGACGGTCGAGTGCAAGAGCTCGCATTCAGCGCGGACGGGCGCACACTGGCGACCGTCGGCGACGACGGCCGCGGGCTGGCATGGGACCTGCGCCGCGGCCGCGTGCGGGAGACGCTGACCGGCCACAGCGGACGGGTCACCCACGTCAACGTCTCAGACGATGGACGCACCCTCTACACGACCGGTGTCGACAGCCGGATCATCGTCTGGGACATCGCGGGCGACCGGCGCCTCGCGCAGCCCTTCCCTGGCGGCAACCCGCTCGGGGAGGGTCTCGTGCCCGCGCTCGCCGTCAGCCCCGACGGCCGACGGCTCGCCGCGGGCCTCCGCGGCGGCGGCGTCCGGCTCCGCGACGCCCGCACGCTGCGACTGCAGGGCGAGCTCCCGGGGCTCGACGGGGACGCCGCGCTGGCCGTCGAGTTCAGCCCTGACGGGCGCACGATCGCGGTGACCGGCAGCGGTGGGAGCGTCGCGCTGCGCGACGCGCGCAGCGGCCGG
>DATFQI010000392.1:0-6548 GCA_035264365.1 Solirubrobacteraceae bacterium
CGGACCGACCTGACGCTGGTCGTCTCGCCGCTGGTGTCGCTGATGCAGGACCAGGTCGAGGCGGTCGAGCGCGTGGCGCCCGGCCGCGTGGCGCTCGTCAACGCACAGCAGGACGCCGCGACCAACCGCCGCGCGGTCGAGCGCGCGGTCGCCGGGCACGTGCGGCTGCTCTACGTCGCGCCCGAGCGGTTCGCCTCGCCGGGGTTCCTGGAGCGGATCCGCCACGCCGACATCGGGCTGTTCGTGGTCGACGAGGCGCACTGCGTCTCCCAGTGGGGGCACGACTTCCGACCCGACTACTTCCGGCTCGCCGACGCCGCGCGCTGGCTCGGCGCGAAGGCGATCACGGCCTCGACGGCGACGGCCACGCCGCAGGTGGCGGCGGACATCGTGCAGCGGCTCGGGCTGCGCGACCCGGTGCGGGTGGCGACCGGCTTCGACCGGCCGAACCTCTCGTTCGCGGTCGTCCCGTGCCCAACCAAGGAGGCGGTCCACCGCGGGATCGCGGTCGCGCTCGACGAGCCCGGCGCGCTGCCGGGGATCGTCTACGCGGGCACGCGCGCGGAGTGCGACCGGCTGGCGAAGCGCCTGGGCAACGAGCTCGGCGTGGAGACGATCGCCTACCACGCGGGCCTCGCGCGCGAGGAGCGCTCGGAGGCGCAGCGCCGCTTCATGGCCGGCGATGTGCCGCTCGTCGTGGCCACCAACGCGTTCGGCATGGGCGTCGACAAGGCCGACGTGCGGACGGTCTGCCACGAGAGCGTGCCGGCCTCCGTCGAGGCCTACTACCAGGAGGCCGGCCGTGCGGGCCGCGACGGGCAGCCGGCTCGCTGCCTGCTGTTCGCGACCGGCCGCGACAAGGGCCTGCACGTGTTCTTCATCGAGCGCTCGTCGGTCGGCGACGACGAGCTGAAGGCCGTCGCCCGTGCGATCGTGCGCTCCGCGGAGCCGGCGGCCGCGGGCGGGCCGCCGCGCTACGACGTCCCGGCGGGCTTCCTCGCCTCGCTGGCGGCCGGCGAGGAGGAGAAGGTGCGCGCGATCGTCGGCCACCTCGCGCGCACCGGCGTCGTCCAGCCTGCTCCGTCCGCGCCCGACCGGGTGGCCGGACGGCTGTCGGGCGAGTGGGACGGAAGCGCGCTCGCGCGCTGCCGCAATGCGGCACAGGAGGGCACGAAGGCGCGCTGGCGCCAGTACCGCTCCGTGTGGGCGTGGGTGGAGGGCGACCGCTGCCGCCGCGAGGGGATCCTGCGCCACTTCGGCGACCGCTCGGCGCCCGCGCCGGCGGGTCCGTGCTGCGACGTCTGCGATCCCTCGTTGCGGCCCGCGATCCCGGAGACGGGGCGGCGCACGCGCTCGTCGTCCGGGTCGCGCCAGCTGGTGCAGCGACCGGTCGCCGCGGGCGACGTCGGCGACCTCGACGAGGCGATCCTCGAGACCGTGGCCGCGGCGCAGCCGGAGGTCGGCCGCACGCGCGCGGTCGAGATCCTGCGCGGCGGGCGCTCGAAGGTCGTGCAGAAGTACTCGTACGACGGGCTGCCGCATTACGGCGCCTACGGGCACCTGCGCGCGGAGTCGGTGCTCGAGCGCGTCGACGCGCTGATCGCCGCGGGCACGCTGCGCTCCACGGGCGGGCGCTTCCCGAAGCTGGAGGTGGCGTGAGGGTCGGCGTGCTGGCCTCGGGCGCCGGCACGAACCTGCAGGCGATCCTGGACCGCGTACACGGCCGCCAGGGCGTCGAGGTGGTCGCCGTCGCCTCGGACAAGGCGGAGGCCCAGGCGCTGGTCCGGGCGGCGGCCGCGGGCGTGGAGAGCGCGGTGTTCGAGCGCGCCGCGTACCACGACCGGCCGGCGCGCGACCGCGCGATCGGCGACTGGCTCGAGGGCCTCGGCGTCGAGCTCGTGGTGCTCGCCGGCTACATGCAGCTGCTCGACCCCGCGTTCCTCGCCCGCTTCGAGGCGCGCGTGGTCAACGTGCACCCGGCGCTGCTGCCCGCCTTCCCGGGGATCCGCGCCGTCGAGCAGGCGCTCGATTACGGCGTGAAGGTCTTCGGCGTCACCGTGCACTTCGTCGACGAGGGCGTAGACACGGGCCGGATCATCGCCCAGCGGGCCGTCGATCTCCCCGACGCCACCGACGCCGGCGCCGTGCGCCAAGCGCTGCGCCCGCTCGAGCACGATCTGCTGTGCGAGGCCGTCGCGCTGATCGCGCGCGGCGCCGTGACGCTCGACCCCGCCCATCCGCGCCGCGTCCTGGTGGCGCGGTGACGTATCGTCCGGCCCGGATGCGAGGGACCGCGTGACGCAACCGGGGGAGGTGCGGATCGCGCGTGCCGTCCTGTCGGTCTCGGACAAGACCGGGATCGTGGATTTCGCACGCGGGCTGTCGGAGCTGGGGATCGAGCTGGTGTCGACCGGCGGCACGTCGTCGGCGCTCGAGGAGGCCGGGCTCGAGGTCCGCCCGATCGAGGGCTTCACGGGCTTCCCGGAGATCATGGACGGGCGCGTGAAGACGCTGCACCCGCGGCTCTACGCCGGGCTGCTCGCGCTCCGCGACAACCCGCGCCACATGGAGGCCGCGCGCGAGCAGGACGTCGAGTTCGTCGACCTCGTGTGCGTGAACCTCTATCCGTTCGAGGCGACCGCGGCGCGCCGCGGCGTCACCGAGCACGAGGTGATCGAGAACATCGACATCGGCGGCCCGACGATGATCCGCGCGGCGGCCAAGAACTTCGGCTTCTCCGCCGTGGTCGTCAAGCCGGAGAGCTACGACGCGATCCTGCAGGAGCTCCAGGAGTCCGAGGGGCGGCTGTCGCTCGCGACCCGCGAGAGCCTCGCGGTCGAGGCGTTCAACTACACCGCGCGCTACGACACGGCGATCTCGCGCTGGTTCGTCGAGAAGCACGACGACTTCCCGCCGATCATGCTCAACGCCTACGAGAAGGTCACGGACCTCGCCTACGGCGAGAACCCGCACCAGCGCGCCGCCTACTACCGCCAGGTCGGCGCGCGCATGGACGTGCTCTCGATGGTGCGCCAGCTCGGCGGCAAGGAGCTGTCGTTCAACAACGTGCTGGACCTCAACGCCGGGCGGCTGCTCGTCGGCGAGTTCGAGCTGCCGGCCTGCGCGATCATCAAGCACAACAACCCCTGCGGCTGCGCGGTCGGCGGCACCGCGCTCGAGGCCTATCAACGCGCCTTCGCGTGCGACCCGCTGTCGGCGTTCGGCGGCGTGATCTGCCTCAACCGCACGGTCGACGCCTCGGTCGCCGGGGCGCTCTCGAACCAGTTCGTCGAGGTCGTGATCGCGCCGCGCTTCACCGACGAGGCGGTCGAGATCCTGTGCCGCAAGCCGAACCTGCGGATCCTCGAGGACGGCGAGCGCCGGCGGATCAACATCGCCGAGCGCGACATCAAGCGCGTGCTCGGCGGCGTGCTCGTGCAGGACCGCGACATGGACCTCGAGGACCGCACGGAGATGGAGGTCGTGACCGAGCGCAAGCCGTCCGAGCGCGAGTGGGGCGAGATGCTGTTCGCCTGGAAGGTCTGCAAGCACGTGCGCTCGAACGCGATCGTGCTCGCCAAGGATCTCGCCTCGGTCGGCATCGGCGCGGGCCAGATGAGCCGCGTCGACTCCGTCAAGCTCGCGATCGGCAAGGCCGCCGCGACCGAGACCGACCTGACCGGCGGCGCGCTCGCCTCCGACGCGTTCTTCCCGTTCTCCGACGGCCCGCAGATCGCCGTCGACGCCGGCGTGACGGCGATCATCCAGCCGGGCGGCTCCAAGCGCGACCACGAGGTCGTCGAGGCCGCCGACGCCGCCGGCATCTCGATGGTCTTCACGCACCGCCGGCACTTCAAGCACTAGCGCGCGCCGCGCGCCAACCGCGCCCCGTCCGCGCGCCAACCGCGCCGCGCGCGCACGGCCCGCGCCCGGCGCGGGTACTCCCGGCGCATGGACCTCCCCACCGTCGCCCGCGCCGCTGCCGCGGCCCGCGCCGCCATCGGCGTCGCCCTGCTCACCGCCCCCGGCCTCGCCGCCAAACGCTGGCTCGGGGAAGTCAGCGAGCAGCCGGGGGCGCAGGTGGCGATCGCCGGTCTCGGCGGCCGCGATCTCGCGCTCGGGCTCGGCACCCTGTGGGCCCTCGGCGGCCGCAAGCGCAGTCCGCGTCCGTGGCTGATCGCCAGCGGCGGCGCGGATGTCGCCGACCTCGTCTCCACGCTGCGCTCGCGCCAAGGGCTGAGCACGGCGGCGGTCGTCGGCACCGTCGCGATCGCCGGCGGGTCGGCGGCACTGCACGCCTGGCTTCAGTCCGAGCTCGACTGAGCGTCGGGCGTGCCGTAGAGGACGCGCGACCAGATCGTGGTCAGCGTGTTCGCGACCCGGTCGACAGGGCCGTCCGGCGTGCGCCCGAGCTCGAGCTGCAGGTAGCGCTCCATCATCCACGTGAGCGCGGTCGCGGTCCGCACCGGATCCAGCGGCAGCATCCGCCCGGCGGCGACCTCCTCCTCGATGTGCCGCGCGGTCGCGTCCACGAACCGTTGCAGCAGCGTCAGGTACGCGGCCTCCACGCGCTGGTCGTCGGACGCCGCGTCCGCGAGCGCCCGCAGCACCGGCCCGTGCTCCGCGTACACGCCGACGACACCGTCGATCGCCTCGCGCACCAGCTCCGGCCCGTCGCCAGTCCCGCCGTACCAGCGCTCCGACATTGCGAACAGCTCCTCGCCGATGTGCTCCACGACCCTCAGCACCAGGTCATGCCGGTCCCGGAAGTACACGTAGAACGACGGCCGCGACAACCCCGTCCGCCGCATCAGGTCGTCGACCGTCAGCTCCCGGAACGGCCGCTCCTGCAGCAGCGCCTCGGCTGCGTCCACGATCTCGCGCTCGGCCGCCTCAGGCGTACGCCGGCGCCGCCGACCCGAAACCGCCCCGCTCTCCCCCCGAGAGCTCACGCATGCAGCGTACTCCCGGGTCGTCGTACTGCGTGCCACCAACAGATACGCCCCCTCGGATTCGAACCGAGATCTCACGGTTTAAAAGACCGTTGCTCTGACCATTGAGCTAGAGGCGCCCCGGCAGTGTTGCAGCCGCCTGCGTCCGTCACCATGTCGGCAATGGCCGAGACGATCTGGTCCATCATCGCCCTGCTGGGAGCCATCGCCGTGGTCGGGATGATCGCGTACTTCATCGCGACCGGCCGCGACGACCGCGAAGCCGACGAGGCCGCGCGGCGCTACTTCGACGAGTACGGCCACTGGCCGGACGAGTCACCGACTAGATGACGGCATCCAGCCACTCTGGCCGCTCGATGCCGGCGTACTCCTGGATCGCGCCGTAGATGCTCTGCACGACCCAGACCGAGCAGACTGACAGGCGTGCGGTTCCGTAAGGAAGGACGTGTCCGCGCCGAAATGCGGATGCACTCGATGGGCGGTTGACGGTGGCCTTCCGGAGACTCGACTGCGGGAGAGCCAGCTCCTGCATCCACCAACCCTCGATCTGGTCGAGTGAGAGGTCATTCGTCAGGTGGCAGTTGACCGACAGTTTGAGCTTCTCGTCGGGCACCCCGTAGCACTCCCTCAGGAATCGCACGTAAACCCGGAGCATGGCCACGTCGGAGTTGGTGAGGTTGCGGTGTTGCGACGCTTCGATCCCTCGGCCCAGTACAGCATGCAGCCCCTGCAGGTGCAGTGGGTCGGAGCGCTGCGCAAGTAGGCGGCCGTGCGCCTGTGCTGCTGCGCGGACGGCTCGAGCGGATTGGCTACGACCTGTTTGGCCGCGACGCTGACCGTTGAAGAGCGGATTCGCCTGCCTGAGCCGCTCCTGTTGCTCGGCCGTGAGTTCGATGTCTCGCGTCCAGCGACTCACGGAGGAGAGCGCCACGTTCAGCGTCGCCGCGATGCTCTTCATCGACATGCCCCGTTGCGCCCGCAAGGTCCGCGCCTCGATCGCCAGCTCCCGTTTTCACGAACATATGTTCGCATTTAGATCAGACGGATCGGGCTAACATCTCGCCAGCCGGAGCCCCCATGGTGTAGTGGTCAGCACGTCGCCCTTTCACGGCGGAAGCGGGAGTTCGACTCTCCCTGGGGGTACTTCAGCTGACGCTGCGCGTGAGCCCGCCGTCCACCAGCAGGCTCGTGCCCGTGATGAAGGAGGCCTGCGCGGAGCAGAGGAACGCGGCGGCCGCGGCGATCTCCTCGGGCATGCCGAGGCGGCCGGGGACGGTGTCCCGTGCGGCGGCCTGGGCCTCCTCGAGGGTGCCGGATCCGATCACGCGGTCGGTGGCGATCCGGCCCGGGTGGAGGAAGTTCAGAGTCACGCCGTCGGCCGCGTACCTGCGGGCGAGCACCTTGAAGGCCGCGACGACGCCGGGGCGGTGGGCGTTGGAGAGCTGGAGCGCGTCGATCGGCTCGGACACGGCCATCGAGCCGATCGCGAGCACGCGGCCCCAGCCGCGCGAGGCCATCGCCGGGAGCAGCCGCTCGAGGAACGCCATCGGCGAGAGCACGAGTGCCCGATGCGCCGCCTCCCACTGCGCGCGCGTG
>DATFQI010000393.1:0-2952 GCA_035264365.1 Solirubrobacteraceae bacterium
CATCACCGTCCTGGCGCGGATGGGCGGGCGGCCGGTCGGGATCGTCGCGAACCAGCCAAAGCAGCTGGGCGGGATCCTGGACAACAACTCCGCCGACAAGGCGGCTCGTTTCGTGAACCTCTGCGACGCCTTCGGCATCCCGCTCGTCTTCCTGCAGGACGTGCCTGGCTTCATGGTCGGCACGAAGGTGGAGGCGGCGGGGATCATCCGCCACGGCGCGAAGATGCTGCACGCCGTCGCCAACTCGACGGTGCCGAAGGTCACGGTCGTGCTGCGCAAGGCCTACGGGGCCGGCTACTACGTGATGAACGGGCGCGCCTACGAGCCGGACCTGATCGTCGCCTGGCCGGCTGCCGAGATCAGCGTGATGGGCGCCGAGGGGGCGGTCGAGATCGTGTTCCGCAAGCAGGTCGAGGAGGCCGAGGATCCTGCGGCCAAGAAGGCCGAGCTGATCGCGGCCTATCGCAAGATCATCGACGTCTACATCGCGGCCCGGAACGACATGATCGACGACGTGATCGACCCGCGCGAGACGCGCCCGACGATCATCCGCGCGCTCGAGATGGCCGAGGGCAAGCGCCTCGAGCGGCCCTGGAAGCGACATGGAGTGGTGCCCGTATGAGCCTCGACGACCCCGTCATCCTCACCTGCTCGATCACGGGCGCGGTCGCCGACCGGGAGCAATGCCCGGCGATCCCGTACACGCCCGAGGAGTACGCGGCCGAGGCGCGCCGGATCGTCGACGAGGGCGGCTCGATGATCCACATCCACGCGCGCACGCCGGACGGCACGCCGTCCTACGAGGTCGAGGACTTCCGCGCGATCACGGAGGCGATCCTGGCCGAGATCGGCGACGTCGTCATCAACTACTCGACGGGGGCCCTCGGCGTCCCGGTCGAGAAGCGGATCGCCTACCTGCGCGAGCTCCGGCCCGACGTCGGCGCGCTGAACATGGGGTCGATGAACTACGCCAAGTACTCGCGCCGGCGCAAGGAGTTCGTGTTCTCGTTCGTGTTCGAGAACAGCTTCGACACGATCCGCGCGCTGCTGGACGCGATGAACGAGTGCGGGATCCGGCCCGAGCACGAGTGCTTCGACTCCGGCCACCTCGCCAACCTCGACCCGCTGCTGGACATGGGCGCGCTGCACCCGCCGCTGCAGGTCTCGTGCGTGATGGGCGTGACGGGCGGCATCCGGCCGACGGCGCGCAACCTCGCGCACATGGCCGAGCAGGTCCCGGAGGTGCCGCACGAGTGGGGCGTGATCGGCGTCTCGCGCGACCAGTGGACGCTCGTCTCGGCGGCGCTCGCGCTGGGCGGGAACGTGCGCGTCGGGCTCGAGGACAACTTCTACCTGCCGGACGGCGAGATGGCCCGCTCCAACGGCGACCTGATCGGGCGGGCGCGGCGGATGGCCGAGGACAGCGGGCGGCGTGTGGCGACCGTCGCCGAGGCGCGCCGGCGGCTGGGCCTGCGCGAGCGGGCGGCGCTGGCGTGAGCGCAGGCGCGCTCGACGGGCTGCGGGTGCTCGACCTCTCGCGGCTGCTGCCGGGCGGCTTCTGCTCCCTGCTGCTGGCCGACTTCGGCGCCGACGTCATCAAGGTCGAGGACACCCGGATGGGCGACTACATCCGCTGGGCGCCGCCGTTCTACGAGGGCGCCGAGCGCAGCGCCTCCTCGGCGATGTTCCTCTCGCTCAACCGCGGCAAGCGCTCGATCTGCGTGGATCTCAAGCGGGAGGAGGGGCGCGAGGTCCTGCTGCGGCTGGCCCGCGACGCCGACGTGCTGCTGGAGTCCTTCCGCCCCGGCGTGATGGATCGACTCGGCGTCGGCTACGAGAGGCTGCGCGAGGTCAACCCCGGGCTCGTGTACTGCGCGATCACCGGCTACGGGCAGGACGGTCCCCTGCGCGACCGCGCCGGCCACGACATGAACTACCTCGGGCGGGTCGGGCTGCTGGGGCTCACGGGCGAGACGGACGGGCCGCCCGTGCAGGCTGCGGCGCAGATCGCCGACATCGGCGGTGGCGCCCTGACGGCCGCGTTCGGGATCCTCGCGGCGCTGCGCGAGCGCGACCGCACGGGCGCGGGCCAGTTCGTCGACTGCTCGATGGCCGACGGGGCGCTGTCCTGGCTGGCGATGGTCGCCGCCCGTGCCTTCGCGGAGGGCGCGGCCCCGCGCCGCGGCGGGCTGGAGCTGGCCGGGTCGCTGGTCTGCTACCGGCCGTACCGCTGCAGCGACGGCTGGGTCACGCTCGGCGCGCTGGAGCCGAAGTTCTGGCGGGCGTGGTGCCGTGGCGTCGGCCGCGAGGACCTGATCGAGAAGCAGTTCGAGAAGCCCGGGTCGGCGGCACACGCCGAGGTCGAGGCCGTGTTCGCGGGCCGCACGCGCGACGAGTGGGAGGCGTTCGGCGCCGAGCACGACTGCTGCCTGGAGCCGGTGCTCGAGCTCGACGAGGCGCTCGACTCCGAGCTCGTACGGGCGCGCGGGATGGTGGCCGAGCTGGCGCAACCCGGCGCCGAGAAGCCCGTGCGCCTGCTCGGCGTCCCGGTCAAGCTCGCCCGCACCCCGGGTGATCCGGCCCGCGCGCCAGGGCCGGCGCTCGGCGCCGACACGGAAGCGGTGCTGCTGGAGGCCGGCTACGGCACCGCCGAGATCGAGGCGCTGCTGGAGGCCGGCGCGGTGGCCGGGGGCGAGACCGCCGTGGGCGGGAGCTTCCTCGCGTGAGCGGCGAGGCGTTCTACGAGCCGCTCGGGGGCGGCCGCTTCCGCTCGACCGGCCACACGGCGGGACCGTGGGACGTGCGCAGCCAACACGCGGGGCCGCCGGCGGCGCTGCTCGGCCGGGCGCTCGAGACGACCGAGCCGCGCGAGGGCACGCTGCTCGCGCGGGTCACGTTCGAGATCCTCGGACCGGTGCCTGTGGCTGAGGTCGAGGTCGAGAGTCGGGTGCT
>DATFQI010000394.1:0-3435 GCA_035264365.1 Solirubrobacteraceae bacterium
GACGTTGACGATCCGGACGGAGGAGCGGAACGCCCCGTCGCGGCCGTGCTGCTCGAGGTCCCCGCGCCCCGCCGCGGGCCCGCGGTCGTAGCCGTCGCGGCCGCCGCCCCGGTAGCCGCCGCCACCGCCGCCGCGGTAGCCGCCGCCACCGCCGCCGCTGCGGCCACGCCCGCGGCCGCGGCCGCGCCGGTCGTCGGCGCCGCGCGGGTTGACGATCGCCTTGACGTCGCGCACCGGGGTGGCCGCGAGGCGCACCCAGGCGGTGAAGGTCGGGTCGCCGGGCTTGATGCCCTGCGCCTGCTCGCAGCACACGGACGACCACTTCATCGTCTCGCCGTCCTCGCGCTGCTTGGGCTTGAGCGCCTCGAGCACGGCCTCGTGGCCGCCGACGCGCTCGATCGCCGCCACCAGGCGCGCCTGCGCGCGGGCGGAGCGGCTGGGGGAGGTGGCCGGCGGCTGCTGCGGGCGCTGGGGCTGCTCGGCCTGCGGGGCCGCGGCGGCCTCGCCCTCGGCGGCCTGCGGAGCCTCGGCCGGCACGGCCTCGGGCTCGGCGGCGGCCTCCGCCTCGGGAGCGGCCTCGCCGTTCTCCTCGGCCTCGACGGCGGCCTGCTCGGTGCGGCGCAGCTCGGAGAGCTTCGCGAAGAACGTGCGGCGATGGCGCTCGGCCGCGGTCGGCCGGCGGCGCCGCGGGCGCTGCTGGCGCTGCTGCTGCGGCGCGGGCTTGGCCTCGCCCTCGGCGGCGGGCTGCGCGTCGGGCGCGGGCTGCTCCGCAGCCGCGGGCTGCGCGTCGGGCGCAGCCTTGGCCTCGCCCTCGGCCGCGGGCTGCTCCGCGGTGGCGGGCTGGCCCTCGGCGGCGGGCGGCTCCGCGGTCGGGACCGGGGGCTCGGGCGCGGTCTCGGCGGCCGGCGGGTCTGCGGGCGCGGCGGCGTCGGCCTGCTCCGCGGGCGCGGCGGGCGGCGCGGGCGCGGCCTGCGCGTCGGCGCCCGTCGCGGAGCTGGCGGCGGCCTCGTGCGGCTCCACCTTCGGCGGCCCGACCGCGGCGCCCGCCTCGGGCTCGGCGGCGTCCCGCGCGGAGGCGGCCTGCTCCGTCGCGGCCTCCAGCGTGGAGGGCGCGGTGGTGGCGGACTCGTCGGGGGCGGAGGTCGTGGAGGCCGGAGAGTCGCCGCCCTCGCCGGCGGCGGGAACCTCCGCGGCGTCCGCGGCAGGCCGCTCCGGGCTCGGCTCCTCGGCTGGGGCCTCCGCGGCCTCGTCAGTCGGGTTCTCGGGCGTGCGGTCGTCGTCGGCGGGCGTCTCGGTCATGTCTCCGGTGCTCCTGCGTGGCAGCTCTCACTTGGGGCGCGTGGCGAGCCATTCCCGGGCCGGCGGTTGCGCGCACGTGCGGCGGCGCAGGGCGTGATGCCGGTGCGGACCGCTCGAACCGCCAGCATAGCGGCGCGGTGCCGCCGCACGCGGCGCGGGGGGTGGGTGGGCACGGTGTCCTCCACTAGCCTCTCACCTCGACATGGCGACCAACGGAGACGACCCCCGCGAGCTGTTCCTGATCGACGGCAACTCGCTCGCGTACCGCGCGTTCTTCGCGCTCCCGGAGTCGATCGCCACGTCCGACGGGCGCCCGACCAACGCGATCTTCGGGTTCGCCTCGATGCTCGTGAAGATCCTCACCGACTACGGGCCCGTGCCGACCGTCGTCGTGTGGGACGCGGGGATGTCGGGGCGCAAGGAGATCTCGCCCGATTACAAGGCCCAGCGCTCCTCGCGGCCCGACCTGCTCAAGCTCCAGTGGCCGCACCTGCGCCCGCTCGTGGAGGCCTTCGGCTACCGCAACGTCTCCGTCGAGGGCTTCGAGGCCGACGACGTGATCGCCGCGCTGACCGAGCAGGCCAAGCAGCGCGGGATCCCGGTGATGGTCGTCACCGGCGACCGCGACGCCTACCAGCTCGTCGGCGACGGCGTGCGGATCATGTCCACCAGCCGCGGCGTGACCGACACGAAGGTCTACGACCGCCAGGGCGTGATCGACCGCTACGGCATCCCACCGGAGCTGATCCCCGACTTCATCGGGCTCAAGGGCGACACCTCCGACAACATCCCCGGCGTCCCGGGGATCGGGGACAAGACCGCGTCGGACCTGCTGCAGCGCTTCGGCGACCTCGAGACCGTGCTCGGCAGCGTCGACGAGATCACGGGCGCCAAGCGCAAGCAGAACCTGACCGAGCACGCCGACGCCGCGCGGCTGTCCAAGCAGCTCGCGACGATGGTCCGCGACGTGCCGGTCGACATCGACCTCGAGGCGGAGATGACGCGAGAGGTCGACCGCTCGGGCGTGCGGCCGGTGTTCCGCGACTGGGAGCTGCGCGACCCGCTGCGCCGGCTCGAGGAGGCGCTCGCCGAGCTCGAGATGGAGGAGATCCCGCGCCCCGAGACCGCGGAGGCGCGCACGATCGAGGCCGTCGAGGGCAAGCCCGCCGACGTCGCGAAGCTGCGCGGCGAGGAGCTCGTGCTCGTCGCCGCCCCGCCCGAGGTCGCCGAGGGCGAGCTGTTCGCCGCCGACAACGGCTGGCGCTTCGCAGCGCTCGCGCCCGGCACGGCGAAGGCGATCGTCGGCGACGTCGCCGATCCGGCTGCGCTCGTCGCGGCCGCCGGCGAGCGGCCGGTGCTCGCCCACGACGCCAAGGCGCTCGGCGAGGTTCCCGCGAACCTCGCCTTCGACACCGAGGTGGCCGGCTTCCTGCTCGATCCCGCCCGCCGCGGCTATCCGCTCGACGAGCTCTCCGAGGAGCGCGGCATCGCCGTCAACTCGGCCGACCTGCAGGCGCAGCGCGCCGGGCTGATCGCCGAGCTCGCGGCCCGCCAGCGCGAGCAGATCCGCGAGCGCGGCCTGGAGTCGCTGCTGACCGAGATCGAGCTGCCGCTCGTGCGCGTGCTGCGCGAGACCGAGAAGGCCGGCATCCGGCTCGACGCCCGCCGCCTGGAGGAGTCCGCCACGCGCATCCGCGAGGACGCCGACCGGCTCGAGCGCGAGATCTGGGACCTGGCCGGCGAGGAGTTCATGATCGGCTCCCCGCAGCAGCTCGCCGAGGTGCTGTTCGTCAAGCTCGGGCTCTCGCGCAAGCGCCGCGGCAAGACCGGCTTCTCGACCGACGCGCGCGTGCTGCAGGCGATCCGCTCCGAGCACGAGATCATCCCCAAGATCGAGCGGTTCCGGGAGCTGACCAAGCTCGTCCAGACCTACCTCGACGCGCTGCCCGCCTACATCGCCGAGGACGGCCGCATCCACACGACGTTCCTGATGGTCAACGCCGCCACGGGCCGTTTGGCGAGCATCAACCCGAACCTGCAGAACATCCCGATCCGCACCGAGACCGGCCGCGAGATCCGCGCCTGCTTCATCGCCGACCCGGGCAACGTGCTGCTGAGCGTCGACTACTCCCAGGT
>DATFQI010000395.1:0-9473 GCA_035264365.1 Solirubrobacteraceae bacterium
TCGCCGATCGAGAGGATCTCGCTCGGGTGGTTGACGTGCGACCAGGACAGCTCGGAGATGTGGATGAGGCCGTCGATGCCGTCGAGGTCGACGAAGGCGCCGAAGTCGACGATGTTGGAGATCTGGCCCTCGATGACGAGCCCCGGCTGCAGCCGCTCGAGGATCGCCTGGCGCTGCTCCTTGCGCTCCTCCTCGAGCACGGCGCGCCGGGACAGGACGACGTTGTTGCGCGAGCGATTGAGCTCGATGACCTTGGTCTGGATCGTCTGGCCGAGGTACTCGTCGAGGTTCGGCACGCGGCGGATGTCGACCAGCGACGCGGGCAGGAACCCGCGCACGCCGAGGTCGACTATCAGGCCGCCCTTGACGACCTCGATGACCGCGCCGTTGACCGGCTCGCCGGACTCGGCGGCGCCCTCGATCTTGCGCCAGGCCCGCTCGAAGCGGGCGCGCTTCTTGGAGAGGATCAGGCGGCCGTCCTGGTCCTCCTTCGTAAGCACCAGCGCGTCGACCTCGTCGCCGAGCTCGACCTCCTCGTGCGGATCCACCGACTTGCGGATCGAGAGCTCGTTGTTGGGGATGACCCCCTCGCTCTTGTAGCCGATGTCGATCAGGACCTCGTCCTTGTCGATCCGCACCACCTTCCCCGTGACCACGTCGCCCTCGTCGAAGGGGACGATCGTCGCGTCGTAGTTGGGGAGGATCTGGCCGTCGATCTCGAGGAGCATCCCGTTGGATCCCTCGACGATTCGGGCGTCGGTGGTGGTCTCTGGCGGTGTCATCGTGGCTTCCATTAGCGGCGAGATACTGTAGCGCCTCGCCTTATGCCCGTCCGTGCCACCAAGCGCGGCGCGGAGCGGACTCCGTTCCCCTCCGGCGCCGAGTACGACGTCGTCATCTGCGGCGCCAGCTTCGCCGGACTGGCCGTCGCGCGCGAGCTGCGTGCCTCGCGCGCGCGGGTGTTGGTGCTGGATCGCTACGAGATCGGCGAGAAGCAGACGTCCGCCTGCTGCGCCCCGACCGAGTGGATCGTCAACCTCGGCCTGGAGGGCTCGATCAAGCAGACGTTCGAGACGATGACGATGCACACGCTGGGCGCGCACGTGCGCTGGCGGCTGCCGTACACGTTCTCGACCTTCGACTACCGGCGGCTGTGCGAGCTGATGTGGGAGCAGTGCGGCGACGCCCAGTTCGAGACCGCCAAGGTCGACGGGCGCACGGGGAACGTGGTCCACACCGACCGCGGCGACGTGCGGGCGGACCTGATCGTGGACGCGCTCGGCTGGCGGCGGGTGCTGGGGGCCGAGACGATCCAGCCGCCCGAGGCGACGCTCTCGCGCGGCCTGGAGGTCCATCCCGGCGGCTCCGGTCCGGACCTGCAGCTGTGGGTCGACCCGCGCTACGTCGTCTCGGGCTACGCCTGGTCGTTCCCGGCCGACGACGAGCTGCGCATCGGCGTCGGCTCCTACGACCCCGGCTTCCACGTCAAGGAGCCGACGGTGCGCCTGGCGACCGACGAGGGCGCCGACACCGTCCGCTACCAGGGCAACTGGATCCCGCACCGCTACCGCGAGCCCGTCGAGGACGGCGTGTTCTTCTGCGGCGACTCCGCCGGGCACTGCGTCGCGATGAGCGCGGAGGGGATCCGCACCGCCTGGTACTTCGGGATCGCCGTCGGGCGCGAGCTGGTGGAGGTGCTCGCGGGCGCGCGCACGCGCGAGCAGGCGCTCGCCAACTACAAGGCCTTCGCCGACGCCCACCGGTGGAAGTTCGAGTGGATGTGGCTCAACCAGCGCGCGATCCGGCACCTGCACGGGCGCCCGCTGGACTGGGTGGCCCGCTTCACCTCGCGCCCGCGGCTGATGCGCTTCCTGTTCCGCCGCTACCTGAACCTGGCGCCGCCCGGGTACGCGCTGCCGGCGCCGCCGGCGGCGCGGCGCGCGCTCGAGCTCGCGGCCTGACGAGCGCGCTCAGCCGATCAGGCAGAGCACGAACGCGGCGACGATCGCCAGCACCGCCAGCAGCACGCCGGCGGTGACGGGCGCCGGGGCGGTGCCCTCGGGCGAGTCGTCGTCCGGTGCCGCGGCCGCGATCGCGGCCACCCCGAGCGCGAACGGGATCGCGCTCCAGAAGAACAGGCAGAAGACGACGGCGCCGATGCCGAAGCCGAGCACGGCGAGCGGCCGCACGTCCTCGGGCAGCCGCGGGACGGCGACCAGCAGCAGCACCGCGCTGAGCGCGATCCCGAACAGAGAGCCGCCGATGAAGCCGCCCGTGGAGCGGTTCTGGGTCGCGTCGGGGGCGATCACGCCGTTCGCGAACAGCATCGCGATCACGATCACGACGGAGATGGCGATCAGCAGCGTCGTGCGCGGGAGCGTGGTCAGTGGCCTCACGCCGCGGGAGTTCGGCGCGGCGGCCGCGACTCCTCCGCCGCCGCGGCGCTAGCGTTCGCCCCGGCGGCGGGCCGAGCCGCAGACCGCGCGCCCGCGAGGGCGCGCGTGACGCGCTCCGGGGCACCCCCGGGGGAACGAAGGCAAGCTCGGCATCGCATCGCATGCGCGCTGCTGCAGCACGCGGCAGGCCCGCGCATGCACGACGGGAGCAGTCGGCCCGCCGCCGCTCAGATGGCCTTAGCATCCGGCGGCCATGTACGACGCCTCCACCCGCCGGGCGCTCGGGGCGGCGCTCGGCGCCGCGTTCCTGGCCGGGCGCTGGAGCGAGGAGCCGATGCTCCGCCGCGGCGCGCAGGCGCTCTCGCCGCGCCCGCGCTGGCTGCGGCCCGTCGTGCGCGAGGTGCTGGCCGCCTACCACCGGCCGCCCGCCGACCGGCCGCGCGAGCTGGCGGCCTACGTCGCGCTGGCGCTCGAGGCCCGCCGCAGCGGCGTGCCGGCGCCGAGGGTGCGGCGGGCGTTCGGGCCCGAGGCCGCGATGGGGCGCACGCCGTGGCCCGTGCCGGAGATCCGCTCGCCGGGCGCGCTCGCGGCGCTCCTCGGGCTGGAGACCGGCGAGCTGCTGTGGCTCGCCGACGCCCGCGGGCTGGAGCGCGACGCGCCGTCGCGGCGCCTGCGCCACTACGACTACCAGTGGCTGCGCCGGCCGGGCGCGCCGCCGCGGCCGATCGCGGCGCCCAAGCGGCGGCTGAAGGCCATCCAGCGCTGGATCCTGCACGAGATCCTCGACCGCATCCCGCCCCACGACGCGGCCCACGGCTTCGTGCGCGGGCGCTCCGCCCGCAGCCACGCCGCGCTGCACGCCGGCCGCGCGACCGTCGTGCGGCTCGACCTCGAGGACTTCTTCTCCTGCGTGACCGCCGCGCGCGTGTACGGGATCTTCCGCGCCGCGGGCTACCCCGAGGCGGTCGCGCACGCGCTGACGGCGCTCTGCACGACCGTCGTGCCGCGGATCGAGTGGGAGGCGCTGCCCGCACCCGCTCCGGAGCTCGCGCGGCGCCACTGGCGGCTCGGGCGGCGGCTCGCGGCGCCGCACCTGCCGCAGGGCGCGCCGACCTCGCCCGCGCTCGCCTCGCTCGCCGCGACCGGTCTCGACCGGCGGCTCGCCGGCCTCGCCCCCACGCTGGCCGCCGGCTACTCCCGCTACGCCGACGACCTGACGTTCTCGGGGCCGGCGGACCTGCCGGCGCGCACGCTGATCCGGGTCGCCGCCGAGATCGCCCGTGACGAGGGCTTCTCCGTCTCCCCCGCCAAGACGCGCGTGCGGCGCTCGCACGAGCGTCAGCTCGTCTGCGGCCTGGTCGTCAACGCGCACGCGAACGTCCCGCGCGCGGAGTACGACCGGCTCAAGGCGCTCCTGCACGACGCCGAGCGCAACGGGCCGGCAGCGGCCAACCGCGCGGGCGTGCCGGAGCTGCGCGCGCACGTGCTCGGGCGCATCTCGTGGGTCGCGTCGCTGCACCCGGGGCGCGGGGCGCGACTGCGCGAGCGCTTCGACCGGGTCGACTGGGAGGCCGCCGCACGGTAGCGGCGACGAAGCGCGCGTTCGGGTTCGCGCGGGGCTTCGCCCGCTGCCGGGCTACCTGCCGCCCTCGTAGGCTGCTGCGGCGTGCTGATCCTGCTGCCGCCCTCGGAGGGCAAGACCGCCCCTGCGTCCGGCGATCCGGTGGAGCTGCGCTCGCTCGCCTTCGCCGACGAGCTGACCGCCAAGCGCGAGCGGGTCCTGTCCGCGCTGGTGCGCACGAGCTCCGGCAAGCAGCGCGGGCGCGCGCTGAAGGCGCTCGGCCTGAGCGCGGGGCAGGCGGCCGAGCTGGAGCGCAACGCGGCGCTCGAGAGCGCGCCGGCGGCGCCCGCGGCCGAGGTCTACACGGGTGTGCTCTACGAGCGCCTGCGGCTGCCGGAGCTGCCCGCCCCGGCGCGGCGGCGGGTCCTGATCGCGAGCGCGCTGTGGGGCGTCGTGGCGCCGGACGATCGCATCCCCGCCTACCGGCTGTCGATCTCGGCGCGACTGCCGCGGATCGCCGGGCTGGCCGGCTACTGGCGCCCGGCGCTCGAGAAGGCGCTGCCCGACGACGGGCTGGTGGTCGACCTGCGCTCGGGCGGCTACGCGACCGCGTGGACCCCGAAGCGCGCGGCCGTGGTGTCCGTGCGCGGCTTCACGCCGGAGGGCAAGGTCATCAGCCACTTCGTCAAGGCGATCCGCGGCGACGTCGCCCGCGCGCTGCTGCTGGCGCCGGAGCCGCCACGCACGCCCGAGGACGTGGCGGAGATCGCGGCCGCCGCGGGGCATGACGTCGCGTTGAAGGGCGCCAACCTCGATGTGATCAGCCGCGGCTAGGGCTCGGAACTGCGGCTGGGTGGAGTGGCGAGGGGGCCGCCCGCGGCGTCGATCCGACTAGCCGCCCGAGCTCGGGTTGGGCCGCGCGGGCTGCGAGTCCAGCGAGTCCAGTCCCGCGCGGATCGCCTGCTCGAGCAGGTCGATGTGCTCCTGCTCGATCGTCAGCGGCGGTGACATCGCGACGGCCCCGAGCAGCGGCCGCACGAGCACGCCGGCCTCGCGCGCGCCCGCGGCGACCCTCGCGACGGCGCCCGTGTCGGCCTCGAGCGCCTCCGGCGCGAGCTGGACGGCGGCGAGCAGGCCGAGGCCGCCGCGCACCTCCGCCACCGCCGGGTGGTCGGCGAGCGGCGCCAGCGTGGCGACGAGCGCGCCCTCGAGCTCCCGCGCGCGCTCGAACAGGCCGTCGCGCTCGTAGACGTCCAGCACCGCCATCGCGGCCGCGCAGCACGCCGGGTGGCCGGCGTAGGTGGCGCCGTGGCGCAGCATCGGGCCGCCCGGGGCCTCGAAGAACGGTCCGGCGACCGCGTCGGAGACGATCACGCCGCCGAGCGGCAGGTAGCCCGAGGTCACGCCCTTGGCGAACGTGATCATGTCCGGGCGCACGTCCTCCCAGCGCTCGATCCCGTACCAGGTGCCGAGCCGGCCGAAGCCGCAGATGACGCTGTCGACGACGAACAGGATCCCGTGCTCGGCGCAGAGGTCGGCGACGCCCTCGATGTAGCCCTCGTGCGGCGGGTGGACGCCGCCCGCGCCGATCACCGGCTCGCAGAAGAAGGCCGCGACGTTCTCGGGCCCGACGCGCTCGATCTCCACCTCCAGCGCGGGCAGCGAGTCGTGCGCGACCGCTGAGACGGCCGGGACCAGCGGGCCCCAGTTGCTCGTGTTGGCCTCGATGCCGCCGATGCTCGTGCCGAAGCCGTGCGTGCCGTGGTAGCCCTGCGTGCGGCTGATCAGGTGCACGCGCTCGGGGTGGCCCTGCTGGATGAAGTGACGGCGGGCGATCTTGGCCGCGGCGTCGATCGAGTCGCCGCCGCCTGAGGTCAGGAACACGCGGGCGCCGTCCATCGGGGCGTGCGAGGCGAGCCGCTCGCTGAGCTCGTTGGCGGGCCGGTTGCCGAAGTCGCCGAACGTCGAGTAGGCCTCCAGGCGGCCCATCTGCTCGGCGACGCGCTCGGCCACCTCGCGGTTGCCGTGGCCGATGTTGGCGTACCAGAGGCTCGCGGTCCCGTCGAGGTATCGGCGGTCCTCGCTGTCGTAGACCCAGACCCCTTCCCCGCGCTCGATCAGCAGCTCGCGCTGGGAGACGGCCCCCATGTCGGCGAACGGGTGCCAGAAGCGGGAGGTGGCGGTGGTGGGAGTGGCAGCCATGCGGGGCACGGTACCGCCGCCCCCGTGGCGGGAACGTCCAAAGTCCCGCGGCGGACGGTTCCGCTCAGGCGAGCCGGGCGCGCAGCGCGCCGGCGACCTCGTCGACCGCCGCGCGCGAGAGCTTGGTGACCGCCAGCCAGCGCCAGAAGCCGTGGATCGCGCCGGCGTAGCGGCGGCATTCCGCCTCCACCCCGGCCTCGCGCAGCGCCTCGCAGTAGGCCTCCCCTTCGTCGCGCAGGGGGTCGAAGCCGGCGGTGAGGATGAACGCGGGCGGCGAGCCGGCGAGGTCGCCCGAGCGCAGCGGCGAGCTGTCTTCGTGCAGACCGTCGGCGCCGTCGAGGTAGAGGTTCCAGAAGCGCCGCATCGAGGCGGCGGTGAGGCCGTGGCGCTCGCCGAAGTCGCGGTAGGAGGCGGTGTTGCAACCGGCGTCGGTGACCGGGTAAATCAGCGCCTGCATGCGCAGGTCGACCTCGCCGCGCAACCGCCGCGCGACGACCGTCGCGAGGTTGCCGCCGGCGCTGTCGCCGGCGATCGCGAGCCGTTCGGGGTCGGCGCCGAGCTCGCGCGCCTCGGCGGCTGCCCAGCGGACCGCCGCGACCGAGTCCTCCAGGCCCGCCGGGAACGGCGCCTCGGGCGCCAGCCGGTAGCCGATACTGAGGACCATCACCCCGGCGGCGTTCGCCAGCGCGCGCACGACGGTGTCGAAGGACTCGATCGAGCCGAGCATCCAGCCGCCGCCGTGCAGGTAGACGACGAGCGGGAGCGGGCCGTCGCCCTCCGGGCGGTACAGCCGCGCCGGGATCGCGCCCGCGGGAGCGGGGATCTCGAGGTCGCGCACCTCGGCCACCTCCTCGCCGGGACCCGACAGGTTGATCGTCTCGGCCTCATGGCCCGCGCGCGCCTGGTCGACCGGCACCTCGTGCGCCGGCGGCCCGTCCATCGCGAGCATCCCCTCGAGGATGCCCGCGATCTCGGGGTCGAGCTGTGCAGGGCTCAGAAGCCCCGCCGCTCGCGGTTGCGGATCGTCGCCGGGTCGCGCCCGCTGCGGTGGCGGGAGTCCCAGACGGCGTGCGCGGTCCAGAGCAGCCCGAGGACGAGGATCGCGAGCGTGAGCCACACGACCTCTCCCGGGTCGATCGCGCCGAGCGCCAGGAAGAACGCGAAGAGCACCACGATGCTCAGGATCAGGATCCAGAACGTGTCGCTCATGGTCGCCCGGACGCGGGATCCACGGGTCTCCATGTGGCGAAAGGTACCACCGCGCAAGAAAGGTGTCTGACACCTTTCTTGCGTCGCGCGAGGAGGGATCGCACCCCTCCCCGCGCTGTCCGGCTACGCCGCGGCGGGCGGCGTGTCGTCGCCCTCGCGGTCGTCGCCGGCGAGGATCCGGTACAGCGAGCGGCGGGTCTCCTCGAGGACCTTGGCGGCCTCGGCGACCTGCTCCGGGGATCCGGCCTGGACGACCTGCATGACGGCGGCGCCGACGCTGAAGACCAGCGTCCGCATCTCGCCGATCGGCTCGCCGCCGCCGACCTCCTCCCACGGGGTGCCGAGCTCCTCGGCGTGCTCGGTGACGTAGGCGCGGCCCTCCTCGGTGAGGTCGAACAGCTTGCGGCCGCCGCCCTCCTGGGCACGGACCAGCCCCTCGTCCTCGAGCTGGGAGAGCGCCGGGTAGACCGAGCCGGGGCTCGGCCGCCAGGCGCCGTTCGAGCGCGCCTCGATCTCCTGCATCAGCCCGTAGCCGTTGCGCGGCTCCTCGGCGAGCAGGACGAGCAGGGCGGCGCGGACGTCGCCCCTGCGGGCCCGCGGCCCGCGCGGCCCGAAGCCGCCGGACCCGGGGCCGAAGGGCGGCCCGAACCCGTGCCCGCCGTGCGGGCGCCGGTGCGGGCGGCCGCGGCCGCGATGGCCGGTCATCGCCAGCCAGCGCGACAGGGAGCGCGGGTCGAAGTGGCCCGGGGCGAACTCGCCCCAGTGGCCTGACATGGCATGCGCGTGCATGGCCACTCCTTTCGTTATTGACTATCGACGATAGGTAACGATATATCGCCGACTGTCGAAAGTCAATCCCGGACGACGAACCAGGTGCCGAGCGCCAACAGGGCGATGCCGAAGACCTTGCCGGCGGTGATCGGCGAGCGGGCGACGCCGAGCCAGCCGAAGTGGTCGATCACCACGGCGAGCGCGAGCTGGCCGGCGATCGTGGCGGCGGTGAGTCCGCCGGCGCCCAGCGCACGCACGGTCCAGACGATGCTGCCGACGTAGATCGCGCCGATCAGGCCTCCGCCGACGGCCACGTGCAGCGGCGCCTCCCCCAGCTTGCCGATCCCCGACAGCCCGCCGGTGACCACGCACAGCGCCAGCAGCGCGGCGAACGAGATCCCCAACGCGACCACGGACGCCTGCACGCCGCCGACGGTGCGCCCGAGCGCGGAGTTCAGCGGCGCCTGCGCGGCGAGCGCGGCGCCGATCGTCACCGTCACCACGAGCGCGACGCTGCGGTCCATGGGCGGCGCTACTTCGCGTCCAGCCAGTTCGGCCCGACGCCCGCGTCGACCGCGAGCGGCGGGTCCAGGTCGGCGGCGCCGACCATCTCGCGCGTGACGATCTCGGTCGCGCGCTCCATCTCCTCCGGCGGGCCCTCGAAGAGCAGTTCGTCGTGGATCTGCAGGATCGTGCGCGTCTTCAGGCCCTCCGCGGCGAGCGCCTCGTGAGCGCGCACCATCGCGACCTTGATGATGTCCGCCGCTGTGCCCTGGATGACGGAGTTGACGGCCAGGCGCTCGCCGAGCTTGCGCGTCTGCCAGTTGCGGGCGCGGATCTCGGGGATCTGGCGGCGGCGCCCGAACAGCGTCGACACGTAGCCGTGCTGCTCGGCCTGCTCGACGGCGTCCTTCATGAACTGCGCCACCGCCGGGAAGCGCGCCAGGTAGCGGTCGATGAACTCCTGTGCCTCGCCCTGGTCGATCTGCAGGCGGTCGGCGAGCCCGAACGCGCTGAGGCCGTAGACGATCCCGTAGTTGACCATCTTGGCCTTCGAGCGCATGCCGACGTCAAGCTGCTCCGGCGGCAGCTCGAAGACCGCGCTGGCGGTCTCGGTGTGCACGTCCTCGCCGCGCTTGAAGATCTCGCGCAGCACGTCCTCGCCCGCGATGTGCGCGAGCACCCGCAGCTCCACCTGGGAGTAGTCGACGCTCAGCAGCACGTTGCCCGGGTCGGCGATGAAGCAGGCGCGGATCTCGCGGCCGGTCTCGGTGCGGATCGGGATGTTCTGCAGGTTCGGGTTGATGCTCGCCAAACGGCCCGTGGCGGCGTTG
>DATFQI010000396.1:0-8329 GCA_035264365.1 Solirubrobacteraceae bacterium
ACATCCACATCGAGGCCGGCCACGAGGCCGCGGAGGGCGTGCTCACCGAGCTGCTGATCGACGGCCGGCCCGCCGGTGTCCGTTTCGACATCGTCCTGCGCCCCCGCTGACCTGTACTCTCGGCGCGCGATGCCGGAGAACCTCGTCGCGGTCGTCGAGATCCCGAAGGGGTCCTCGAACAAGTACGAGTGGGACGAGGAGCTGGGAGCGATCAAGCTCGACCGGCTCCTCTTCGCGTCGCTCGGCTACCCGACCGACTACGGGTTCTTCAGGAACACGCTGGCCGCCGACGGCGACCCGCTGGACGTGATGATCGTGGTCTCCGAGCCGACGTTCCCCGGCTGCCACATCGAGGTCAAGCCGGTGGCGCTGTTCCGGATGCGCGACGAGAAGGCGGAGGACAACAAGATCCTCTGCGTCCCGTTCAGGGACCCGAACTGGAGCCACGTCGAGCAACTCGACGACCTGCCGATGACGCTGCGCGACGAGATCTCGCATTTCTTCTCGATCTACAAGACCCCCGAGTGGAAGGTCGTCCGCGTGGACGGCTGGTACCCCCGGGAGGAGGCCCTCGAGTCGATCGAGCGCGCCCAGAAGCGCTGGCAGGAGAAGCACGGCGGCTGAGCGGCCGCCGTCACGGGATCAGGGGCAGCTCGGCGCGACCGGGCTGCCGGGGAGCAGGCTGTCCGGGTGCTCGCGGGGCCAGTCGTGGATGTCGTGCCGCGCGGCCGTGGTGGCCATCATGAAGTCGATCAGCGACTGCAGGCCGACGTCGCCGTCGCGGCCGACGCCCGAGCCGAGGTAGAGGTGGTAGAGCACCTGCTCGGGGTTCTCGGCGGCCGCGATCTCATAGGCCTGCGAGAAGCTGTCGTCGATCCCGTACGGGTCGCCGCCGTTCGGATACTCCTCCATGACGTCCCGCAGCTCGTCCTCGCTGATGTCGATGCGGTTCTGCTCGAGCCGGTGCATGACCTGGTCGAACGCTTGGTCCTGGATCTCGGCGAAGTCCTCCGGCGTGAAGTCGAGCCGGACCTTGTTGTCGTCGCCCTGGGCGAGCTGCTGGCCGGTGACGTGCTCGTGGGTGTCGATGGTGCCGTCGGAGACGTTCTCGAGCAGCAGCGAGTAGCGGGTCGGCTCGGGCTCCCCGCCGGGCTCCGTATGCGTCGTGACCGCGACGCCCGCGTCGTTGAAGTGGGCGACGAAGGAGCCGTCGACGCTGCCGTCGGCGTTGGTGGTCTCGACGCCGGTGGCGCCCGACTCGGCGAGCACGCCGCCGATCGACAGGGTGCCGATGTGGGCCTCGAGCTGGGTCTTGTCGGTGAACTCGTAGACGTCCGAGCTCGTCGGGTCGCTGGTGCCGGCCGCGCCGTCGCGCGGCAGGCGGCCCGACTTCAGGAACTGCTGATAGGCCGTCCAGCCCGCGGAGGTGGAGATGTCGATGTCGACGCTGCGCAGGCGCCCGTCGCTGAGTTCGGCGCCGGCCGCGAGCGCGACGCCGGCGGCGTCGTTGCCGATGCCCAGGGACAGCGCGTTGCGCACGAAGTCCTCGTCGCCGACGTAGACGCGCAGCGTGTTCGGGTTCACGCGCGACACGCCGGCGCTGACGCGCTTGCCCTCGTCGTAGCCGAGCTCGAGCTGCAGCGCGCGGTAGCTGCCCTTCTGGCCGTTGCCCGCGTAGAACTCCTGCGAGAGCTCGACCGACTCGCCGGCCTGGATGGTGCGCGGGTCGATCGGGTTCGGGACCGAGCGGTCGCCGCTCTCGATCGCATCGGCGGCGTCCGACGGCACGGTGACGGAGTAGGTGGTGGCCTCGCCGAGGTAGCTCTTCAGCTCGCCCGAGGCCACCGGGGTCTCGCCGGAGGCCGTCGTCTGCAGCTCGAGGCGCCCGGTCACGGACAGCGTCTGCGTCGGGCAGCCCTCGGCGTCCAGCGTGGTGTCGGTGCGCTCGATCTCGAACGAGCCCTCGGCGCCGACGGAGACGCCGGGCGGGCCGTCCTGGCAGAGGCCGGGGCTCGAGGAGGTGTACGAGCAGGAGACCGACATCGAGCCCGGGAACGGCAGCACCGGGAACGGGAGGTCGAAGTCGACCGGCGAGGGGCCCTCGCTGGGACCCCCACCGCCATCGCCGCCGCCCGGATCCTCGCCGCTGTCGCAGCCCTTGCCGATGATCGTGCAGACGGCGTCGGAGGCGGCGCCGGCGACCGTCGGGGCGAGTCCGCTCGCGAACAGCGCGACGAACACGATCATCACGACCGCGAGGATCCCGGCGTATTCGCCGGAGGCTTGTCCCGACTGTCCCCTGAGCACACCACGACGGTAGGTGCGGCCTCATCCGCCGTCCATGGGCCGGTCGGCTCAACTTGGTCCCGGGACCAGGCCTGGGCCGCGGCCCGAAGGGCTACCCGAACGAACCTTGATGGGCCGGTGCCCGCCCGGGTAGGTTCGGGCCTCCGTGCACCACGAGACCACGCCCGAGCGAGCGCCTGACCCCGAGCACGAGCGGCCGCCCGAGCCGGCACCGCCCGAGCACGGCGCAGGCCCCGCTGCGGCGGTGCTGGGACTGCAGCAGAGCCACGGCAACGCCTGGGTTGCGCGCGCGATGCAGCGCGCGCTGATGCGCCAGCCCGACGCCGAGCAGGCGGCGCGCCAGGCCTTCGTCGCGCGCGGGCCGATGCCCGCGGCCGCCGGCGTCGACTTCCAGTCCGCGACGGGCCGCGGCGGCTTCAACGTCCGCTACGACCCCGCCACGTCGGAGGAGGTGATCACGCTGAAGGTCGGCATCGACTTCCGCGACGGCCTCTCCGTCGATCCGGCGACCGGCGTCGTCACCCCGAACGACCCGGGCTTCGCCGCCGCGGCGGCCTCGGTCACGGCCCGCAACCCGGGCGGCACGCCCGAGGCGATCGCCGCCCGCGTGACCGAGGTCCAGACCGACTGGGCGTGGGCGGCCCAGCAGCGCACGGACTGGCAGAACGACTACGAGGCACTGATCGAGGGCGCCTGGGGCGGCCAGCACCACTTCACCGCCGACCGCTGGGACGACGTCTACGCCGACGTGCGCATCGACGTCAACGTGCACGCGGGCCTTCTGGCCGGCGACCACTGCAAGGCGACCGTCTTCAAGGACCCGCCGGGCAACCGCCAGGGCCCGGGCGCCGCGGTGACCTCGACCCCCGGCAACTCGACCGCCGCGACCGGCTCCTTCCGCAGTTCGGACATCACGGGCACGGGCGACTACCTCAACTACTCGCTGCAGTTCGACAACAACTCGGCCGACCTGCGCACCGCCACCTCGACCAGCCTCGAGGCGCCCGGCGACGCGGGCCCCGCGCACCTGGACAAGCTGATCGTCGACTTCCAGCGCGGCACGCCGACCGGCGGCGCCCCGATCAGGATCACCGGCCACGCGAGCACGACGGGCGACGGCGACCAGAACCTGCGCCTGTCGCGGCGGCGCGCGGAGGCGGTCGCGAACTACCTGCGCACGCACGGCGACAAGATCGCCGGCTCGCGGATCACGGTCGAAGCCGTCGGCACCGACGGCGCCGCCGCCGACGAGCGCTGGCGGCGGGTCGACATCCAGATCGGCGACGGCCGCCCGCAGGTGACGATGGCCCACGAGACCGGGCACATGTTCGGCCTGCGCGACGAGTACGCGTCGCCCGCGGGCGGCATCTCGCCCGGGGCCGGGACGGGCGGCGGGATCGGGACGCCGGTCGGCCACGGAGCGCTCGCCGCGGCCATGGGCGGCGGCGTGCAGACCGCCGTGTTCGAGAACAACGACAGCATCATGTCCGTCGGCAACGTCGTGCGCCCGCAGCACTACGCGACCTTCCTCGAGGCGCTCAACAGCGTCACGACCCCGGAGCGCTTCCACTACGGCGGCGCCGGGCACTCGCCGACCGCGATCCCGGACCTGATCGGTCCCGACGTGGTCCGGCCGCCCGACGCGACCCCGACGGGCGTCGCGTGAGCCTCGTCTTCGGCTACTCCGCAGGCGCCTCGCCCGGCTCGCGCGCGGGGATGCGCGCGTACGACGACGGCCGAGTCGAGCTGCTCGAGCCCGGCGCCGACTGGCGCGAGATCGCGACCCTCAGCGCCGACGAGGTCGACCAGCTCGCCGAGCGCACGCGCGCCGCAGGCATCCTCGACCTCCCGGAGGAGGTTCCGCGCCCGGCGCAGATGGACGGGGGCGGCGAGTGCGAGCTGCGGAGCGAGCTCGACGGGCGCTCCGTGCGCAGCGTCATCCACGGCTGGAACGAGATGAACCCGCCCGCGCGGCCCTCGCTGGAGCTGGTGCTGGCGATGTCCGGCCTGGTCTCGGCCGCGCAGACCCGCGGCTAGCCGCTGTAGCGGGCCAGCGCGTCCGTCATGCGGTCCTGGAGCCGCCGTGCCGTCCAGGGATAGACGGAGTTCATGAGGAACGCGAACGCGATCTTGCCGCCGCGGCGCGTCTCGCAGTAGCCCGCCAGCGCCGACACATTGGACAGCGTGCCCGTCTTGGCCCGGCAGACGTCGCGCGCCGCCGAGCCGCGCATGCGGTCGTAGAGCGTGCCGGTGCGCCCCGCGACCGGGAGCGAGAGCTCGAACGGCTCGGCGTTCTCGCTCTCGTCCATCGCGGTCAGCAGCGCCGTGATCGCCTTCGGCGAGGTGCGGTTGGAGCGCGAGAGCCCGGAGCCGTCGACCGCCGTCGTGCGGACCCCGAGCCGCGCGGCGGAGGCCCGCACGACCGCGGCGCCGGCGCTCGTGCTGCCGCCGGAGCCGAAGCGGGCGCCGAGCGCCTTGATCAGCGTCTCGGCGATGAAGTTGTCCGACGGGACGTTCATCGAGGCGACGATGTTCTGGATCGCCGGCGAGTTGAGCCCGGCGAGCCCGACGGCCGTGGCCGGCGTGGCCCCGGCGCGGGCGCTGCGGCGCACCGCGACGCCACGGCGGCGCAGCGCGGCCGTGAAGGCCTTGGCGGCGAACAGCGGCGGGCTGGCCTGGAACAGCGGCCGGCGCTTGCCGGTGAAGCCGCGGTTGAACGTGAGAGCGCTCAGCGGCCCGACGTAGGAGGAGGTGCGGAAGCCCTCCGAGGGCGGTCCGCGCAGGCCGTCCCAGAGCGTCTCGTCGCCGATCACGCGCCCGTCGACCTCGGTGATCCCGGTGCGCTCGATCAGGATGTCCGCGAGCAGTCCGGCCGCCTTGGCGTCGAAGCTCGGGTCGCCGTTGCCGCGCAGGTAGAGGTTCCCGCTCAGCACGCCGGTCGCCGGGTCCACCGCCGCGGCGCCGAGGACGTCGGTCGGGATCGTGCCCTGCGGGCCGAAGTGCTCGAGCGCCGCCGCCGTCGTGTAGAGCTTCTCGACGGAGGCGGGGATGCGCGGCACCGCGGCGTCCTCGCTGTAGATCGAGCGGCCCGTGACGAGGTCGACCACGTGGGCGCCGGAGTAGGCGCCGGCCTTGGCCATCTGCTGCTTGAGGATCCGCTTGGTCTTGGCCACGCCGGCCGCCTCGGCCGTGGGGGCGAGGGCGGCGCACAGCAGGGCGCAGGCGAGGGCGGCGATCCGCAGCATCGAGCGTTCAGAACCCGCGTGGGACGGCGAAGTCGCGGGGTCGGCCGAATAGACTGCCGCATCGATGGGCAACGTGGTCAAGCTGGAGTCCAAGAGCCGCGACCGGCGGCGCTCCAAGACGGCGCTCGTGCTCGGCGGCGGCGGCTTCACGGGGGCCGTGTACGAGATCGGCGCCCTGCGCGCCCTCGACCTGCTGTCGGTCAACCGCACGATCAACGACTTCGACGTCTACGTCGGCACGAGCGCGGGCTCGCTCGTGGGCGCGCTTACCGCCAACGGCATCACGCCGGAGACCATGATGCGGGTCGTCAACGGCCAGCCGGTCCCGGGCTTCCCGGCGATCCAGCGCGAGATGCTGCTGCGCCCCAACTACCGGGAGTTCGCGGCCAAGGGGCTGAAGCTGCCGTTCCACCTCGCCGGCGTCCTGCGCGAGCTGACCCGCAACCTCGGGGCCTTCGGCGCCGTCGACCTGGCGATCGCGCTCGCCGACGCGCTCCCCTCCGGCGCCTACACCGGGGCGGGGGTCGAGGCCTACGTGCGGGAGGTGCTCGCGACCGAGGGCTGCACCGACGACTTCCGCGAGCTCGACTGCGAGCTGTACCTGGCCGCGACCGACCTCGACACGTGCGAGCGCCTGGTGCTGGGCGCCGAGGGCTGGGACGACGTGCCGATCTCCTCGGCCGTGCGCGCCTCGACGGCGCTGCCGATGGTCTACGAGCCGCACCGAGTCAAGGACCGCGAGCTCGTCGACGGCGGCATCGTCTCGACCACCAACCTCGACATCGCGGTCGAGGCGGGCGCGAAGTTCATCGTCGTCGTCAACCCGCTGGTGCCGTTCGTCAACGACTTCACGAAGGAGATCCCGACGCTGTTCGGGACGCGCACCCGGCGCGTGTCGGACATGGGCTTCCCGAAGATCGGCTACCAGACGTTCAAGCTGCTCGCCTACCAGCGGCTGCACGAGATGGCCGAGAGCTGGAAGGAGCGCTACCCGGGCGTGGACATCGTGCTGATCGAGCCCGAGCCCGACGACGAGCTGATGTTCCAGACGAACATCCTCAACTACAACTCCCGGATCGCGGTCGCCCGCCACGGCTTCCACTCGGTCACGCTGAAGCTGGCCGAGCGCTACGACGAGTGGCGCGACGTCGCCGGCCGGCACGGGATCAAGATCTCCGCGACGCGCGTGCGCAAGATCGTCGAGCACTACGGCGCGGAGAAGGAGAAGACCCGCGCCTGGCGGCGGATCCTCGAGCAGACGACCGGGACGCTGCTGCGCCAGAGCGCCGGCCAGCAGTGAGCCAGCTCACAGCGCGCGCCGGCGCGGCACGGGAAGATCCGCGCATGCTGATCTCCGGTGGATCCACGTTGCCGGGCCCGCGCCTCCCGCGCCCGGTGGCGGGCGTGCGCTTCCTCGCCACCGAGCACCGGATGCTGGCTCGCTACCGGCGCCGCTACGGCGACATCTTCGCGGTCAAGGTCTGGCCCTTCGACCCGCTCGTGGTCGTCGGCGACCCCGCCGAGGTCAAGCGGATCTTCCGCGGCGACCCGGCGCAGCTGCACGCCGGCGAGGGCAACCAGGTGCTCGGACCCGTCGTCGGGCCGCGCTCGGTGCTGGTGCTCGACGAGCAGGAGCACCTGCGCACGCGCAAGATGCTGCTGCCGCCGTTCCACGGGGCGCGCATGCGCGTCTACGGCGATGTTATGCGCGAGGAGGCCGAGGCCGAGATGGCGACGTGGCCCTTGGGCACCGAGTTCCCGCTGCTCGGAGCGATGCAGCGCCTGACCCTGCGGATCATCCTGCGCACCGTCTTCGGCGTCGAGCAGGGCACCCGGATGGCCGAGCTGGAGCGCGCGCTGATCCGGCTGATGGGACGCGGCGCCCAGATCATGCTGGTACCGCTCCTGCAGCGCGATTACGGGCCCGGCAGCCCGCAGCGGCGCTTCGAGGAGGCGCGGCTGGAGGTCGACGAGCTGCTCTTCGCGGAGATCGCCAGGCGCCGCCGCGAGCCGGACGGCACGGACGTCCTCTCGATGCTGCTCCAGGCCGACGAGCCTCCGACCGACGCCGAGCTGCGCGACCACCTGATCACGCTGCTGCTCGCCGGCCACGAGACGACGGCCACCACGCTCGCGTGGACGTTCGAGCGCCTCGTGCGCCACCCCGAGGCGCTCGCGCGCGCGTCGACCGGGGACGAGGCCTACATCGACGCCGTGGTCCAGGAGTCCCAGCGCCTGCGCCCCGTGATCACCTACGTGATGCGCACGCTGCAGGCGCCGATGACCGTCGGGGGCCACGAGGTCCCCGCGGGCGCGACGCTCGGGACCTCGATCACGCTCATGCACCGCCGCGCCGACCTCTACCCGCAGCCCCTGGCCTTCCGGCCCGAGCGCTTCCTCGAGGCCAAGCCCGAGACCTACACCTGGGTGCCGTTCGGCGGCGGCGTGCGGCGCTGCCTGGGCGCCTCCTTCGCCTCCTTCGAGATGCGCCAGGTGCTGGACGTGGTGCTCTCCAGCCGCAGGCTGACCGCTGCCGATCCGCGCCCCGAGCGCTACCGCCGTCGCGGCATCACGTTCGTCCCGGGGCGCGGCGCCGCGGTCGTTGCTCAGGCCGTCCCGGCCTAGCCTATGTAGAGCGCCTCGAAGCGGTCGGCGTATTTCTCGTTGACCACGTTGCGCTTGACCTTCAGGGTCGGCGTGAGCTCGCCGGTCTCCTGCGAGAGGTCGTGGTCGAGGATCGTGAACTTCTTGACCTGCTCGACCTGCGCGTAGTTGCG
>DATFQI010000397.1:0-9127 GCA_035264365.1 Solirubrobacteraceae bacterium
GGTCACAGCACGACGTGCGCCTCCCGGCAGCAGGCCTGCACCGCTTCCGCCACCCGCTCGTCGGCGAGCTCGACCTCGTCTTCGAGGCCGCGGGGCTGCGGGCAGACCCCGGCCTGACACTTCTGCTGGCCACCGCGGAACGGGGATCGCCGACAGAAGCGGCGCTGGGCCGCCTCGCGGCGATGAGCACATGGGCCGAGTGACGGCGCTGGCGGCGCCCCCGATCGCGCTTTGCGAACGGCTATCCGCCAGTCGCCACGGCTCTCAGGATCCGCTCGACCATGTCCGTGCCCTGGTTGAGTCCGGGGATGGGGACCCGCTCGTCGATTCCGTGCATCTCCTCGAGGACCGCCGCGGAGGCGGGGTAGGGCCGCAGCCCGTAGACGGGGATCCCGTGCTGGCGCCATGGTTCGGCGTCGGTGCCCGCCTCGTAGAGGGCTCGGGTGACGACGGTGCCCGGGTACTGGGCCTTGACCTCGCGAGCCAATGACCGGTACAGGTCGGTGTCGGTCGAGGACGCGGCGATCCGCCGGCGCTCGCGGATGCCTTGGTAGGCCTCGGCCGGGGTCTGATCATGGCTGCCGACGATGATCTTGACCCGGCGATCGTGGATGGTGCGGCGCAGCTCGCGGACCGCCTGCTCGCCCGTGACGCCGGGCAGCAGTCGCATGTTGACGGTCGCCTCCGCGGCGCCGGGGATCACGTTGGAGCGGATGCCGCCATCGACGATGGTGTTCGTGAAGGTGGTGCGCATGAGCGCGCTGAGCAGCGGGCCGAACTGGCTGCGCCGGATCACGCGCCGGGAGATCGCCTGGATCTTGCGGGTGCCGTGGGCGCGGGCGAGCCGGCGCAGATCGGCGGCCTGCTTGCCCTTGCCGCCTTCGGTGCTGATGATGCCGCCCTCGTTGATCGAGTAGGCGGCGTCGAGCTTGTCCCAGTGGTTCTCGGCGAGCCAAATCGATCCTGTAGTCGCCGCCCTCCTCGTCGGCCTCGAAGACCAGGACGACGTCGCGCGTGAGCGGTACGCCCGCGCGCGCGAGTCGCATGGCGGCGGCGGCGAACACCGCGATGCCGCACTTGTCGTCGAAGGACCCGCGTCCGTAGAGGAAGTCGCCGCTGACCACGCCGGCGAACGGGTCGGCGCTCCACAGCTCGCGCTCGACGCCGACGGTGTCCGCATGCCCCGCAGGCCCGCCAATGCTGCACAGAGCGGTTCGGAAAACGACCGCGTGGATGCTCTTGACGAAAGGACGGGTTCGTCGCGCGCGTCGAGCATCCGAGCCACAGGCGCCAGGCATAAACGCCCTCCGGCGCCGGATCGCGCCGGAGGGCCCGCGCTACTTCATGAAGCCCGCGATCCAGGCGAGCACCTCTGGCGGGTCGACCCGCTCCGAGTACGTGACGCCCTTGCAGTTGGCGTTGGTGACGTAGGAGTTCACGGCCACGACGGTGTCGGTCCCGTGGACGAGGTCAGGTCCGCCGGAGTCGCCGAAGCACAGTCCGCCGGTGGTCTCGTCGTCGTTGGCGGTGAGGCGGATCCGCTCGTCGGAGCTCTGATAGCTGCCGGTGACGAGCTCCGCGGCCGTGGTCATGCGCTTCCCCGAGCCGTCCCAGCGGAAGAACGGCGGCGGCTTGGGGGTGGCGTTGCCGGGAAGGTCGCGCTGGAACTGCACGCCGAAGCCCACCAGGTCGATCAGCGAGCGGTTGGCGAGTCCGTCGACCTGTCGGGGCTGCGGCAGCTCCGCGTACCGCCTCACCGTGGTGGTGGGCACGGGGTGGTCGAGGGTCACGACGGCGACGTCGCGGCTGACCTGGCGCAGCATCCCCTTGCGGCACTCGAAGCAGTAATCGGGATGCGCATGTGGCTCACCACCCGCGTCGCCCTTGCACGGGTAGCCGTCGAATGCCGGCGTGTGGGTGCAGGAGCCGGTGAAGTTGGGCTCGAAGAAAAGCGCCAGCAGGTAGTCGATGTCGAAGACGGAGAAGATGTCCTCGACGAACCAGACTTCGACGTGGCTCGTGGCATGGGGCTCGGCCACGCAGTGCCCGGCCGTCAGGAACAGCGTCGGCGACACCAGCGCACCGGTGCAGACCTGCAGCGGGCGGTTGTTCGCGTCGTAGGACTGCATGAGCGCGACATAGGGGTGGCGGCCGGCGTCCGGTTCTCCGCCGGTGATCGCGACCGCCGGCGTGGCCATGGCGAGCGCCGCCATGGCGACGGCAATGGGGATGAGGCACCTGCGCATGTCCGGGCCCTCCTCTCGGGGTGAGCAGCGCCGGCGACGCTATGCCGTGCGCCGGGCCCTGACAACACGGTGATCGGCATTCCCGATCGGGTGATCGCCACTGGCGATCACCCGCGGCGATCATCCCGAGGCCACCAAACGCGGCTGCAAGGGCGCCCACTGGGCCGCCGGGCCGGCGGCCGTGCGCCGCGGTTGCCGTGGGCACGTGCGGGTGCGGGTGGGTCGGCGCGACCTTCGCATCGACCGGTCGCAACAGCAAGCGGGCGGGTAGCCCAGTCGCATGAGCACGGGTGAGCGCGGCGAGCACAACGAGATCGGATTCCGCAACGTCGACGAGGAAGCCGAGCACGACGAGGCCGGCAGCCAGGGCGCAGGGCCCGGCGAGCAACCTGACGAGCAGCGCGGCGGCGCGGAGGGAGGGCATTCGGACGCCGCGGATAAGGCGCCCGCGGCGCCCGCCGACGATGAGTCGCCGCTCGGAGACACCGACCAGCACTCCGACGCGGGCGCCTGACCGCGAGCGCTTGCGCTCCGGCGTGGCGGGCAGACGACGGTCGGGCCGGAGGTGATGGCGAGCGGTGGTGTTCGACCATCGAGAGGTCCGGTCGGGTATCCCGGATGCGCTCGCGGCGGCGGGGATCGAGCTCAGGCCGGAGCAGTTGCCGGCGGGCGACTACGTGATCTCCGATCGGCTGGTGGTCGAGCGCAAGACGGGCGCCGACCTGGCCGCCTCGATCAAGGACCGTCGGCTGTTCGAGCAGATCGCGCGTCTGAAGGCGAGCTACGAGGCGGTGGTGCTCGTGGTCGAGGGTGTGCCGGTGCACATTTCTGAGGCCAGCTGGCAGGGGGCGCTGACTCGCGCGCTCGCTTCGGGCGCCTCGATCCTGAGAACCGCAGACCCGGCCGAGACGGCGGTATGGCTGTCCCGATTCCACCGGCTGGAGGGCAAGCCTCCCTCGGAGTTGCGCGGGCGACCGATGCCCAGACGCCCGACCACCGATCTGGCGGCCGTCGCCGAAGACGTGTTGCGCTGCCTGCCGGGGATCTCGACCGTGGGCGCGCGGCGCCTCCTGGGTCACTTCGCTTCGCTGCGGGCGGTGTTCGCCGCCGACGAGCACGAGCTGCGCGCGGTGCCCGGGATCGGTCCGGTGCGAGGTGCCGCACTCGCACGGCTGTTCCGCGAGTCCGTCGCGCGGGCAGGCTCGTGGGATGACGCAGACCACCCCTGAGCGACCGCTCGCGCTCGTGACCGGCGCATCCAGCGGCATCGGCCTCGAGCTGGCCCGCGAGTTCGCGCGCAACGGCTACGACCTGATCGCCGTCGCCGAGAGCGACCGCCTCGACGCGGCCGCCTCGCAGCTGGAGCCGCTCGGCAGCCGGGTCGAGACGATCCACGCCGACCTCGCGACACACGACGGCGTCGAGGCCGTCCATGACCGGCTCGCCGGCCGCTCGGTCGACGCCGCGGCGATCAACGCCGGCGTGGGCAGCGGCGGCCGCTTTCCCGACACCGACCTCGACGCTGAGCTCCGGCTCGTCGACCTCAACGTCCGCTCCGCCGTGCACCTCGCCAAGTACCTCACGCGCGAGATGACCGAGCGCGGGCGAGGACGGATCCTGTTCACCTCCTCGATCGCCTCCACGCATCCCGACGCGTACGAAGCTGTCTACGGAGCCTCCAAGACGTTCCTGCAGTCCTTCGCCAAGGCGCTGCGCAAGGAGCTCGCCGGCACCGGCGTCACGGTCACGTCGCTCATGCCCGGCCCGACGGCGACCGACTTCTTCCGCCGCGCGCGCATGCTCGACACCAAGATCGGCGCCAGCGACAGCAAGGACGATCCCGCCGAGGTCGCCCGCGTCGGCTTCGAGGCGCTGATGGCCGGCAAGGAGCAGGCGATCCCGGGAGCCTCCAACAAGGCCCTCACCGCGGTGGCCCGCTTCCTCCCCGACCGGGCTAAGGCCGCGCTGCACGCGAAGCTGGGCGCGCCGGGCTCGGCGCGCTGACCGAGGTCTCGGGAACGAGGCGCCAGGGGAGCGGACCGCCGTCCGCTCCCCTGCCGGTCCTCTCAGGGGCCGAACGAGAGCCAGGTGCCCGCGAGCGGCTGCTCGCCGATCCCCGGACGGCCGTAATCGCAGACGCCACCAGGGAACGCCGCGCGGAGACGCTGCTCCTGCGCGGGGCTCACGGCGCCGTACTCGCCGAGGTCGAGCGGGCGCAGCTGGCACTTGATCGCGTTCATGGCCAGCGGGGCGCCGGCGCGCAACCGCGGTGTCGACGAGGGCGGGTAGAGCGCCGTGCACGGACCGCTGGCGCCGATCTCCGCCGGATCGTCGATGCGCTCGCCGGTGGAGGTCCAGCAGGCGTCGACGGCCTGCGCGGGCTTGGCGGCGACGACCTTCTCCGACAACGGCCGGTCGCTCTGGTCGGTGGCGATCGCGTCGAGCCATCCCGCCATCGTCTGACGGGCCGCCGTCGCCATCGGTGCGCTGCTCGCGGCGGTCGAAGCCGAGCGCCACATGATCTGGTTGGCGGCCGACCCGTTCGCCCGGCGCAGCCGCTCGCGCACGATGTACGAGTGGATGTACGTGTGGATGTCGACGGCCGCGTCGTTGTACGCGCGCATGTCGAGGATCGGGACGTCGGCCAGCGCACCGGTGTCGGTGGTCACGCGGCCCGTCCGGTAGGCCGTCTCGACCGCGCCGGCGTCCGCCACCGTTCGCGCGGCACGCGGATTGCCGTCGTTGTCGTAGCCGCCGATCCGCTCGTTGAGGTCCAGGAAGCGGTCGAGCGTGATCGTGCCCGACTTGAGCGCCTCGAGCCCGTATTGGACGCCGACGTTGTCGAGCGTTCGCGGGGCGAAGCCCGTCGCGGGATCGATGCCGTAGATGTTCACCTGGTTGTCCCAGAGGGTGCAGCGGACCCCGCCCGGGTTGGTGGCGGCGTTGTAGATCAGGCTCGCCGGCACCGATGGATCGCAGCCGCGCTGGGCCACGATCACGTCCGCGAACGCGACGTCCCACGCGAGGCACGAGCTGTTGTTGCGGAAGCCCATGATCGCCTGCCGCTGAGCCGCCGACACGGCCGCCCCGAAGGCCGCGAAGTAGCGGTTGAGCAGACGGCAATCGGCGGGCTCCGCAAGACCGTTGTCCTGGAAGGTCGCGCTCGGGACGATGCCGTCGAGCAGGCCCGGGTAGTTCTGGGCGATCATCAGCTGCTGGATCGCCCCGCCGGAGCCGCCCCAGCCCATCGTCCAGACGGGCGGCCGGCGGAGCTCCTCGGTCAGGCGTTCCTTGACCATCGACATGGTCTCGGCCGACAGGACGTCGTTGCAGTTGACGCCGAAGGTGTTCAGCGTCGCTGTCGCGTTCGCGTAGCCCTCCGAGAGCACGTCGTTGTCGAGCACCGCGGTCGGACCCAAGGTGCCCTGGTGGTGACCCGTGCCGCAGCCGCCGCCGAACTCGTAGCGCAGGCGCCCGTTCCAGCCACGGCCGGTCTCGCCGCCGTCGGCCAGTACCGCCCAGCGATAGATGGCGCGGTTGATCGTGCCGGACTCGACGCGCACGACGTAGTCGACCGTCTCGCCTGCGCGCGTAGTGGTCTCAGCCAGGTCGGCCGGCCGGGAGCGTGGGTCGGCGAGCGCCTTGAACGAGTTGGTCTCGCTCGAGCGGTAGTAGTAGTCCACCCTGGTCGGGGTCGAGCAGTCCGCGTCCAGCGGCGGGCCGAGGTCGGTGCCGGCGGTGCGGCAGATGAACGGCTGCTGGTGGGGACCCGAGAAGACCGGGCCGGAGATCGCGTGGTTCACGAGCTCGAGGGTGTCCAGCGGCCGCCCGCGGCCCTTCCCGTTGGCGTCCGCGGTGAGCTCGTTGCGGCCGAGGACGAGGCCGTCGACGAGACCGACCAGCCGCCTCGAGCCGGGCCGTTCGGGCGCGAACTCGGCGGTCACGTCGGCCCCGTTGAGCAGGATCCGCGTCTGATGCACGGGCACGGTCTTCGGCACCGCGACGGCCGCCAGCACGTCCCCGCCGCTGACCGCGTCCGGACGCGCGGACAGCGACTCGATCGCGAACTTCTCGGGGGACGGCGCAGCGGCTGCGCCCGACGGCACCGCGGCGAGCACCGCGAGCGTCAGCGCGACGCAGATCGCACGGGGCACGCGCAGCTCGCGGCCGCCTGGATGAGAACTGGACACGCGCGGGACCTCCTGGGATGAGCCTCGGTGAATCACCGCCGGGCGCAGCCAGGACGGCGTGAGAGCCGTATTCCTAGAGCATCCAGGAGCCACGGGCAAGCGACGGCCCCGGCGAGGGCGTTGGGCCCGGGGCTCGCGACGCGTCCCGGCGGCCATGCGCCGGCCCACCGGGACGCTGAAGCCCGCGGAGATCAGTCCGGTATGTCGGCGCGGCTGACCGAGAACGTGGGCACGGGGGCACCGTCCTCGTCCTGTCGCCACGCGGCGGGGGGCAGGAGCTGAGCCTTGAGCACGACGGTGTCGGCCTCGCCGAGGGCGGTCGTCGCCGCGGCGCCGGTCAGCTGCAGCCCGGTGGCGTCGAACACCTGCGTCTCCGGGCTGATGAGCGCGACCCCGTCACCGCCGACGAGCTGGGCGGCCTCGGTCGCCAACGCCTGCGGGACGTCGCACACGTCCTCGATCGAGATCGGGAGATCAGTATCGGTCAGCCCATCCGCGGAAGCGGTGATGGTGGTCGTGATCGCGTAGAACGCATCGCTGAAGACCGGCGGCGGATCGTCGTCGAGGGCGAAGCGCGCGAGCGCGGGCTCCTCCGGCGGGGCGGCGCAGACGTTCGGGCCGGCGGGAGCGCCGGGCACGCTGGGGATGCCGGGCGTGGCGGGAACACCGGCAGCGCCGGGAGCGCCAGGAGCGCCAGGAGCACCGGGAGCGCCCGGAGTGCCGGGAGCACGGGGAGCGCCGGGCTTGACGATCTTCACGGTCTCGCAGCCCTTGACCTTGGCCTCGTCGGCCGGGTCGACCCGACAGACGTCCCTGCCCGCCCCGCCCATGACGAGACGGTCCGCGCGCCCATCGACGGAGTTCAGGCGGTCGGCGCCCGGCCCTCCCGACAGCCGATCCCGTCCGGCGCCGCCGGAGAGGCGATCGCTGCCGCGCCCTCCGAAGAGTCGGTCGCTGCCACCGCCGCCCGTGATCCGGTCGTTGCCCGCGCCCGCCTTGATCAGGTCGGCCTTCGCGGTGCCCACGATCCTGTCGGCGCCCGCAGTGCCGGACGTCCGCTTCGCCTGCGCGGCTCCCGCCGAGGCGAGCATCAACGAGGCGAGGGCGACCACCACGAACGCGATGTGCCGCCTGCCGAGCCGCACGAACTGTCGGTGCTGGAACTCCATGACGTTCTCCGCTTCCGTTCACGCTCCGCCGGTCGGGAGCGGCCAATGGCTCCACGGTGCGGGGCGCACCCGTCGTGCGCGACACGGACGAACGATGGACCGATAGCGAAGCGGAAAGCGACGGCACCCTGCAGCTGAGGAGCAGTGCCTGCCGGCTCAGGCGGAGGGCGCAACGAGGCCGCGGGCGGCGCCCTCCTCGAGCAGTCGCTCCTCCGTGAGCGCGCCGCCGGTGGCGGTCGGCACCGTCATCGCCAGGCGCGAGTACAGCCACGCCCAGGCGAGCGCGTCGTCGACGCCTGCCCCGCGCATGTCGGCCCACGCGTACGCTGCGCACATCAGGTCGCGGTCGCCCGTCGGATCGACGACCGGGCGGGCATCGAAGTCGGGTACCTCGACTCGGCGGCCCCCCGTGATCGCCAGGAGCCCGCGGGCGCCGAGCGTGAGGACCACCGTCGGGATCGTCTCGGCCAGCCGCTCGGCGGCCGCTTCGGCGCCGTCGGCGCCGGTCAGCGTGATCGCGTCCGGAACCCCGAGGAACAGGCCCTGGATACCGGCCAGGCCGGCCGGAGGGCGGCCGGCGAAGGCGCGGGCGTCGTCGTCGCCGCAGGTCAGGTAGGCGCGCGCGCCGTCGGGCACGAGGTCGAGCTGCGCGACGTTGCAGGCCACGGCGGCCGGCTGCAGGTCGGCGACGTCGGCGCCGCGGGCGCGTGCGCCGGGGTCCACGGTGACCATCGTCCGCTGGTCGCCGACCGGCATGACGACGGTCTGCGGCGTCTTCGACGGCGTGTAGCCCGTGACCTGCACGCCCTCGGCCTCCAGCTCGCGGCGTACGAACTCGCCGGCCAGGTCGTCGCCGAGCGGCGCCACGAGAGCCGACTTCAGGCCGAGCCGCGCGGCGGCGACCACGGTGATCGCACCACCGCCGGGCGATCGCATCAGGTCGCCGGCGAAGCGCTCCTCGCCGGGCCCGGGAAGCGCTTCGAGCCCCACGAACGTGAGGTCGAGGAACGCCGGGGTCGTGACGGCCAGGTCAATGCTCACGCGCGGCGAGAGCGTACCGGGAGCGCTGGATCAGCGTGGCGTCGGGGCCGCC
This sequence comes from Solirubrobacteraceae bacterium, assembly GCA_035264365.1. GTDB lineage: Bacteria > Actinomycetota > Thermoleophilia > Solirubrobacterales > Solirubrobacteraceae > DATFQI01. Next base: position 8,699 of record DATFQI010000397.1, read on the forward strand.
GAGCCCGTCTCGGGGTCGAAGTAGCGCAGTCCGCCGGGCACCAGCCCGTAGGCCACTCGATCGCCCGGCTGGGCGCCGGATCGGCCGTCCACGCACACCACGAGCCGCGGCCCGCCGTCCCGGCGCACTCCGAGGAACGTCTCGCGTCCGAGCGCCTCCGCGTACTCGACGACGCCCTCGAGCGGCCCGATCAGGCCGGCTCCGTCGGTCCAGGGCCTCGCGTGCTCCGGCCGCACGCCGACCAGCACGTCGCCGTCGGCCGGCACTCCGGGGAGCTCGCCGGCAGGCGCGAAGCTCATCGCCGGCGAGCCGATGAAGCCGGCGACGAAGCGGTTCGCGGGCCGGTCGTAGACCTCCTCGGGCGTGCCGACCTGCTCCAGCCGGCCGTCGTTCATCACCGCGATCCGGTCGCCCATCGTCATCGCCTCG
>DATFQI010000398.1:0-23914 GCA_035264365.1 Solirubrobacteraceae bacterium
TCTGTAAAGCGCCGAATCCCGCCGGGTACGCCTGGATCGCTCCGGCTGGGGGCCGGGCGGTCGCAGGTTCAAATCCTGTCTCCCCGACTAAACGCCCTGCAACAACGATGGTTGCTCGACAGGTGCAATGGGCGGGGTCCAATCCGCGGTCCATTTTCGGCGTCGGTCGGCGAAGCGGTGTTTCGCTTCTAGCGCGGTTCCCCGCGACCAGCGACCACCCGGTCACTTGTCCCCGCGCGCTGGATTGTCCCCGTCCCCGGGCGCCGCGGTCGCGCCTACGCTCAGGCGCCGCAGCGTCACGCACGAGGTCGGATACGCCCCGGGCGTCGCGCCGCCCAGCACAGGGTCCCGGCGCCCATCGCGAGCGCCGGCGCCACGACGGCGACGACGCCCGGCCAGCCCCATGCCTCCCAGCCGAGACCCGGCACGAACCCGGCGAGCGCGCCGGCGCCGTAGTAGAAGGAGAAGTAGATCGCGCTGGCTATGCCGCGGTCAAGCGGCCCGGCTGCGGCGAGGCCGAGCTGGGCCGCGGTCACGCCCGTGAACATGCCGAGCGTAGTGACGGCGAGCCCGAGCAGCACCGGGGGCGACCACCCGGGAAGCGTCAGCGCGACCCCGGTCGCAGCCAGCGCCACGCCAGTCAGCGTCACCGTGCGCCAGCCGACGCGATCCGCGAGCCGGCCTGCAGCGGGGCCGATGGTCCCGAGCACCCAGAGCGAGAACACCAGGCTCGTCGCGGCGGGGCTGAAGCCGAACGGCGCCTCGCGAAGCCGGAAGCTCGCGTAGGAGAACACCCCCACGAAGGTGAAGAACAGCGCGGCGGCGGCGGTCGCCGGCACGAGCACGGCCGGGTTGGCGAGCTGCGTCGCCACTGCGCTCCGATGGCCGCCACCGCTACGCTCGGGAACAGGGGCCTCGGGCAGTCGCCGCCGCATCAGGATCACCCCGGCGAGCGGCAGCAGCGCGACGGCCGCGAACGCGAGCCGCCAGCCGGTCACCGCCGTCATGAGGCCAACCCCGACCCGGCCGAGCGTTCCACCGCCGACCAGCGCGATGAGGTAGTAGCCCATCGCCCGTCCGCCCATGCCGGGTGCGAAGACCTCGGCCACGTAGGGGACGCCGACCGTGAGCAGGCCCGGCATGCAGGCACCCTGCAGCGCGCGGAACACGAGCAGCGAGCTGAAGCTCGGGGCGGCCGCGGCGCCGAGGCTCGGGAGCACGAGCATGCCGCTGGCAAGCATCAGCGAGCGCTTGCGTCCGATGCGTTCCGACAGCGGTCCCCAGAACCAGCCGCCGAGCGCGACGGCGACCAAGACCACCGAGACCGTCAGCCCGGCCTGCGACGGCGTGACGGCGAAGTCGGCCGCCAGCTCCGGCAGGATCGCCTGGCTGGCGTACATCGTCGCGAACATGCCCGCCGCGCCGAGCAGGAGCCCGCTCATGCCGCTCGCTCGCGCGGACGCCGGATCGGCGATCACGGCTCAGCGCAACGACGCTGCATCGACGACCTGCGCGACCGGCGCGCCGAGGTCGTCGAGCACACCGTCGAGCCGGTCGCCCGCGAGGTCGCGCACCTTGTCCTGCAGCCACGTCGCGTCCATCGGGCGCGCCGGCGAACCCAGCGCGGCGCGGACGTGACCGGCGCGCTCGCCGGCCACCTCGACTACCGCCTCGGACTCGAGCAGGCCCGCGTCGGTGTGCAGGCGCACACGCTCGGCGAGCTGGCGCGCGGCGTCGTCGACGCCCGCGAAGCTCTTCACCGTCGGCGGCCCGTGGAGGAGCGCGAACGCGGTCAGGTACGGGATCGAGAACTTCGCCTGCAGCCCGTCGCGGACGTCGGGCCCGAGCGAGGCGGCGTGCAGGCAGACCGGATGGACCGTCACGACGATGTCCGACGGCGTCCCGGCCGCCGCCGATCGCGCCTGCACGGCGGCCTCGATCGCGCCATGGGTCTGCAGGCAGCACGGATACGCCTTGATCCAGTTATCGCCCACCGCGGCGCGCTCCGGCGCGGACGAGGATGCGAGATCGACCCAGCGCGCCCCGAAGGCCTGCTCGAAGCCGCCCTCGCCGCGCTCGATGTCGGCGCTCGCGACGGCGCCGGCGGCGGCCAACCGAGCGCCCGTCGCCCCCGCCGCGGCGGCGCGGCCGACCTGGAGCGCCTTGCCGTCGGACCCGAACGCCGCCCGCAGGCCGCCGGCCTGCAGGAGCGCGAGCCGCACCGCGTGGGCGGTCCGGTCGGCGTCGAGATCAAGCAACCTCGAGGCCGCGGCGGCCGCTCCCACCGTGCCGCCCACCGCAGTCGGATGCCAGCCTCGGGCACGCATCTGCGGATGGTTGGCCGCCGTCAGCCGCCCCATCGCCTCGAAGCCGGCCGCGAACGCCGCGAGCGCGTCGCCGATGCGCGCGCCGAGGTGGGCGCCGACGAGCAGCGCCGCCGGCGCGACCGGTGCCGACAGGTGGGAGAGCCCAGGGAGGTATGTGTCGTCGAAGTCGAGCACGTGGCCCGCGGTGCCCGCGGCGGCGATCCGGTCGCCCAGCCCCTCGCCGAGCGAACGTGCCGCCCTCGCGGCACGCTGGTCATGGCCGCCGACCGCGCAGGCGAGCCAGTCGAGGAGCGCCGTCCGGTAGCCCTGCTCGAGCCCTGCGCTCGGCGCAGTCTGCGAGAGGCTCATGCCACTCCGAGGTAGGCCTCGCGGATCCGGGGATCCTCGAGCAGCGCCGAGGACTCGCCGGACGCGACGATCCGGCCGTTCTCGAGCACGTAGCCGCGGGCCGCCGCCTCGAGCGCGGCGTCGACGTCCTGCTCGACCAGGAGGACCGCGGTCCCCGCCTCGGTCACGCTCGTGAGCCGCTCGAGGATCTGCTCGACGAGCTTGGGCGCGAGCCCGAGCGAGAGCTCGTCGATCATGATGAGCTTGGGGTTCGCCATCAGGCCGCGGGCGATCGCGCACATCTGCTGCTCGCCGCCGGACAGGCTGCCGGCGACCTGGTCGAGCCGCTCGCCGAGGCGCGGGAACAGCTCGACGGCGCGGTCGATGTCCTCGTGCTCACCGTGCACGTACGCGCCGACACGGAGGTTCTCGCGTACGGTGAGCCCCGCGAACAGCCGCCGCCCCTCGGGAACGTGCGCGATCCCCGCCCGCACCGCCTCCTCCGGGGCGCGGCCGACGAGCGAGTCGCCGGCGAGGCACACCTCGCCGCCTGTGAGCGTGATCATGCCCGAGACGGCGCGCAGCAGCGTGGTCTTGCCCGCCCCGTTGGAGCCGACCAGCGCCACGACCTCGCCCTCGCCGACCTCGAGGTCGACGTCCCAGAGCACCTGGACGCGGCCGTAGCCGGCGGCGAGGCCCGTGACCTCAAGCATCGCCGGCCCGCTCGCGCTGAGCGCGCATCCGCTTCGCGTAGCGCGCACCGAGGTACGCCTCGATCACCCGCTCGTCCTCCATGACTTCCTGCGGCTTGCCGTGCACCAGCTCCGAGCCCTCGTGCATGACGAGCACGCTGTCGGAGATCGACAGGATCGCCTTCATCACGTGCTCGACCACCAGCAGCGTCATGCCCTCGTCCTTGAGCGAGCGGATCAGCTCGAGCGCACCCTCGATCTCTCGCGGCCGCAGGCCGGCCATGACCTCGTCGAGCAGCAGCAGGCGCGGGCGCATCGCCAGCGCCTTCGCGAGCTCCAGGCGGCGGGCATCCGCGACGCTGAGCCCGCCCGGCTCCGCGTCCGCCTTGTCGGCCAGCCCGACGCGCTCGAGCACCTCGGCGGCGCGCGCGCTCGCCTCTCGCGTCGAGCCCGCGCGCGAGGGCCCGAACATCGCCCCGATGGCGACGTTCTCGCGCACGGTCAGGTCGCGGAACGGCTTGACGATCTGGAACGTACGCGCGACCCGTGCGTCGGCGATCGCCCACGGCCTCGCGCCGGTCACGTCGCGGCCGTCGACCACCACCCGCCCCGTCGACGGCTTCAGATGGCCGGTGATCAGGTTGATCAGCGTGCTCTTGCCGGCGCCGTTGGGGCCGATGACGCCGAGCACCATGGCTTCCTCGAGGCTGAACGAGACGTCGCTGACGGCGGCCAGGCCGCCGAAGCGGCGGCCAAGCTGCTCGACCTCGAGGACCGCCGTCATAGCCGGTAGGCCCGGACGGTGTCGAGCAGGGAGATGCGCCGCTGGGCGATGGACTCGCGCGTGAACGAGACGATACCCATCGGCAGCAGCACGACGGCGACGACGATGATGGCGCCGAAGATGAACGTATGCAGGTCGGTGTAGTGGGTTCGCAGCCACTCCGAGAGGAACTGCAGCGCGACGGCGCCGATGACCGGCCCGATCACCGTGCCGCTGCCGCCGATCACCGCCATCACGACCATCAGCACCGTGATGTCGACGCTGAAGAGCCGCGCGGGGTAGATCGTCACCTGCTGGAACGCGTAGATCGAGCCCGCCAGCGCGGTCAGCAGGCCCGCGAGCGCGAACGCGGCGACCTTCAGCCGCGTCGTGTTGATCCCGGCTGCCGCCGCCGCTTCCTCGTCCTGCGCGATCGCGCGCAGGCCGTAGCCGAAGCGGCTGCGCGAGACCTGCCAGACCACGGCCGTGGCGAGCAGCGCGAGTCCCAGGAAGTAGAAGTAGAAGCCCGTGTTGCCCGGATAGGACGTGACCGCCTCCGCGCCGACCGCGGGAACGGTGATGCCCGAGTTGCCGCCCGTGAGCCCGTCAAGGTTGACCACGACCTCGCGCATGCCCTCGGCCACACCGAGCGTGGCGATCGCGAAGTAGTGGCCGCGCAACCGCAGCACCGGGAGCCCGACGAGCACGGCGAACACAACGCCGACGACCGCGGAGATCGGCAGCGCGACCCAGAACGGGACGCCCGACTTCGCCATCAGGATCGCCGTCGTGTAGCCGCCGAGGCCGAAGAAGACGACGTTGCCGAAGCTCGGATAGCCGGCGAAGCCGCCGATCAGGTTCCAGCCCTGCGCGAGCGCGACGAACATGAACACGCCGGCGAGCGTGCGCTGCTCGCTCGAGAGCAGGAAGTACTGCGGCAGCAGCACGAGCACCACCAGGCCGCCCAGCACGAGCGCGCCGGCGATGAGCTGGCGCGGACCGACGGCGCGGAGGCCGACCGGGGCGGTCGCACTCGACGCGCTCGTCATCAGACCTCGACCCGCGCCTCGTAGTACGGCTTGCCGAGCAGCCCGGCGGGCCGGATCACGAGCACCGTGACGAGCACAGCGAAGGCGACCGCGTTGATCAGCGTGCCGCCCAGGTACTGGCCGCTCCAGGCCTGGACGACGCCGAGCAGGAGTCCGCCCGCGAGCGCTCCCCACATGTTGCCGAGGCCGCCGAGGACCGCGATCACGAAGCTCTGCAGCGTGAAGATGCCGGCGTTGGCCGGGCTGAAGGTGTCGACCGTCCCGTAGATCGCGCCCGCCGCGCCGGCCAGCCCGGCGGCGATCGCGAACGTGAGGCCGTACACGCGGCGGACGGTCACGCCCATCAGGCGCGCCGCGCCGCGATCCATCCCGGTCGCCTTGATCGCCAGCCCGAGGCGTGTGCGGTCCATGAACCACACGAGTGCGAGCGTGAAGCCGACGGCGAGGACGAACGCGATCAGCCGCCCGTAGGGGATGCGGATGTCGCCGATCGCCAGGCTGTCGGAGCCATAGGAGGTGTGGATCGAGCGGAAGTCGCCGGTGAACAGCAGCACCAGGCCGTTGACCAGCACGAGGCTGAGCCCGAACGTGAGCAGCAGCGTCATCCAGATCGGGGCGTTGACGACGAGGTTGATGAGATAGCGCTGGATCACGTAGCCGCCGGCGAACAGCGCGGCGGCGGCCACCACCATCCCCAGTAGCGGGGCGATGTCCGCGCCCGTCTGGAGCTTCCAGGCGATGTAGGAGCCGATGAGCACGAACGCCCCATGGGCGAGGTTGACGATGTTCATCACGCCCCAGACGAGCGAGAAGCCGACCGCGACGAGCGCCAGCAGGCCCCCCTGGAGCAGCCCGTTGACGGTCGCCTGCAGGAACTGCGTCATCGTCGGCCGCTCAGCCGGCGGGCCATTGCAGCTTCGCCTGCGCCTGATCGGACGGGTAGATCGTCACCGGCTCCCCGTTCTGGATCTGGATCGCGGACATCGGCTTGTCGGCGTTCTTGCCGGTGTCGTCGAACTTGATCGGCCCGAAGAAGGACTCCGTGTCGAGTCCGGCGATCGCATCGCGCACCTTGGCCGGATCGGTCGACCCCGCCTTCTCGACGCCCATCACGAGCGCCAGGCACGCGGCGGCGGCCTCGGCGCTGTGGTACTCGGCCGTCTCGCCGAAGCGCTGCTTGAAGCCCTCCGCGTACTCCTTGGCGGTGCCGAACACCTTGTCCTGGCCCTTGGAGTCCGCCGTCCACTGCGTCGAGCCGACGACACCCTCGGCGTTCTTGCCGAGCGCCTTGGCGAAGTCCGGCGTCGGCGGCGCCACCGTCTCGCCGAACCCCTTCGGGTTCACGCCGAGCTCCTTGCTCTGCTTGACCGCGGCGATGCCCTCCTCGACATGCGCCGACACGAGCACGAGGTCCGGCTTCTTCGGCCGGATCTTGGTCAGTGCGGAGGAGACGTTGGTGGTGTGCTCGGGGACCTCCTCCATCGCGACGACCTGCATGCCCTGATTCTTCGCCTCGTCGGCTCCGCCCTTGGCCGCCGTCTTGGAGAAGCCGTCGTCGGCGGAGATGATCGCGACGGTCTTGGGCTTCGGGCTCGCGTTCTCGGAGATCGCGTCCACGATCGCGGCCAGGTATGACGTCGCCGGCGAGAGCACGGCGAACGTGTTGCGATAGCCCTTGTCGAAGATCGCGTTGTCGGCGCCCGAGGAGTCGACCATGACCTGGCCGTTGCGCTCGATCACCGCCGAGGCCGCCTCCGTCGACGGTGAACCGTAGGGACCGAGGATCAGCTTGTTGCCGCTGTCGTTGAACTGGTCGACGAGCTGCGCGGCCGTATCGGGCTCGGACTTGTCGTCCTTGTAGGTGATCGCCAGCTTGTATGTCTTGTCGCCGGCCTGCACGCCGTCGCCGCCGTTGACCTTGTCCTGGCAGAACTGGTAGCCGAGCTTGGTCAACCGTCCCTCCTTCGCCAGCGAGCCAGTGAGCGAGAGCGCGGCGCCGACCTTGAGCGTCCCGCCCTGCGTGCTCGAGCCGCCGCCACCGCCCGCGTTTCCCTCGCCCTTGCCGCAGCCGCCCACGAGCACAGCAACCGTGCAGGCGAGTCCCAACCACACACCAACCGGCCGCACATCACGCATCAGGGCCTCCTCTCGGTTCACCCGTGCCCCGTGGGGGCCGTACCCGGCGCGGGGGCGGGTAAACGCCGGGCGCGTCGGGTCCGTCAGCGTGCTCACGAGTGTCCGAAGCGGACGGCAGGCAGCACCGAGGCGGCGCGGCAGCGCCCACGCGTGCTGCCCCGAAGGCTCGCATCAGCGGGGGAGTAGGACGAGGCGGACTAGCATCGCGTCGAGAGCACGGGAACGCCGAGGATCACCGCCATCTCCGTGCCCGGCAGCGGCCCGGAGAGCGCCAACGTGGGGAACACGGCGGCCATCACCGCTGCGGCGGCGAAGATGACGCGGCCCGAGTCCGCGAGGCCGCCGACCGCCGCCGCGCGCGGGTCGTGCGAGCGGTCCAAGTGCGCCCTGTCCGACGCGAGCCGGAACACGATGTAGTCCATCGAGATTGACCGGCCCTTTCGCGGTCGAACCAGTCGGCGGTACGCCGTTGACTGCCACGGAGGGGTCCAATCCGGGGTCCAATCTGAGCGGAACCCAGCACAACTCAGAACAACTCAGACGGCTCTAGAACGCCGGAGAGCGCCGGGTACGCCTGGATCGCTCCGGCTGGGGGCCGGGCGGTCGCAGGTTCAAATCCTGTCTCCCCGATCACCACGAAACTCCTGCTAATAACCGCGTTTCGTGTGCCGCGGCGATCTTTTGGACGGGGAACAACGGGGAAAATCTCTTACGGGCTTCGGCGTCGTAGAGGCGCTCGTCTTGGCTCTAGCGCGTGGTCCGAATGCTCCGGCGCGCCGTGGAGGGGCTGCGCCAGTGCGTTGCGCCCGGTCCGAGACCGGGCGGTCGCAGGTTGAGCGGCGCGTCTGCCCGTGAATGCTGAACCCGGTGACTCCCGCCCTGGCCAAGGCCTCGTGTCAGCACTGCGGGCATTGCGAAGCCCGGCAGCGCTCGCCGGGGCAGCCCAGTCAAAAGCAGCGCCTGATGTCACGCACGACTACGACGCAAGCGCCAGTGTGCGCCTGTCGCCCTCGAACTCACGACCGATGGCGACGAGCATGTCGAGCATGGCTGCCACCGCGCGCGAGCGGTGACCGCCGGCGAGCGTCCCCGCGACGATGTGACGCTGCGGAGGCCGTGGGGAGATCGCCCGGATCACCACGTCGTCGCGCACGCCGAGGAGCGCGAGGTCGGGAACCAGGGCGATCCCCATGCCGGCGGCGACGAAGCCCTGCATCGAGGAATAGTCGTCTGACTGGAAGACGATCCGGGGCCGGAACCCGGCCGCACCGCATGCGGTGTGGATGATCGCGTGGTCCGGGCAGCTGCCCGCGGATCCGACCAGCCAGGCGTCGTCGCGGAGGTCGTCAAGTCGCAGCCGGCCCTTGCCTGCCTTGGGATGGCCGCTCGGCAGGCACACGTACATCGGGTCGGTCACAAGCTGCACGCGGTCGAGGCCGTCGTCAATGGAGCGCCGCTGGTCCGCATCGACGAGCAGGGCGATGTCGACGTCGCCGGATCGCAGCATCGCCTCGCCTTCTAACGGTGCGGCCGGCGTGAGGGTCACCTCGACATCTGGGTGGGCGTCGCGAAAGCGCATGATCGCGCGTGGCACGATCGAGGCCCCGGCCGTTGGGAACGTCGCCAGGCGCAGGCGCCCTCCGCGAACTCCGGCGATCGCCTCCAGCTCGGCCTCGGCGTGGGCCAGCCGCGCGATGATCACGTGCGTATGGCGGAGGAGCGCTTCTCCCGCTTCTGTCAGTTGCACCCCTCGCGTGTTCCGCCGCACAAGGAGGCTCGCGGTCTCCCGCTCGAGCGCCGCGACGTGCTGGGAGACGGCGGATTGCGTGACGTGCAGGGCTTCGGCGGCGGCCGAGAACGAACCGTGAGCGGCGACTTCGCGCAACACGCGCAGGCGGCGGACGTCGAGCACCGGAGGTTTATAGCATATGGTAAAACCAAAAGACGATGCGGTCGTCCGCTCCTTCGATATCGCCCACCGTCGCCCAGATCCCCGTGCACGGCACTCGGGCGATCGCGGCGATCGCCGCCGGCCGCGCGGATGTCATCAACCTCACCCTCGGCGAGCCGGACTTCGACACACCGCGGCACATCGCGGAGGCGGGGATCGCGGCGGTGCGAGCCGGTCACACGCGGTACGCCCCCGGAGCAGGCCTCCCTCAGCTGCGCGAGGCGGCTGCCGCCGCGGTCACCGTCCGCTGCGGTGGGATCGTGTCGGCGGAGCAGGTCGTCGTGACCGCCGGAGCCGTCCTGGGCGTGTTCGCCGCGCTCGCTGCGCTCGTCCCACGCGGAGGCCGTGTGTTGGTTCCCGACCCCGGCTGGGGCTGCTACGTCGGCCAATGCGTGGCCCTCGGGCTCGAGCCGGTGCGCTACCCGCTGCGCCCCGAGACCGGTTTCGAGCCCGATCTCGAGACCCTGGACGCTCTGGCGGCAGAGTCGGGCGCCTCCTTGATGGTCATCAACAACCCGGGGAACCCGACAGGCGCGGTGTGGCGGCGCGACGCCGTCGAGGGATGCGTCGAGCTGGGGCGCCGCCACGGTCTGTGGGTCCTTGCCGACGAGGTCTACGACGAGCTGACGTTCGATCGCGATCACGTTTCGACCGTCCCGTTCGGCGAGGGCGGCGTGGTGACCACGTTCTCCTTCTCGAAGACCTATGCCATGACCGGCTGGCGGGTCGGCTACCTCGTCGGATCGCCAAGCGTCGCCGCCGCCGCCACCCGAGTGCTCGAGCACGTGGCTTCGAGCGTCGGGATGCCGTCCCAATACGCGGCGTTCGCAGCGCTGCAAGGACCGCAGAACTGCGTCGCCGAGATGCGCTCGGCCTACCGGGCGCGGCGTGACCTGGCAATTGGGAGGCTGGCGGAAGCAGGCCTGCCGAGCTCGAAGCCGGACGGCGCGTTCTACGTGCTGGCCGACGTCTCGGCCGCCGGCTCCGGCTCGGCCGCTTTCGCCCGCGAGCTCGCATCCCAGCCGTCCGGGGTCGCATGCGCTCCCGGGGAGACATTCGGGCCGGGCGCCGCCGGGATGCTGCGGCTGTCGCTCGCTGCGCCGCCCGAGGCGATCGAAGAGGGGATCCGGCGCATCGGGAAAGCTGTGCAGGACCGACGTGAAAGGTTTGGCCGATAAGGTGCCAGCAGGTTCGCACGTGGAAGAGACGAATTTCGACAGGGTGCGGCGTGTCCGCTCGTTCGACGACGTCGTCAGACAGTTGCGCGAGGCGATCTACTCCGGACGGATCCGGCCGGGCCAGCGTCTGCCCGGGGAACGCCAGCTCTGCGAGGAGTTCGGTGTCGGCCGGCCCACGCTGCGGGAGGCGCTACGGTCGCTCGAGGCCGTCGGGATCATCGAGGTCCGCCCGGGCAAAGGCGGCGGGTCCTATGCCGTCACGCCGTCGGAATCGACCGTCGGCGACGCCCTGGCGGCCCTCGTCAACCTACGGGGCGCGTCACTCGAGGACTTGGCCGAGTTCCGTGTCGACTTCGAGGCCGAGAACGCCTCGTGGGCGGCGCGGCGCGCCGACGCCGGCGACATCGCGATGCTGCGCTCCATCGTCGCCGAGGCACGGGCAGCCGCTGACGATCCCTCGACGCTGAGGGAAGTGGCGGCGATCGACGTTCGATGGCACGAGGCGCTCGCGCGCGCGACCAAGAACCGGCTCCGCATCGGCATCGCGCTCGGCATCCACGAAGCCGTCCTGCGCCGCCATCGCGCAGCGGTGCAGCCGCCCGATGCCGACGAGCACTCGCTCGCCATCCCCGACGACATCGAGGCGATCACCCGCGCCGTGGCGACCGGGGACGCTGACTCGGCTCGCCGCCTCATGCGCGCGCACATCGGCACGTGGAACCGCCGCGCCACCGGCGACGCGACCGTCGTCGCCGACGACGCCCTCAGCGCCTAGCGACCCTCACTCGGTCGAGTCGATCGCCTTCGGGGTTGACGCTCGCTCCCTCCGCGGTATGGTATTACCGAAAGCTGCTTCGTTTGAGGAGAGGTCCCTTGTCAGCACCGGCCGTGTTCACGTTGCCCCCCGCGCGCAACGAGCTTCCACTTGACTATGCGCCCGACTCGCCGGAGCGCGCGGCGGTCGACGCCGAGCTGCGCCGGCTGCGCGCTGACGCGCCGGAGCTGCCGCTGCGCATCGGCGGCGACGACGTCGAGACGGGGCGGCTGCACCCGGTGCTCGCCCCGCATGAGCGTAACCGCCCGCTTGCCCAGAGCCACTGGGCGGGGGAGCGGGAGGTCGAGCAGGCGATCGCGGCCGGCGCGGAGGCGTGGCAGGACTGGTCGCGGATGCCGTGGGAGGACCGCGCCGCCATCTTCCTGCGCGCGGCGGAGCTCGCCCGCGGCCCGTGGCGGGCCAAGCTCAACGCCGCCGCGATGCTCAACTTGAGCAAGACGGTCCGCGAGGCTGAGATCGACGCGGCCTGCGAGACCGCCGACTACCTGCAGTTCAACGTGCGCTACATGCGCGAGATGTACGAGATGCAGCCCGAGTCGCTGCCCGGTACGTGGAACCGGATCGAGTACCGGCCGCTCGAGGGTTTCGTGCTGGCGATCACGCCGTTCAACTTCCTCTGCCTCGCCAATCTCGCCTACGCCCCGGCGATCATGGGCAACGTCGTGCTGTGGAAGCCCGCCGAGCAGGCCGAGCTCTGTGCGTGGGTCGTTCTGGAGATGCTCGAGGAGGCCGGACTCCCGCCGGGCGTGATCAACCTCGTCTTCGGCGACGGTCCCGAGATCGGGCGCGTCGCGCTCACGCACCGCGATCTCGCGGGCGTGCACTTCACGGGCTCCACGGACACCTTCCAGGAGATCTGGCGCACCATCGGGACCAACATCTCGGGGTACCGCAACTATCCGCGGATCGTCGGCGAGACCGGCGGCAAGGACTTCATCGTCGCTCACCCGACGGCCGACGCGGAGGCGCTCGCGACGGCGGTGGTCCGTGGCTCGTTCGAGTACCAGGGGCAGAAGTGCTCGGCGCCCTCGCGCATGTACATCCCTCAGAGCCACTGGCCGGCGCTGCGCGAGCGCCTGCAGGACGAGGTGCCCCGGCTGCGGGTAGGCGATCCGACCGACACCGGCGTGTTCGTCGGCGCGGTGATCGACGAGGACGCGTTCGCCAAGCACCGCGCCGCGATCGAGCAGTCCAAGGCGGAGGCGAACATCGTCGTCGGCGGCGAGTTCGATGACGCCGAGGGCTGGTTCGTCAAGCCGACGATCGTGGAGACCGCCGACCCCGAGTACCGGCTGCTGCGCGACGAGCTGTTCGGGCCGATCATGACGGCGTTCGTCTACCCCGACGACCGCTGGTCTGAGGTGCTCGAGCAGGTCGACCGCCAGAGCCCGTACGGGCTCACGGGAGGCGTGTTCGCCAACGATCGCCGCGCGGTCATCGAGGCCAGCAACGCGCTGCGCCACGCCGCCGGCAACTTCTACGTCAACGACAAGCCGACGGGCTCGGTGGTCGGCTTGCAGCCGTTCGGCGGATCGCGCGCGTCGGGCACCAACGACAAGGCGACGTCCCTGTGGAACCTCAGCCGCTGGGTGACGATGCGCACGACCAAGGAGACGTTCGTGCCGCCGGTGGACTGGCGCTACCCGTCGATGACCTTCGACGGCGCGAACGGCGGCCCGAGATGAACGAGCCCTTCCAGAAGCTCCACCACGTCTGCATCGTGGTGGACGACATCGAGCGCAGCGTCGCCTTCTACGAGGCGGCGGGGATCGGGCCCTGGCTGCCCTATCCGCCGCTGGGGGACTTCACAGACCTCAACACGCCGGACCCCGACGGCTTCCGCAAGCTCGACTACCGCTACGCGTGGGTCGGAGACCTGCAGCTGCAGCTGTGCCAGCCGGGCCCCGAGCCGACGCCGCAGCGGAAGTTCCTCGACGCTCGCGGCGAGGGCGTCTTCCACATCGGCTTCGAGGTGCCGGACGCCGACGCGGCCGACGAGACCGCGGCCGAGCGCGGGCTGGAGGTGCTCATGCGCGGCCGTCGCACCAACGGCAGCGGCTTCACGTACTACGACACCACCGAGCAGGCCGGCGTCATCCTCGAGATCCGCCAGAGCCCGCCTGGCGAGGCACCGCCCCGATGATCCTCGTCACCGGCGCGACCGGCCAGATCGGTGGCGCGCTGCTCGAGAACCTCGCCGGCGTCTCTGGCCTGCGCGCGCTGGCCCGGGAGCCCATGGACGTCGAGGGGGTCGACGTAGCCGTCGGCACCTTCGACGACGAGCGCTCGCTCGTCGCCGCGCTGGACGGCGTCGAGACGGTGTTCCTGACGGGCCGTGACAACCCCGACCAGGTGAACCAGCACTGCCGTGTACTCGCCGTCGCGCGTGACGCCGGTGTGCGCCACGTGGTCAAGCTGTCGGCGATCGGGGCCCGTCCCGAGTCGCCGGTCGCGCTGATGCGCTGGCACGACGCGATCGAGCAGCGCCTAAGCGAGTCGTCGTTCGCCTGGACGTTCTTGCGCCCGCACCTCTACATGCAGAACCTGCTTCGCAGCGCGGGCGACGTCGCCGAGCAGAGCCGGATCGCCGCGCCGATGGGCGAAGGGCGCTACCCGCTGGTCGACACCCGCGATGTCGGGGCCGCCGCCGCGGCCGTGCTGCGCGATCCGGGGCCGCACGTCGGCAAGGCGTACACCATCACGGGTCCGGCGGCGCTCGGGTACGCGGACGTCGCCCGGGCCATCGGGGACCTGATCGGCCGCCCCGTCGAGTACGAGGCACGGCCCCCGGAGAGCTTCCGCGCCGGCCTGGTCGAAGCCGGCATCCCGGAGTGGCGCGCCGACGATCTGGCGGCGATCGCGGCCGCTTACACGGAGGCGGAGAACGTCCCGAGCTCGGACCTGCCAGAGCTCATCGGCCGCTCCGCCACGCCACTCGAGCGATTCCTCTCCGACCACCGTGAGCACTACCTCGCGGGCCTCGCCCGCACCCACCTCTAGGCACCTCAGTGAAAGGGCTCCGCTCGTGCTCGAATCCTCCCCCCGCACCGTGAGCGTCGCGCGGCGAACCGACGCCGAAGGCGAGACCGTGTGGCAGCACGAGCTTGCCGATGGCCTGATCGACGCGGGCATCGAGGTCGCCGCATGGGTGCCGGACAAGCGCCTGGCTCCGATCGGCACACGCCTGGCCGAACGCGGCATCCCGCTGCGGACGCTCACTCGCGAAGAGGAGTGCTTCGGCTACGCGGCCGGCTATCGGGCCGCCGGTGGCATGCCGCTCGTCATGGTGCAGTGCTCCGGCCTCGGCAACTCGCTGAACGCGATCGGCTCCCTCGTGATTCCCTACGGCTTGGGCTTTCCCGTCGTGGTGTCGATGCGCGGAACGCTCGGCGAGCGCAACCCGTCGCAGATGCCGCTCGGCCGGACCACCGTCGCCATGCTCGATGCGCTCGGCGTGCAGTCGTTCTCGTTGTCTGACCCTGGCGCCGTCCCGGCGATCGTCAAGGGCGCGATCGGGGTCGCCGAGGGTGCGCGCGTCCTCGCACCGATCCTCCTCGAAGCAGAGCTGGAGCTCCCATGAACCCGACCGACATCGTCCGCACGATCCTGCGCGCCGCCCCTGACGCGCTCGTCGTGTCGTCGCTCGGCACCGCCACGTCGGCACTGCGAGCGGCGAGCGACGACGGACCGCATCTCTATATGGGCGGTTCTATGGGCACCGCGCTTGCCGCGGCCATCGGCGTCGCGGAGAAGCAGCCCGCGCGCGCCGTGATCGCGATCCTCGGCGACGGCGAGGCCGTGATGGGCGCCGGCTCGTTCTGGAGCATGGCCGGGATCGCCCCGCCGAACCTGCTCGCGATCGTGCTCGTCGACGGCCACTACACGATCACCGGCGACCAGCCCCTCGGGGTTCCCGACGTGTTCGCCGATGTGGCCGCCGCCCTCGGGCTCGAGACCGCCACGGCCTACACCGACGACGAGATCACCACCCTGGTACAGACGCTGCACCGGCCGGCCGTGCTCGAGGTCCGCTACGAGGAGCGGGCGTGGCCCGGATCGTCGCCGTTCGTGGACCCGCCAGTGGTCCGCTGGCGCTTCGAGCAAGCCGCCGTCGGTGCCGCGTCGACGTGAGCCACGCGAACTTCACCGCGCGGATCCTCGACGGCCACCCGGCGGAGGCCGTCGCGATCATCGAGCGGTCGCGGACGGGCGAGCGGCGCGAATGGACGTTCCCGGCCGTCCGGTCGCGCGTCGAGGACCTCGCGGCGGCGCTGCACCGCCTCGGCCTCCGGCCCGGAGACGTCGTGATGACGCTTGTCGGCAACCGCCCCGAGTGGGTGTTCGCGATGCTCGCGGCGTTCCGACAGGGATATGTCGCGCTGCCCTGCAGCGAGCAGCTGCGCGCCAAGGACCTCCGGGAGCGCCTCGATGCCGTGGAGGTCGCCGCCGTGATCGCCGATCCTCGGAATCGGGCCGAGCTCGATGCGGCGGGACCGGCATGCCCGGTGGTGTGGACCGACGAGCTGGAGCCGGCGTCGCCCGGTCCGCCGCCGGTCGCCGCGACCGCTCCCGACGAGCCCGCCCTCATGACCTTCACCTCCGGCACGAGCGGACAGCCGAAATGCGTGGTCCACGCGCACCGCTACCTCTGGGGCCAGTCGCTGCAGGCCGAGCACTGGATGGACGTGCGCTCCGGCGATCGTGTGTGGTGTACGGCCGCCTCCGGCTGGTCGAAGTCAGCCCGCAACAGCTTCCTCGCGCCCTGGTTGCGCGGCGCGACGGCCGTGCTGCACGACGGCCGATTCGACGCAGAGGAGCGGATGCAGATCCTCGAGGAGGAACGCGTCGATGTGCTGTGCATGGCGCCGACCGAGTACCGGGTGATCGTCAACCGGGACGCGCTCCGGCGCCCGAGTGACCTCCGCACCTGCCTAGCCGCGGGCGAGGCGCTCAACGCGGAGATCCTGCGGGTTTGGAGCGACGCCACGGGCGTTGCGATTCGTGACGGCTACGGGCAGACGGAGACGGGCCAGATCACGGCGATGCCGGTCCACGCGCCCGTGCGCTCCGGCAGCATGGGCACGCCGCTGCCCGGCGTCCGCGCCTGGGTCGACGACGGCGAGCTCGTCGTCGCACCGTCCACGGTGCCCACGTTCTTCTTGCGCTACCACGGAGAGCCCGCGCCGGACGCGAGTGTGTGGCGGACGGGCGACCGCGTGACCCAGGACGAGGATGGCTACCTGTACTTCGAGGGGCGCACCGATGACGTGATCGTCTCCGCGGGTTACCGGATCGGTCCCTTCGAGGTGGAGTCGGCGCTGCTCGAGCACCCCGCCGTCGCGGACGTCGGCGTCGTGCCGGCCCCGGACGACGAGCGCGGCAGCATCGTGCGAGCGGTGGTCGTGCTGCGGGACGGGTTCGACGCGCGGCCCGAGCTGGCACGAGAGCTCCAGGACCATGTCAAGACGATCACAGCGCCGTACAAGTACCCGCGGCGCGTCGACTTCGTCGACGCGCTCCCACGAACCAGCAGCGGCAAGCTGCGCCGGAGGGCGATCCGATGAGCACCAACGCCACTGTCGCGAGAGGCATTGGCCCGCGCGCCGCGGGGCTCGGGCACCAGATCGCGCGCAGCGCCATCCTGCGGGCGGCCGACAGCCCGCGGGTGAACCGGTTGGTGTCCCGCCACGGCATGAGACTCGGCGCACGGCAGTTCGTCCCGGCGGAGAAGCTCGACGAGATCGTCCCGATCTTCCGCGAGCTCAACGCCCAGGGCGCCCGGGCCGTCACCGGGCTCTTCGACGATTACGCATTGACGCCGGCGCAGGTCGCCGTTCACGAACACGAGTACGCGCGCCAGGTCGCGCGGCTGGCCGACGAAGGGTTGGACGCGAACGTCGGGCTCAAGCTCACGCATCTGGGCGTCTACTTCGACCACGAGCTGATGTTCCAGAGCGTCGCGCGCCTGCTCGACCAGGCCGGTGAGCGCGGCATGCGGCTGCGCATCGATATGGAGGAGAGCGCCGTCGTCGACGCGACGCTCGACTGCTACCGGCGTTTGCGCGAGAGCGGTCGCGACAACGTCGGCGTCGTGCTGCAGAGCTACCTGCATCGCTCGAGCGACGACTTGAACCGCCTGCTGCCCTTGGGCCTCAACGTGCGGCTCGTCAAGGGCGCCTACCTCGAGCCCGCGCAGATCGCCTTCCACTCCAAGGCAGAGATCGACGCCTCGTACGTCTCCCTGCTGGAGCGCTCGCTGCCGCACGCGGAGCTCACCGCGATCGCCACCCACGATCCGGTCATGATCCGCGCCGCACTCTCGATCATCGAGCGCGAGGCGATCACTCCCGACCGCTTCGAGTTCCAGATGCTCTACGGGATCGCGCTCGCCGAGCAGCGCCGCATCCTGGCGGCGGGCCTGCCGCTCCGGATCGCCGCCCCGTACGGACCCACGTGGTTCACGTATCTCATGCGCCGCCTGGCCGAGCGGCCCGCCAACCTGACCTTCTTCCTGAGAGGGGCGCTGAACCGATGAACGCCTACGCGCTGCACATCGCCGGCCGCGAGACTGCCCCGGCGGCCGGCCGCACCTACGAGACGCTCAACCCGTTCACCGGCGAGGCGTGGGCGCGGGTCGCCGATGCCGGCGCGGAGGACGTGCACGCAGCAGTAAGCGCCGCCCGCGAAGCGCTCCGCGGGCCCTGGGGGGCGATGAGCGCCCCAGAACGCGCGGGCGTCCTGCGCGCCGTCGCCGACATTCTCGAGCAGGAGGCGGACCGGCTCGCCCGCCTCGAGACCACCGACAACGGCAAGCTGTTGCGCGAGACCGCCGGGCAGATGGCCGCGATCCCCTCATGGTTTCGCTACTTCGCCGGCGTGGCCGAGACGGCGCGAGGAGAGACGATCCCGACCGCCAAGACGAACTTCCTCGCCTACACCGTCCACGAGCCCGTCGGCGTCGTCGGTGCGATCGTGCCGTGGAACTCTCCGCTCCTGCTGCTCGTCTGGAAGCTGGCGCCGGCCCTGGCGGCCGGCTGCACCGTGGTGGTCAAGCCCTCCGACCACACACCCGTCAGCACGATCGAGCTCGCGCGCTGCCTCGAACGCGCCGGGCTGCCACCCGGCGTCCTGAACGTCGTCACGGGCTGGGGACCGGAGACGGGGAAGGCGCTCGCCGAGCATCCCGGGGTGGACCTCGTGGCCTTCACGGGCTCCACCGACGTCGGCAAGGAGGTCGCGCGCGCGGCCGCCGGACACCTCGCGCGCACCACGCTCGAGCTCGGCGGCAAGTCCGCCCAGGTCGTGTTCGAGGACGCCTCGCTCACGGCCGCCCGCGACGGGGTGATGGCCGGCATCTTCGCCGCCACGGGTCAGACCTGCATCGCCGGCTCGCGGCTACTCGTGCACCGCACGGTCAAGGACGAGCTCGTGTCGGCGCTCGCCGACCGCGCCCGCACGATCGTGCTGGGCGATCCGCTCGACGCCGAGAGCGAGATGGGTCCGCTCGCCAACGGGCAACAGCTCGAAGCGGTGCGCGGGCACATCGACCGCGCCATGAGCGAAGGCGCCGAGGTCATCACGGGCGCCGACGACGGCGGCAGGGGCGGGCTGTTCCTGGCGCCCACGATCATCGATCGCGTCACCCCCGACATGGCGCTGGCCAACGAGGAGGTGTTCGGCCCCGTGCTCGCGGTCGACGTCTTCGACGACGAGGACGAAGCGATCGAGAAGGCCAACGCCACGCGCTTCGGCCTCGCCGCGGGCATATGGACCTCTGACGTCGGTCGCGCCCATCGCGTGGCGTCCCGCCTGCGCGCGGGCACCGTCTGGGTCAACTCGTACCGGGTGGTCGCGCCGCAAGTGCCCTTCGGCGGCGTAGGCGACAGCGGCTGGGGCCGCGAGAGCGGACTCGAGGCGATGCACGCCTTCACAGAGACCAAAGCCGTCTGGATCGAGCTCGAGGGCCAGACGCGCGATCCCTTCCGCATGGGGTGAGTCCGCTCAGCTCGCGAGAAACCTCTCGAGCTGATCCAGGGCCGCGCGACCGGTACCGGCTCTTATGTGCGCGTGAACCACACGGCTGCAGTCAGCTTCAACGCCGCTGAGCACGGCAACGGCCGTGTCGACCAGCGTGTCATCCACCGTGATCACCGCCCCGATGCGGGCAAGCAGCGCGCGCACAAAGTGGTCCTCGGCATGCGCCGGTCCCTCCGCCATGACGGTGACACCGCGCCGGATCTGCGCGGCCGAGTTGACGGCGATCCGGTACACCGCTGAATCGGGATAGGCGTCGCGCACGACTCCGAGGGACGTCCCCGCAACCGCGGACACGAGGATGCGAGCGTGTGGGGCCACCGCCGCCGCGATCCTTGCCATCTCCGACGGACCGTGGCAGAGGACGACCACGTCCGCCCGCTCGGCGACCGCCTCGTAGCTCGACAGCACACGGCCTCCTAGGGCTGCCGCCAGGGCCGCAGCTCGAGCGCCGTCCGTGCCGGCGAAGAGAACCTGCTCGTCGAGGCCGCGGGCGAGAATGGCCGCCGTCCGGTCGCACCCGATGAACCCCAACTTCACGGCGATGATCGTACGTGGCCGTGGTTCACCCCGGTAGCGAGACGAGCCATGTCAAGGCGCTTCCGGTCGACGGGTTCGTGCGAGCGGTGTGCGCCGAGGCCGACGAGCTCAGAGAAGGGGACGCTGACCCGCCACCGCGTTGGGTTGCCGCAGAGGGCTACTGCGACGCCATTCGGCGCGGCTACTCGATCCTTTCCGAGCTAACGCACCCGAACAACCTCGCGACGACGCTCTCGCATGCCCGCAACGACGAGTGGAATCTGCAACCCGAGATCGGCACGACGGTGATGGCCGCGACGCTCAGGCCGTCGTGGATCGCGCTGACAGCAGCACGCGTCGCCCTACGTGATCTTGTCAAAGCCGCGAGCGATCACCCGATGGAGTTCCCTGACGCTGACCCCGGATTCGCTGCCGACGAGCTCAACCCACGCACGCGCATCTGGAAGTAGGTCGCGCGGCGGGATCGGTGGCGCGGGCGGCTCGATCAGCTCGGCCGCGAACGACGAGCGCGTGCTTCGGCCGGCACACGTGCGGCCACCCTGGCGACTTCGGCATGGGACGGGGTTCAATCCGGGGAACAAACTGAGCGCGACCGAGAGCAACTCAGCGCAACTCAGATCGCTCTAGGACGCCGCAGAGCACCGGGTGCGCCTGGATCGCTCCGGCTGGGGGCCGGGCGGTCGCAGGTTCAAATCCTGTCTCCCCGATTCGGATAAAGCCCTGCAATAGCACCAGTTCCGGCGTTCTAGAGGCGGATCAGCCGGGGGTGCATTCCGGGATCAATTTCGGCGCCGGGTGGTCGCAGGTTGAGGGATGCCGGCTTGTGGTCTCGGCGGTCGCGGGCTCGATTCCCTCCGCTCACCCCTCACGAGGGGCCTGCGATGCAGGGCCTTTCTCGTTTCGGACCTAGCCGATCCGAATGAGCTTCTTGTTCCTCCGACCTGGAGGCGTTCCGGGTCGCATTCGGGCTCGGCGACGAGGCGCCGATCATGCGCCCGCGCCAGCAGGGATCGAGATCTGGTGAGCGCCTAGCCTCGCCCGCACACGGGGCGGAACGGCCGGTCCGGGAGCGCATCGCGCCACTCGCGCTCGGTGATCTCGCGGCCGGCCACCAGGCACGCGTGGCGCTTCCAGGACGCGGGGCGCACGTCCCAGCGCACGCCGCGCCCCTCGTGTGGGACGGCGAACAGGTAGGAGCCGTCGCGGGAGAAGCGGGCGGACATGTACGCCTCCGGCTCGATCTCCAGTGACGAACCGATCGCGCGCTGCGTGCCGACGCTCCACAGCCGCACCCTGCCGTCGACGGCGCCGGTCGCCAGCGTGCGACCGTTGCCGGAGAACTCGAGCGCGGTCACGCGCGCATCATGGCCGTCGAGCGCGCGGCCCACGGGCTTCCAAGTGCGCGTCGAGTAGAACAGGACCGTGCCGCCGTAGCGGCCGACGGCGAGCAGCCGCCCGTCGGGGCTGAAGGCGACGGTGCGCACGAAGTCGCCGGTGGACAGGCGGGCCACCACCCGCCCGGTCCGCATGTCGCGCACCTCCACCGGGTCCTCCATCCCGTTAGCCGCCAGCAGGCGACCGTTCGGGCTGAACGCGAGCGAGGCGCCGTAGACGTCGAACTCGACGCCCGTGGGCCGGCGCGAGCGCACGTCCCACACGAGCACGTTCTGCTTGCCGTCGGCGGCGCCGCCCGCGGCAACGAGGCGGCCGTCGGGAGAGAACACGACCTCCTGGGAGAACCCGCTCAGCCCCTTCAGCTCCCCCGCTCGCGTCAGGGTGCCGGTGTCCCAGAGCGTTACGCGCGCGCCATCGCCGGTGACCGCCAGCAGGCGACCGTTGGGGCTGAAGTCGACGGCGAGCGCCGGCTTGCGCTGGGCGCGCACGCTCGAGCGCCTCTGGAGGGTGCGCGCGTCGAGCAGGTCGACGGACCCGTCCACCTGGGTGACCGCGAGCGTGCGGCCGTCCGGGCTCAGCGCCGTGTCCTTGGGCGACTGGTCGTCGATGACCAGCGCCGGGCCCGCGTCGAAGCGCGTGTCGAGCCGGCGGTCGCCCGCGAGATCCCAGATCCGCATCCGCGCGTCGGGTGCGGTGCTGTAGAGCGTGCGGCCGTCGCTGGAGATCGCAAGGCCGTAGACCTCGCCACGCGGACCGGCGAAGCGCTCCCGGACCTCCCCCCGCTCGACGTCCCAGACCACGATCTCGCCGCTGTCGTCGGAGGCGACGAGCCTGCGCGCGTCCGGGCTGAAGACGAGGTGCATGCCGCCGCCCCGGTGGCGGCCGCGGAGCGGGCGGACGTCGCCGGTCTCGAGGTCGAGCAGGCGCACGGCGCCGTCCTCCGAGCCGAGCGCGAACAGGCGGCCGTCGTCGCTGACCGCTCCCGCGCGCCCGCCCACCGGGTACGTGCGCACCACGCGCAGCGTCACCGGGTCGATCTCCCAGGTGGTGTCGTCGCCCGGGCTCGTGACGAAGGCCCGCCTGCGGTCCGCGGTCATCTCGAGGTTCCACGCCCCGTGGCGACCGAGCACGACCGGCCCTCCGGCGATCGCTCCGCGGGCGGCGTCGAGGCGCCAGAGCCGAGAGGGCGGGCCGTCGGGGAATGCGACGTCGTTCTTCTGCACGATCAGGTCGCGGCCGTTGGGCTGGAAGCGGACGAGCGCGTACTCGTAGAAGGGGCGGTTCGGGAGCGGCGGCAGCACGAAGCGTCGGCGGCGCTCGCCGCTGCGGGGGTCGATCAGGTCGACGAAGGTCTCGCCGTCGCACAGCTCGGTCCCGCAGTGGGCGACGAGCGCGAGCGTGCGCCCGTCGGGCGAGAAGGCCAGTGACTCGACGAGCCCCTCTGGCGCGGTGTACGGCGCGCTCAGGCGCGTCCGCGTCGCCGTGTCGTAGACGCTCACGGCGCCGCGCTCGTCGCCGATCGCGACGAGCCGGTCGTCGTCGCTGAGCGCCAGCGAGTAGAGCGGCCAGCCGTCGGCGCGCAGCTCGCCCAGCGACGCCGGTTCGCGGACCTGCAGCGCGAGCAGGTTGCTGCGCGTGGCGGTCGTGTCGTCGAGCGCGACGCCGGCGCGTGCGAGCAGCAGCGCCTGGTCGAGCCGCTCGTTGGTCAGCGCTTCGGCGCCGAGTCGCAGCGCGTCGGCGGTGAGCGCGGCACCGCGCGCCTGACCGCGCTGGGAGAGGGCCACCGCGCCCGCGACGACGGCGAGCACCAGCAGCGAGCCCACGCCGGCCAGCAGCACGCGCAGCCGGCGGTTGGCGCGCCGGCGCCGCTCGGACTCGGCCTCGGACGCCGCGCGCGACGCGGCGAGGAAATCCCGTTCCAGCCGGTTGAGATGCTCGTCGTGGGCATTCGCCCAGTCGGACGCGACGCCCAGCCGCGACCCGAGGTACAGCTCCCCGGCGTCGCGCCCCCCGGCGTCCCAGCTGTGCGCCGCCTCGGTCAGGTGACGGTGCACGCGGTGCCCGTCGGCGTCCTCGTCGAGCCAGATCCGCAGGCGCGGCCATTCGCGCAGCAGCGCCTCGTGCGCCACCTCGACCTCGCCCTCGCCGACGGTGATCAGGCGGTCGTCCGCGAGCACCGACAGGACATCGTGGACGTCGCCCGGAAGGTCCGCGATCGGCACGCGCACGCGGACGCCGCCGTCGCCGGCGAGGCGCAGCAGGATCCGCCGCGCCGCCTCGCGCCCGGCCGGGTCCAGCCGTTCGTAGGCGCCCTCCGCCAGGCGGGCGACCGCGCCGAGCACGCCGCCGGTGCTCTCGTAGGCGGCGAGCGTGAGCCGGCGGTCGTCGCGATGCTGCCAGAGCTCGAGCAGCGTGGTCGACAGCAGCGGGAGCGCCCCAGGCGCGTGCTCGACGTCGTCGATCAGCGCGTCGACGAGCTCCGGGTCGGCGCGCAGGCCGGCCCTGCGCGCCGGCAGCTCGATCGCCCGCCGCAGCTCGTGCCGGCGCATCGGGCCGACCACGATGTGATTGGCGCCGAGCAGCCGCGAGAGCTCGGGGAAGCGCGCGCAGTGGCCGTAGAAGTCGGCGCGCACGGCGACGAGCACGAGCGCGCGGCGGCGCGGGTCGCGCGCGCAGGCGACGAGCGC
>DATFQI010000399.1:0-8668 GCA_035264365.1 Solirubrobacteraceae bacterium
CGAACTGGATCTTCTCGTGGCACCAGTGGTCCCCCATGATGGACCCATGCCAGCCATCACGCCGATCCACGTTGCCGACCTGCTCGCGGAGGACGAGCGGATGCCGGTCTACGTGCACGTCATCGAGCACCCGGATGCGCGCGTGCTGGTCGACACCGGCATGACGGAGCTGCACCCGGCGGTGGCCGACATGGATCCGCGCCTGCGGCCGCTGAGCGAGCAGGACCTCGATCTGGCCGCCATTGACATCGTCGTCAACACGCACCTGCACTTCGACCACTGCGGCGGCAACCACCTCTTCGCCGGCCGGCCGATCTATGTCCAGCGCCGGGAGCTCGAGGACGCGCGGGGCGAGGACGACTACACGATTCGCGAGTGGGTCGAGGCGCCCGGCGTGCACTATGTGCCGGTCGACGGCGAGCTCGAGCTGCTTCCCGGGCTCCGACTCGTGCCGGCGCCGGGCCACACGCGCGGCATGCAGATGGTCGTGGTCGAGACCGGCGGGCGCCCGGTCATCGTCGGCGGCGACGTGGCCGTCTGGTTCGGCGAGCTCGACGAGCCGCGTACCGAAGGCCAGCTGCGGGTGCATGCGCTCGAGCCCGAGCTGGTCTGGCTCGCGCACGAGCGCGAGCCATGGCGACCCGCGTCGTCCAGGAACCCGTGATGTACTGGCGCCGTGGACACCGCAGAGCTCGAATGGATCGCGTGGACCAACCCGATCACCACCGCATTCGCCGCGGAGGTCGCGGCCTCGGACCTGTCGGGCCGCACCGTCGCGTGTCACCAGCACATCACGCCCGAGAGCATCTGCATCGTCGGCCCGCTCCTGCAGGCCGGGGCGCGAGTCCGGATGGCGCCGTGCAACCCGGACAGCACCGACGACCGCACCGCAGCGCACCTCGCCTCGATGGGCGTCGACATCCGCGGCCACGCCGGCATGTCTGCCGCCGAGCACGCCGACGGCCTGGCCTGGCTCGCAAGTGAGCCGGCCGATGCGCTGTGCGACATGGGCGGTGAGCTGATCGCGTCGACAGCAGCAGCGGGGCACCGTCCCGCTGGTGCGCTCGAGGCCACCACGACCGGTTTGCATCGCCTGGCCGGCCTCGATGTCCCGTTCCCGGTGTTGGACTGGAACGGGATCGCGCTCAAGGAGCTCATTCACAATCGGCATCACGTCGGCGCCGAGACCTGGCCGGCGTTCGCGGCGATAACGGGCCTGTCGCTGTACGGCCGCGAGATCGTCGTGGTCGGGTTCGGCCCGGTCGGTCAGAGCGTTGCGCTGCGCGCCCGCGATCTGGGCGCGAACGTCACGATCGTCGACCTCGACCCGGTTCGGTTGATCCAGGCGCAGCACCACGGCTGCCGCGTCGCCGAGTTCGACGAGGCCGTTCGTCGAGCCAGCGTGGTCGTCACCGCGACCGGCTTCGACGGTGTCGTCGGAGCGGCACAGATCGAGCGCCTCCCCGACGGCGCGATCCTCGTGAACGTCGGCCACAGCAACCGTGAGATCGACGTCGATTGGCTGGATCAGCACCCCCACGCCGACCTGCGTCGACATCTCGAACGGTATGAGGTGAACGGCCGACGCCTGTATCTGCTCAACCGGGGCAGCCTCGTGAACCTGGCCGCCGGTCTGGGCACCGGAGCACCACAGCTGTTCGACCCGTTCGCGGCGATCATGCTGCTCGGGCTCGACGCGATCCTCAACGGGCGTGTCGCCGAGCTTCTCGCCGGTGTACAGCGGTATCCCGCCCGACTCGAGACCAGAGTCGCTCGAGCCCTGGTGGACAGCACCCGCGATTGAGTCACAGGAAGTCAGCAGGCAGCACGAGGCTTGCACGAGCCTGTCGCGCCGGCTCAGGGCGAGGGCGGGGCCGGATCGAAGGTCTCCCACGTGTCCCCGAGGAACAGGAAGTCGGTCGCACCGGCCGGTGGTGCGCCCGCCCCGCCGAACTGCACGTACCGGTTCCGGGCGGAATCGAACCCGAGCCCGGCCGCCATCCGCGCCGGCGGACCCATGTTCTGGCGCTCGGTCCAGTGCTGCCCATTCCACTGCCACGTGCCCCCGAACGGCACGATCGGGCTGGACGTGGCGATGCCCCCGCCGACGAGCAGCACGGTGTATCCGTCGCATTCTGCCGAGGGCGCCATGGCCGCCGGTGGCCCGAAGTGGGCGACCTCCGTCCAGGCCGCACCGTCCCAGGCCCACGTGTCGGCGAGCTCCGCCTGCGGCGCGGGACCGCCCACGCCGCCGAAGACGAGCAGCCGCTCGCCGGCAACATCGAACGTCATCGCGTGGGTGTACCGCGCCGTCGGGCCGGTGTCGGCGATCTGCGTCCACTCGGTGCCGTCCCACGCCCACGTGTCGTCGAGCAGGTTGCCCGCGCTATCGCCCCCGCCGAACAGGACGACGTGCTCGCGCACCGCGTCGTACGCCAGCCCATGCAGCGCCCGCGCGCTCGGGCCGGTGTCGGCGACCTGCGTCCAATCGGCGCCGTCCCACTCCCAGGTGTCCCCGAGAGCGCCGGTATCCGCAACGCCGCCGAGCAGCACGACTCGCTCCCGGCCGGCATCGAAGGCCATTGCGGTCCCCGCTCGCGGCGATGGACCCAAGTCGGAGACCTGCGTCCAATCGGCGCCGTCCCATGACCACGTGTCCCGCAGATTGACGGCGCCCGCAACCTGACCGCCGAACAGCACGACGCGCTCGCGTGAGGCGTCGAACGTCATGGCCGGGAAGATCCGGCCGGGCGGGCCGACGTCCTGCTTCTGTGTCCACAGCAGCGGCATGCGCGGTCGTTTCGCGGCCCGGCTGGTCAGTTGCGCTTGCGCGCACCCCGGGCGAGCCGTTCCGCGGCCGCCTCAGGCGACTCGGCGTACTTGATGCGCTCCTCGGGGGTCATCTGCCGCACGACGAGCGACCCCGTATCCACCTGGCGATCGAAGTCGCGCTGCCGCTCGTGCTTGCGCTGCTCCTCGCGTTCCTTGGGTGTCGCCACGGTGCTGCCTCCTTGTCTCTCAGTGACAAACGATACGTCGTCTGGAGCTCCGAGGCGATCCTTCGCGCTTTCGAGGTCGCTTTGCTGCGACCCGGGCGGCGCGGGCAGATTCCCTGAGCGGGGCGCGGGTACGGGTCGCTGCATGGATCTGCTGCCGCCTCCGCTGCCCGGCACCGCGCTGCGGGTTCTCTCCACGAGCGACCTGGGCGCGACGACGCTGCCGCTGCGGGCCTCGCACGGGGAGAGCGGCACGTGCGCGGGGCTCGTCGCGCTGCTCGAGCGCGAGCGCGAGCGCGTTCCCGCGATCTGGCTCGACCTCGGCGACTTCGTCGTCGGCCACCCGTCGTTTCCAGTGCGTGAAGAGCGTCCGTGGGAGGAGGTCGCTGATCTGCCGATCGCCGCGGCCACCGTCGGCAACCACGAGTTCGACGACGGGGTCGAGGCGATGCGCGCGGCGGTCGCTCGGCTCCGGTTCCCCGTGCTGTGCGCGAATGTCGACGTGGGCCTGGATCCCAGCGCTCTGGTGCCCACGGAGGGCGGGCCGGTGGGCGTCATCGGGCTCACCCATCCGCGCGTGGACGTCTTCACCCAGGCGCCGCCGGCGGTGTCCGACGTCTCCGAGCGGGTCACCGTTCTCGCGAAGACGCTGCGACGCGATGGAGCACGCTGGGTCGTCGTCCTGCTGCACGACGGGGTCGAATGGTGGCCGCAGGGCGCGGGGATCGACACCCGTGCCGACCGCTTGGACGGCGTCGCCGCGCCCTGGGCGCGGCACGTCGACCTGATCCTCTGCGGTCACAACTTCGGCGACTGGACCGGCGCCCTGGCCGGCACGCCGGCGGCCGAGCCACACCTGTTCGCGAGTTCCGTCGCGGTCTGCGACCTCATGCCGGACCGCGCGATCGTGCGCGGGATATATCGCGTGCCCGCCGTGCGTCCCACGACGCCGAGTGCAGCACGCCACGTGGTCGAGTCGGCGGCTGCGCGCGTCGTCGCAGAACTGCCCACGCAGTGGGTGACGCGCTCGGGGGCGCCCCATTACCTGCCCGACCTGCTCGCGGGGGCGCTGCGTCGCGCGACCGGCGCCGAAGCGGGGCTGATCGTCCCGAACTACCACGGGATCCAGGCCCCGTTCGACGGCGTGCTCGCCGCGCTCGGTCCCGGGCCGGTCACGGAGCTCGATCTCCTCCGCCTGTTCGGCTCCCCCGGCATGGACCCCGTCGTGGTCGAGCTGGGGCCGGGGGAGCTGAAGGCGGCAGCCGCGGCCCAGTGGCTCCTGGCGGATCCTGCGAACACCGCAGCGGACGCGCTGCCCGAGAACTGGTGCCGCATGCCTCTCGGCCTCATCGCCGGCACCCGCGGCTCCGGAACGGTGGCGATGATCCCGGCTGTCGTGCCGCGCGTGTCCGAATGGCTCGGGCGCGAGCTGAACCCCGAACCGGCCGGCGTCGAGGTGCGCAGCGCCGTCGCGTCCGTGCTCGCCGGAAGGTGAGGTCAGTGCCTGCGCATCGGCCCTAGCGCCGCACTGTGCAATCTAGACCGATGGCCAGCGTATAGCGGGCGGAGCACGCGTAGCGTGGGTCCATGAGAGCCGGAGCGATCATCGTCGCCGGACTTGCGCTTGCCCTCGCGCCCGCGTCCACTGCGCTCGGTCACGGCAACGCAGCCGATCACCTCGCCGAGGACAGCGTGCACGACGCCGCCGCCGAGCCGCGCCTCTCCGAGCACACGCGAACCGTCACCGCGACCGACGCCCGTGCGGCGGTCGCCGCGGTCGCCGGCGACGAGCATCTCGTGGGCAGATGGAGCCCCGTGGTCGATTGGCCGGTGGTCGGGGTCCACAACGCGCTCATGCCCAACGGCAAGGTGCTCGCGTACGACTCGGTCGGCGACAACGCGACTGAGACCTATCCCGTCCACGACCACACGCGCGCGACGCTGTGGGATCCGGAGACCGGCGAGCAGACGCCGGTATGGGTCGAGACTGGTTACAACGTCTTCTGCAGCGGGCTGGCGCACCTCAACGACGGCCGGCTGTTCTTGGCCGGCGGCAACCTGGACGCCCAGCTGAACGGCATCCGCCAGACGCACATCTTCGACCCTTCCACGAGCACGTGGAGCGTCGGCCCGAACATGGCCGCAGGGCGCTGGTACCCGACCGTCACGCCGCTGCGCAACGGCGAGATGCTGATCACCTCCGGCGGCCCGAGCGTGCCGGAGGTCCGTACGACGAGCGGCAGCCTGCGAACGCTGAGCACCGCCTCGCTGGCCCAGCCGCTGTACCCGTGGACCGACGTGGCGCCGGACGGGCGCGCGTTCGTCTCCGGCCCGGACACGACGATGCGCAGCCTCGACACGGGCGGCACCGGCACCTGGCAGAGTCACGGCACGCGCGATTCGATCGACCGCGGCTACGGCAGCCACGCTCTCTATGACATCGGCAAGATCCTCGTGGCCGGCGGCGGCGGCTCGAGCCGCGACTCGCGCGTGATCGACATCAACGGCGCGACGCCGCAGGTCACGCAGACCGCCTCGATGGCGAACGGGCGCCGCCAGCACAACCTCACCGTGCTCGCGGACGGCAGCGTGCTCGCCACGGGCGGCAACTCCTCCGGAGCGGGCCTTGTGGACCTCAACAACGGCGTCTACGCCGCCGAGCGCTGGAACCCCGCGACCGGTCTGTGGACGACGCTGGCGGCCGAGTCGGTCACGCGCCAATACCACTCGACAGCGCTGCTGCTTCCCGACGGCCGGGTGCTGTCCGCGGGCGGCGGCATCTGCGGCACGTGCGACACCGTCGGCTACTTGGCGAAGAACGCGCAGGTCTTCTCGCCGCCGTACCTGTTCAGGACCGACGGATCGGGCGAGCTCGCGCCGCGTCCGGTGATCGACGCCGCACCAACCGTTGCGACCTACGGGACGCCATTCCAGATCGACACTGCGCAGGCCGGCTCCATCGCCAAGGTTGCGCTCGTCCGGCTCGGCGCGGTCACGCACTCAGTGAACATGGAGCAGCGCTATGTGCCACTGAGCTTCACGACCGGCTCCGGCTCGCTCGTTGCGACGGCGCCCGCGAGCGCCAACGTCGCCCCGCCCGGTGTCTACATGCTGTTCGTGATCGCCGCCGACGGCGTGCCATCCGCCGCGAAGATGGTCACCGTCGCCGGCAATAGCGCGCCGAGCGTGAGCCTCACCCAGCCAGCCGCCGGCGCAGCCTTCGTCGCTCCCGCGAACATCGGCGTCGTCGCGAGCGCGTCCGACCCGGACGGGAGCGTGGCCAAGGTGGAGTTCTTCAACGGCGCGACCAAGCTCGGTGAGGACACGAGCGCGCCCTACAGCTACGACTGGACCAACGTCCCCGCCGGCAGCTACTCGATCACGGCGCGCGCGACCGACAACCTCGGAGCCGAGACGACGAGCGCGGCACGGACCGTGACGGTCAGCGCGACGAACCTCACACCCACCACCGCTATCACCGCCCCAACCAACGGGGCGAGCTTCCCATGGAAGCCGAAGATCATGATCGAGGCCTCGGCAAGCGACGCGGACGGCAGCATCACCCGCGTGGAGTTCTACCGGGACAACGGCGTCACGCTGCTCGGCTCGGACACGGCCGCCCCCTACGCCTACCGGTGGAACAACGTGCCCTCCGGGACGCATTCGCTGCGGGTGAGGGCGTACGACAACCGCGGTGCCGTGACACTGAGCACCGCGGTGAACATCACGGTACGGGCCAGATGACCTGAGCAGGCGCTGCGCCAGTCCCGCCGGCTCGCGAAGAACCTGCCGGGCGCGCCGCGGCCTATGCCTACCACACGCGCGGGCACATGGCCGCGCTCGGCCGGGGCCGCGGGATCGCCGCGCTGAGGCGGGCGCCGGTCCGGCCGCCGGGACCTCTCGCGCCTGCGCGCGCGTATCGAGGACGATGCGCGCGCCCGTGGCCGTCCTCCTCGCCGGGCTGATCTTCTCCTCGTGCGGGGCCGACGAGCCGCGGCCGGCGCCGGCCGCGGCGGCCGCTCCCACCGGGATGACGCGCTACACCGACGAGCGGCGCGGGTTCGAGGTCACGTTCCCGAGCGACTGGCGGCGCGCGGACACGGTCCTGACGCCGCGCCTCAGCGCGCCGCGGGAGATCCTCTCCGTGGGCACGGTCGAGCCCGTGCCGAACGGCGAGTCGAGCGCCTGCGCGCAGCACCCGGTCGCGACGATGGAGCGGGTCGGGCCGCGTGACGTGTTCGTGACGATCCAGGAGCGCGGGGAGGCGATCTCGAGCGAGATGCGCGCTGGGCCGCCGCAGCTGGACGAGGCCGTCCCGGACGACAGCGAATTGCCGGCCTGCATCGGGCACGGCGTGCCGTTCCGCACGTACTGGATGCCGTTCCAGGCCGGCGGCCGCGGGTTCTACGCGAACGCCGCGGTGGGGGATGACGTCACGCCGGCGGGAAGGGCGGAGCTGCAGGCGGTGCTCGACAGCTTCGACGTGTCGGCGCAGGGCGGGTAGCGTTTGCGATGGTCGCCGTGTCCGGATCGGGTGAGCTCGCCGTCGATGCGAGGCGCGCGCTGAAGGCGCGGGTCCGCACTGACGCGGCGCTCGTGCGGGCCGCCCAGCGCGGCTCGGCGGACGCGTTCGACGAGCTGTTCGCCCGCCACTGGCCGCGCGCCTACCGAGCGGCGTGCCTCGTCTGCGGTGACGCGCACGCCGCGGAGGACGTCGCGCAGGAGGCGTTCCTGGCCGCGATCCGCGCGCTGGACCGCTTCGATCGCCGGCGCCCGTTCGGCCCCTGGCTCCACCGCATCGTCGTCAACCGCGCGATCGACCACACGCGCGCGCGGGCGCTGCGCCGCGAGGTCGCCGGCGAGCGCGTGCCCGAGCCGGTGGCGCCGGAGCGCGCCGCCCCCGACGAGGAGCTCGTCGAGGCGCTGGCCGCGCTGGGGCCCGAGCAGCGGGCGGTCGTCGTCCTGCGGCACCTGCTCGGCTACACGCCGGGACAGATCGCCGGCCTGCTCGACCTGCCGCGAGGGACGGTCAACTCGCGGCTGCGCCGCGGGCTCGACGCGCTCGGCGCGGAGCTCGACACCGCGCGGGTGGAGGAGCTGCGATGAGCGCCGAGCGCCGGCTCCGCGGCTTCACGGCCCCCGGCGAGGCGGAGACGCGCGACCGCGCCCGTGCGGTGTCGGCTGCGGCGTTCGCCGCCCGAGCGCCGCAGCGGCGGGCGTCGCGGCTGCGCTTCGTGCCGGTGGCGGCCGCCCTCGCCCTCGTCGTCGTCCTTGCCGCCACGGCGCCCGGGGACGCCGTCGCCGACTGGTTCCGGGACCTCGTCCGCGCCGAGCGCCCGACGCCGGGGCGCGCACCCGCGCTGACGGCGCTGCCGGCGCCCGGCCGCGTGCTCGTCACCGGGCCGGGCGGCGCCTGGGTCGTCCAGCGCGACGGCAGCTCGCGGCGGCTCGGCGGCTACGAGGACGCGGCCTGGTCGCCGCGCGGGCTGTTCGTCGCCGTCACGCGCGGGCGCAGCCTGTCGGCCGTCGAGCCCGGCGGCGCCGTGCGCTGGACGCTCGCCCGCGCCGAGCCCGTCTCGCAGCCGGTGTGGGCGCCGAGCGGCTTCCGCATCGCCTACCGCGCCGGGAGCTCGCTCCGGGTCGTGGCCGGCGACGGCAGCGGCGACCGGCTG
>DATFQI010000400.1:0-3152 GCA_035264365.1 Solirubrobacteraceae bacterium
CCGCGCGAGAAGGACGTCGAGGCGCTCAAGACGATCGTCAAGGAGTCGCCGATCCCCGTGATCGCCGACATCCACTTCAACCACACGCTGGCGCTGAAGTCGATCGACGCCGGGGCGCACTGCATCCGCCTGAACCCGGGCAACATCGGCGGTCCCGAGAAGGTCGCCGAGGTCGCCGACAAGGCGCGCGCGGCCGGCACGCCGATGCGCATCGGCGTCAACTCCGGCTCGCTGCCCAAGCACCTGCACGAGCTCGAGCGCGAGAACCCCGTCGAGGCGCTGGTGACCGCCGGCGTGGAGTTCGTCGCACTGATGGAGCGCCTCGAGTTCACCGACTTCAAGGTCTCGATCAAGTCGACGAACGTGCCCAACACGATCGCCGCGAACCGCCTGCTGAGCGAGAGGATCCCGTACCCGCTGCACCTCGGCATCACCGAGGCCGGCACCAAGTGGTCGGGCTCGCTGAAGTCGGCGGTCGGGCTCGGGACGCTGCTCGCCGACGGGATCGGCGACACGATCCGGATCTCGCTCTCCACGTTCCACGCGGAGGAGGAGGTCAAGGTCGCCTGGGAGATCCTGAAGGCGCTCAAGCTGCGCGAGAAGGGCCCCGTGCTGATCGCCTGCCCGACCTGCGGCCGGCTGCAGTTCGACATGGACACGGTCGTGGCCGACATCGAGGAGCGCCTGCGCGCGTACGAGGACCCGGTCGAGGTGGCCGTGCTCGGCTGCGCGGTCAACGGCATCGGCGAGGCCTCGCACGCGGACTTCGGCATCACGGGCGCCAAGAACGAGGGCCTGATCTTCTCGCGTGGCAAGGCGCTGAAGAAGGTGCCGCAGGAGCAGCTCGTGGACGCGCTGTTCGCCGAGATCGACAAGTACGCGAAGACCAAGAAGATCGAGGTCGACGCGGCCGAGCAGCAGGAAGGCGCCGAGTGGCTCGAGCGGATCGAGGAGGAGAACGCCGGCGAGCTCACGCCTGAGCGGCTCGCCAAGCTCGAGGCCGAGAAGGCGCGTGCGGACGCCGACGCGATGGACGAGGTGCTCAAGCCGCGCCTCGACGAGTCGGCCTCGCCGACCGCCGGCCGCCGCTTCACGCGGGCGTGACCGCGGCGGAGCTGCTCGCGGCCTACGCCGCGCGCGAGCGCTCCCCCGTGGAGGTGGTCGCCGAGCTGGCCGCCGCGATCGAGGCCGACTCGCACGGCGCGTTCTGGGCGACGTGTTTGGAGCGGGCCTCGCAGGAGGCGCGGGCCGCCGAGGCGGCGTGGGCGCGCGGCGACGCGCGGCCGCTCGAGGGCGTGCCGATCGCCGTCAAGGACCTCTTCGACACCGAGGGCGTCGAGACGACCTACGGCTCCGCGATGTTCCGCGGGCACGTGCCGGCGCGCGACGCGGAGGCGGTGCGGCGCGTGCGCGCCGCGGGCGCGATCGTGCTCGGCAAGACCGCCACGCACGAGTTCGCCTGGGGCTTCAGCTCGATCAACGACGCGCTCGGCACCGCGCGCAACCCGCGCGACCCCGAGCGGGTGTGCGGCGGCTCGAGCGGCGGCTCCGGCGCCGCGCTGGCGGCCGGGCTGGCGCCGCTGGCGCTGGGCACCGACACTGGCGGCTCGATCCGCGTGCCGAGCGCGTTCTGCGGGGTCTACGGCCTCAAGCCGACGTTCGGGCGCGTCTCGCTCGAGGGCGTGTGGCCGCTCGCGCGCACGCTCGACCACGCCGGGCCGATGGCGCGCTCGCCGCGGGACCTCGGGCTGCTGCTGGCCGCGCTCGCGCCGGGGTGGGCGGGGCCGTCATCCATCGCGCCGTCGCCGCCGCGCGTCGTCGTCTGCCCCGACCTGCACGGCGCCCCGCTGGAGCCGCAGATCGCGGCCGTGCACGAGGAGCTCGCGCTGCGCCTGGGCGCCGGCGAGCTCGGCTTCCCCGAGGCGGAGCTGATCCTGCCCGCGTTCCGCGCGATCCAGCTCGCCGAGGGCCACGAGACGCACCGCGCCGCCGGGCTCTGGCCCGACCGCGCGGAGGAGTACGGCGCGGACGTGCGGAGCCGGATCGAGATGGGCTCCCAGGTCGAGCTGCCGTGGCTGCTGGCCGCTCACGCCGACCGCGAACGGCTGCGGGCCGCCTTCGGCCGCCTGTTCGAGCACGCCGACGTGCTGCTCACGCCCGCCGTGCCGCTCGCGCCGCCGCGGATCGAGGACGAGCGTGACGACCCGGCGCTGCGCGAGGCCGTGCTCGCCTACACGGCCCCGCAGGACCTCCTCGGGCTGCCGGCGTGCGTGCTGCCGAACGGGATGCAGCTGACCGGGCCGCCGGGCGCCGAGGCGCTGCTGGTATCCGTCGCGTGCTCGATCGCGGTGGAGTAGGGTCCGCCGAAATCGCGGCGCGTGCAGGGGAAACCGCGCGCTGCACTCATCGGAGGTTCACCTACGGCAACGGCCAGGTCGACGCGCTCAACGCGATCGGCGGCTGAGCGTTCGGGGCGGGCCGCTTCGGCGGCCCGCCCCGCCGGCGTTCGTTGGGCGAGGCGTGGTACAGACGGAAGTGGGGACCGTTGACCCCGCTATAGCGTGCAAACGGTCCCCACTCGGCCGAAGACGTCCGACCTCACCCCCGTAAAAGCGCGAAGTGGGACCGGCTGGCGCGAAGCTCAGGGCCGGCGCGCCAGCACCGCGTAGTGCACGGTGAACAGCGTCTCGGCTGTCCGGGGCGCTACGCGATGCGCCGCGGCCCGCACGGCCCACTTGGCGAACGCGGCCGAGCGGGCGGCAGGCCCGGAAGCGAAGAAGGCATGGTGCGCATACGGCAGCGGATCGGTCAGCTCGGCCTCGCGCACGAGCCCCGCGCCCGCGACGAGCTCTCGCACGTCGGCGCGCGAGAAGAAGTGGAGGTGCCCGATCCCGGCGGCCTCCTCGCGCTTCTCGGGCCGGCGGGCGGAGCGGTTGTCCTCCAGGGGAACCTCGACGACGACCTCGGGCGCCACCCGCGCCGCCTCGGCCAGCAGCGGCCCAGGGACGGGCACGTGCTCGAGCACGTGCGAGAGGATCGCGAGGTCGTACGCGCTGTCCTCGGCCGGCACCACCGATCCGTCGAACGGCTCGACACGCCGGGCGTCGGGCAGCGCCTGCCGCGCCAGCGCGGCCGCGGGCGCCGAGAGCTCG